>NZ_JBQQBQ010000042.1:0-93284 GCF_052245915.1 Nonomuraea sp. 10N515B
CGTTCACCCGGAAGGTGCGTCCGTTCTGTGCGATGTTCATGATCTCAGCAGTCAGATCATCGCAGGTCGGAGGCACCTTCTTTTAGTTATCGATCTTCAGAACGAAATACCGGCTGAATAGCCGAGGCTGGATCGGCGCCAGCCGCGGTCAGCTCCCCCTGCTGCGTCGCCGGCGGCACGCGTTCCCAGCGCCGCCGGAGTATGTCACCTGCGGCGGGCAGAGCCCGAAACGTTCCGGAAACCGTCCAGCGGGCGTACGATCCGGCCATGGCAGTCCTCCACCCCAGACGGGTGGCCTGGGAAGGCGCTCGGATCTTCGTCTTCGCCGCCAACACGGACGCCTACTGGTGGCTCAGCGACACGGTCGGGCACTACCTCGGGCTGATGTATCAGCTGCAGCTGTGCGAGACCCGGCTGCGCCTGCAGGCGGAGGACGACGCGTTCTACGCCGAGGCCGGGGCGTGGCGGGCCCGCCTGGACGAGCTGCTCGACACCCACCCGGAGACCGCCTCGATCCTCACCCAGCTGATCAGCGAGACATCCTTCCGTCTTCGGATGAAAAGGCACGAATCCGGTGGCGGGGGAGGCAAGTGGTAGCCGGGGATCTTTGGGATGGGTGACATATCGGAAAGGCTGTGCGCCATGATTGGGACAAGTGGCCGTCACCGCAGACGGGCTGGCGGCGGCACGAACTCCACCCTGCTCCGGGAGATCGCATGGCCCGACCGCTGATCGGAATCACCGCCTACTTCGAAGCCGCCCGCTGGAGCGACTGGGTGCGGGAGGCCGTGCTCTCCCCGCCCTCCTACGCCAAGGCGGTCGCGCGGGCAGGGGGTGCGCCCGTGGTGCTGCCGCCGCTCGGCCCCCACGCCATCGAGGACTACGTACGCGGGCTCGACGGCGTGCTGCTGGCCGGCGGCGTCGAGATGGCGGCCGCCTCCTACAACGGCGAGCAGGACGAGCGCGTCCCCGAGCCGCAGGTGCACCGCGACCGCTTCGAGCTGGCCCTGGCCAGGGCGGCCGTGCGCGCCGACGTCCCCATCCTGGCCATCGCCAGGGGCATGCACGTGCTCAACGTCGCGCAGGGCGGCACGCTGATCCCGTGGCTGCCCGAGATGCTCGACCACGACCGGCACGGCGAGCCGGGCGCCACGCACGCGATCCAGGTCAGCGTCTCCAGCAAGCTCGGCAAGGCGGTCGGCGACCACGTCGAGGTCGTCGCGCCGCACCACCAGTCCGTCCGGCGGCTCGGCAGCGGCCTGCTGGCCGTGGCCTGGGCCGATGACCAGATCGTCGAGGGCATCGAGCTGCAGGGCCACAGGTTCGGCGTGGGCGTGCAGTGGCACCCGGAGCGGGGCGCGGACAACCGGCTCTTCGATGCGTTCATGGAGGCGGCCCGCTAGGCTGCGATCATGCCGCTGCACCCCCAGGCGCGGGACTACCTCGCCTCCCTCGGGCCGGACGAGGACACCGACTTCGACGCGATCACACTGGCCGAGATCCACGAGAGGCGCGCACAGCCCGACGGCGTCGCGCTCCACCGCGGCCCGCTCACCAAGCTGCCCTTCGTCCGCGACGAGGTGGCCGAGGGCGTGCCCATCCGGATCTACCGCGCCGACCCGGGCGACGGGCCGCTGCCCGTGGTGGTCTACTTCCACGGTGGCGGCTGGGTGTTCGGCAGCATCAGGCGGTCCGACGCGTTCGGGCGCTTCCTGGCCGTCCACAGCGGGGCGGTGGTGGTGTCGGCCGACTACCGGCTGGCGCCGGAGCATCCGTTCCCCGCCGCCGCCGACGACGCGTTCACCGTCGTGCGCGACATCTTCGCCCGGCCCGCCTTCTACCAGAGCAATGGCAGCGTGGCGGTGGTCGGCGAGAGCGCGGGCGGCAATCTCGCGGCGGTCGCGGCCTGGCAGGCCCGCGACGCCGGGCTGCGGCTGGCGCATCAGGCTCTCGTCTGCCCCGTGCTGGACGCCGCCATGGACACGCCCAGCTACGCCGAATGCGCGAAGGGCTACGTCCTGCCCGCCGCGGAGATGGCATGGTTCGCGCGGCAATACGCCGACGGCGTGGATCACGCCGACCCGCGGTTGTCCCCGCTGCGGCTGCCCGACGTCGCGGGGCTGCCTCCCGCGACCGTCGTGACGGCCGAATACGACGTGCTGCGCGACGAGGGCGAGGCCTACGCCCGGCGGCTGGCCCAGGCCGGCGTGCCGGCCGAGAGCCGCAGGTATGACGGCGCGCTGCACGGTTTTTTCGCCCTGCCCGGCCTGTTCGACCAGGCGGTCGAGGCCCGTGATTACGTGGCGCGACGGCTCAGGGAATCGTGGTGACCTACGACGCCTACACCAAGCTCGCGATCGACACCCCGGCCGGCGGCGTGCTGCGGATCACGATCAGCGAGCCGGGCAGGCTCAATGCCGTCGACATGACCGCGCATCGCGAGCTGGCCGAGATCTGGCGCGACGCCGGCCGCGACGAGAGCGTGCGGGCGATCGTGGTCAGGGGAGAGGGCCGGGCGTTCTCCGCCGGCGGCGACCTTTCCATGATCGAGGAGATGACCCGCGACCACGCCACCAGGCTGCGCGTGTTCGCCGAGGCCCGCGACATCGTCTACAACGTGCTCAACTGCGCCAAGCCGGTCGTCTCCGCCATCCAGGGGCCCGCCGTGGGCGCCGGGCTCGCGGTCGCGCTGCTGGCCGACATCTCCGTCGCCGGCCGCACCGCGCGCATCATCGACGGACACACCAGGCTCGGCGTCGCGGCGGGCGACCACGCCGCGATCGTCTGGCCGCTGCTGTGCGGCCTGGCCAAGGCCAAATACCACCTGCTGCTGTGCGAGCCGGTCACGGGAGAGGAAGCCGAGCGGATGGGCCTGGTGAGCCTCTGCGTGGACGACGACCAAGTGGACGACAAGGCCATGGAGATCGCCGTCCGGCTCGCCGCAGGCTCCCAGGAGGCGATCAGGCTGACCAAATACTCGCTCAACAACTGGCTCCGGCTGGCCGGGCCGACCTTCGACGCCTCGCTGGCCATGGAGTTCCTCGGCTTCACCGGTCCCGACGTGGCCGAGGGAGTGCGCGCCCTGCGGGAGAAACGGCCCCCGTCCTTCGGCTGAGGGCGGGCGTGTGCTTCCCCAGGCCTCGGGTAGACGCAGGCTCATGAAGGACAACGATGTGATCGACCTGCTGCTACGCCAGCACGAGGAGATCAAAGGCCAGTTCGACGAGGTCGAGAACGCCGCCCCGGAGGACAAAGAAGAGGCCTTCCGAAGCCTGGTGCGGCTGCTGGCCGTCCACGAGACAGCGGAGGAGGAGATCGTCCACCCGTACGCGCGCCGCAAGCTCGACCACGGCCAAGAGGTGGTCGACGAACGGCTGGCCGAGGAGAACGCCGCCAAGGACATGCTCACGCAGATGGAGAAGGACGGCGTCGACCATCCTCAGTTCGCCACCAACCTCGCCACGTTGCGCAAAGCCGTCGTCGCGCACGCCGAGCACGAGGAACACGAAGAGTTCCCCAAGTTCAAGCAGGCCACCGGCGACAAGGAGCGTCAGGCGATGGCCGTCGGGGTGAAGGCAGCGGAGGCCATAGCGCCCACGCACCCGCACCCGGGGGTCGAGACGGCGGCGCAGAACCTGCTCGTAGGCCCGCCCGTCGCCATCATGGATCGGGCCCGGGACGTGATCCGCAAGGCTATGGGCAAGCCGGGCTGAAGCGCGAGCAGGGCCGAGCACCCGGGGCAGTGAGGTAGTTGAGCAGGAGCTCCTCCGCCGCGGGTGCCCCTTTTTTCCGTCAGAGCCTGGGACGGCGCGCGTGGAAGACGAACGCCGGGGGAGCGTTGCGCCACACCGTGCGTCCCCGTACGACCTCTTCGAAACGCTCGGCCAGCAGCTCACGGAAACGCCGCGCCGAGTTGAGCGGGATGGCGTGAATGTAGGAGAACGTCGTGAAGGCCGCTCCCTGGCACATCGACGCCGTCACCGCACCCAGCAGATCCCTCTGCAGGCCTTCCGGGAAAGCCGCCCACGGCAGCCCGCTCACCACCACGTCCGCCTGCCGCAATCCCCGTTCCCGCAGGAGCTCGCCCAGGTGCGCCGCATCCGCGTGCGCCACGTCCACGGAGGGGAAACGCTCGGTGAGCAACCGCGCCAGCGGCCCGTTGACCTCCACGGCCAGATGGTGGCCACGCCCGGAGAGCCGCTGCTGGATCTCCGCGGTGAACGACCCCGTGCCGGGGCCCAGCTCCACCACGGTCGGCTCGCCACGCTCGGGGATCGGCGTGCACACCGCGGCGGCCAGCTGCCGGGAACTCGGCGCCAGCGCGCCGATCATGGCAGGGGAGCGGAGGAACTGACCGAGAAAGAGAGCAGTGCCGTTAGACATAGGACAAAACTAGGGCCAAGATCTGACCAATCGCTCCCCCCTGAGGACGGTCCCTGCGGCCACAAGGAGGAGGAGGGGTCCTCCGCCGGGAGGATTGGCCCTTCATCGCGGCCGGATACCGTGTGCCCATGCGTTGGCGCGGTGTGCCGCTGGATGTCCTGCTGGCCGTTTCGGGTGTGGCTCTGGCCCTGTTGACCACGGCCCATGCGGGCGAGACGAACTCTCTGCCCGCGGAGCTGAACATCCCGATGGCGCTCCTGGCGGGCCTGCCCATGGGGCTGGTCCGGCGGTGGCCGGTGCCGGTCACCCTCTACCTGGCCGTCCTGCTCGTCGTCACCGACCAGCTGGGATCGCTCACCTCGAACAGCGCGCAGATCCTCGTGTGCGTCGCGCTCGGCGTGGCCGGGTTCCGGTCCGGCCGGCGGGCCACGGTGGTGGCCGTGGCCGCCACGATCGGCGCGACCGCGGTCAACATCGCCGACCCCGGCATCGCGCTCACCGCCAACGCGTGGATGTACGCGGTGCTGCTGCCGGTCTTCCCCGCCGTGCTGGGCGCCTACCTGCGCAGCTCGGCCGGGCGCCTGGAGGAGCGCGACGTCACCCCGGACGCGCTGCTGGCGGCCGCCGGGGTGGCGATCACCGTGCTCAGCACCTGGACCTCCTGGCATTCGGGTACGCAGCCCGTCTGGGTCGTCGGGCTGCTGGCCGTGGTCGGCGGCCTGGCACTGGGCATCGCCCGGCGCTTTCCCGGGCTGGTCTTCCTCCTGCAGGGCGTACTGCTGCTGTCCGCCGACACCTACCTGAACGACGCCGTCAACACGTGCGTGATCCTCACCCTCATCGCGGTCGGCGTGTTCGCCATGCGCGTGGCCTCCTGGCCGTGGACGGTGGCGGCGTACTTCGCCGGCTGCCTGCTGACCGCGATCGCCGTGGTCGGCGACGACACCGACATCACCCCGTTCCGCGTCGGCGTGCTCATGACGCTGGTCGCCACCCCCATCGCGATCGGCCGCTACCTCGGCGTGCGGCAGTCCGCCGTGGCCGCCGACCGGCTGCGCGCCGAGGAGGCCGCCCGGGCGGCGCTCGCGCAGGTGCGGGCCGACCAGCTGGCCGAACGCGAGCGCATCGCCCGCGACGTGCACGACATCGTCGCCCACCACGTCGGCGCCATGGTGCTGCGGGCCGGCGCCGCCCGCTACACCGCGCCCGACGGCCCCGTCGCCGACGCGCTCAACGACATCCGCGAGACCGGCCATCAAGTGCTGCAGGACCTGCGGGACCTGCTCGACCTGATGCGCGAGGGGACCCGGCCGGACAACGAGCCCCACCTGCTGGCCAACCCCGCCGACGTGGTGCGCGAGTCGGCCGAGCGCATGGCCGCCGCCGGGCTCGTGGTAGACCTGGACCTCGACCCGGCCACCGACCAGGCGCCGCTCATCGCCCGCACCTCCGCCGCCCGCATCGTCCAGGAAGGACTCACCAACGTGCTCAAACACGCAGGCCCCGGCACCCGGGTCCGCGTCAGCGTGGCCCCCGCCGGTGAGGGGCTGTCGGTGGAGATCCGCAACGGCCGGCCGCCCACCAGCATCGAACGCCTGCCGTCCTCCGGCCGCGGGCTGTCCGGCATGCGCGAGCGCGTGCGCGCGCTCGGCGGCACCCTCACCGCCGGCCCCGACGGCGAGGGCGGCTGGCTGCTGGCCGCCAGCCTGCCTGCGCGCCTGCCCTCGGGGAGCGCCGTGTGATCCGCGTGCTGGTGGCCGACGACCAGGCGCTCGTCCGCGCGGGCGTGCGCATGCTGCTGCAGGCCGCGGGCGGCATGGAGGTCGTGGGCGAGGCCGAGGACGGTGCCGAGGCGGTCCGCCTGGCCGACCGCCACGTGCCCGACGTGATCCTCATGGACCTGCGCATGCCCAGGGTCGACGGCCTCGAGGCGATCAAGCGGGTGCTGGCCGCCCGCCCGGCGAGCAGGATCGTGGTGCTGACCACGTTCGCCGAGGACGCCAACGTCTACGCCGCCCTGCGGGCCGGGGCCGTCGGCTTCCTGGTCAAGGACGACGAGCCGGAGCGCATGGTGGAGGCCGTGCGCCGGGCGGCGGCCGGCGAGCAACTGCTCGCGCCGTCGGTGCTGCGCAGGGTCGTCGACGGTTTCCTGGCGGCCGAGGAGCAGGCCACCGCGCCGCCGCCCCCGGGGCTGACCGAACGCGAGGTGGAGGTGCTGGCCCTGGTCGGCACCGGCCTGTCCAACGCGGAGATCGCCGAGGAGCTGCACGTCGGCGTCACCACGGTCAAGACCCACATCGCCGCCGCGATGGAGAAACTGGGACTGCGCAACCGCATCCAGGCCGCGGTCGTGGCGCACCGCACCGGCCTCGTGGACGCCTCCTTCCGCCCGGTACGCCGCGGCCCCGGCTGACGCCTCCCTGGCCCCGGAGGTTCAGGTGTCCGCCGTCCGGCGGATCGGCGATCATCCCGCAGGGTGACGCCGCGGCGCTGATCCGGGCGCGGTCACCGGCAACCGCGCGCCGCCGCTAAGGTTTCAGGTGTGCCCCAGGATGTGTACGTCAAGATCTGCGGGTTGACCGAGCCCGAGCACGTGGCCGCCGCGGTCGAGGCCGGCGCCGACGCCGTCGGGTTCGTCATGACCCGCAGCCCCCGGCAGATCGCGCCCGAGCGGGCCGCCGAGCTGGCCGCGCTGGTCCCCGCCCACGTGCTGACCGTCGGCGTGTTCCGCGGCGAGGACCCCGGCACGGTGCGGGCGGCGGCGCTGACCTCCGGCGTGCGGGCCGTCCAGCTGCACGGCAGGCACCCGCATGGCGACTTCACCGCGCTCAAGGACCTCGGAGCCGCCTTGATCAGGGCGGTGGACGCCGAGGCCGACCTGCGGTGCGGCGCCTACGACGAGGACCTGCTCCTCGTCGACGCCCCCCACGCGGGCTCCGGCCTGCCGTGGGACTGGGCCGCGATCCGCGGCCGCCCGTCGGGCAGGTGGCTGCTGGCCGGCGGCCTCGCCCCGGCCAACGTGACGGAGGCGATCGCCGCCGCCGAGCCGTGGGGGGTCGACGTGTCCAGCGGCGTGGAGTCCTCGCCCGGCGTGAAGGACCCGGCCCTCATCACGGCGTTCCTGCAGGCGGTGCGCGGCGCCCGCCCCGTAAGCCGATCGGCGTGACGGAGGAGCTCGCGCGCGCCGCCGCGCTGGCGCGACAGGGCGCGGCGGCCGACCTGGCCCGCGCGGTCGGCTTCATGCGCGCCTTCGCCCGCCGCAGGGCGCCGCGGACGCTCCCGGTGCCCGGCGGCTTCGCGGTGCTCGACGACCGCTACCCGGGCTCCTACGACGACAACAAGCTGATCGTCGGCGCCGGTGACGGTCCCGGCCCGGCCTCCGGCGCACTGTTGCGAGCGGCGGACGAGGTCCTCGCCGAGCGTGCCCACCGGCTGGTGTCGGTCGACGACGACCGCCTGGGCACGGCGCTGGCGGACGCGTTCGCCGCCGCCGGCTACGACCACGAGACCAACGTGGTCATGGCCTTCCGCGGCGCGATCCCGGCCGACCCGCCCGCCGCCGAGCACCTCGAGCTGGAGGAGCTGCTGCCGGTGCTGCGCCGCGACTGGCGCCGCAGCCTGCCCCAGGCCCCGGAGCACGTGATCGACGACCTTGTCCGCCGCGTGGAGACCCGGCTGCGCGGCGCCGACGTGGTGGCCTTCCGCGGCATGCGCGCTCCGGACGGCCGGATCGCCGCCAGGGCGGACCTCTACGCGCACGGCGGCGTGGCCCAGATCGAGGACGTCTTCACCGGCGAGGAGCACCGGGGCCGGGGATACGCGCGCGCCCTGATCACCGCGCTCCTGGCGGAGGCGGCGGGGGCCGAGCTGATCTTCCTGGTGGCCGGCGCGTCCGGCTGGCCGAAGGAGTTCTACGCCCGGCTCGGCTTCGAGGAACTGGGCCGCGTCCACGCGTTCCTGCGCACCTGACCGGTCCCCGGGCAGTCCGCCGCAGGCGGGGCCGCTGTGGTGGAGTTCCAGGCAGTAGGGTCTGCCTCGTGAGCGAAACTTCCGCCGAGGACCGGATCTGGACGGTTCCCAACCTGCTGAGCTTTCTGCGCCTCCTCGGCGTGCCCGTGTTCCTCTGGCTGGTTCTCGGGCCCAAGGCGGACGGGTGGGCCATCGGGGTCCTCGCGGTGGCCGGGTTCACCGACTGGCTCGACGGGAAGATCGCTCGCGCGTTCAACCAGACCAGCAAGCTCGGCCGGGTCATCGACCCGGCCGCCGACAAGCTGTATGTGGGCGCCACGATCCTCGCGCTGCTGCTGCGCGACGTCATCCCCTGGTGGCTGGTCGCGGTGATCGTGGCGCGGGAACTCTTCGTCGCGAGTTGCTTCCCCGTACTCCGCAAATACGGCTATAGGGCACTTCAGGTGCATTTCCTGGGCAAGGCCGCCATGTTCAACCTCATGTATGCCTTCCCTCTCCTCTTCCTTGCATCCCACACTGGGTGGTATGCCGATGTAGCCCGAATTGCCGGATGGGCGTTCGCACTCTGGGGAACAGGCCTCTACTGGTGGGCAGGGGTGCTGTATGCGGTACAGGTGCGGCAGCTCGTAACGTCGGCCAAAAAGGAGTGATCGGGTGAAGGCGGTCGTCATGGCGGGCGGGGAGGGCACTCGGCTGCGTCCGATGACCGCCAACCAGCCCAAACCCTTGCTCCCCGTGGTCAACCGCCCGATCATGGAGCACGTGCTGCGCCTGCTCAAGCGGCACGGCGTCACCGAGACGGTGGTGACGGTGCAGTTCCTCGCGGCGTTGGTGCGCAACTATTTCGGCGACGGCGACGAACTCGGCATGAGCCTCCAGTACGCCACCGAGGACCTGCCCCTCGGCACCGCGGGCAGCGTCAAGAACGCCGCCGACCGCCTTCGCGACGATCGATTCCTGGTGATCTCCGGCGATGCCCTGACGGATATCGATTTAACGGAAATGATCCGATTTCACCGGGAAAATGCGGCGCTTGTGACAATCGGCCTGAAACGCGTACCGAACCCGCTCGAGTTCGGCATCATCATCGTCGACGAACAAGGCCGCGTGCAGCGCTTCCTCGAGAAACCCACCTGGGGGCAGGTCTTCTCCGACACCGTCAACACCGGCGTCTACGTCATGGAGCCCGAGGTCCTCGAGGCCGTGGCGGCCGACGAGCCCGTCGACTGGTCATCCGACGTCTTCCCCGCCCTGCTCGAGCGCGGCGCCGCCCTCTACGGGTACGTGGCCGACGGCTACTGGGAGGACGTCGGCACCCACGAGAGCTACCTCAAGGCGCAGGCCGACGCCCTGTCCGGCAAGGTCGCCCTGGACATCGGCGGCTTCGAGCTCTCGCCCGGCGTCTGGGTCGCCGAGTCGGCCTCGGTCGACCCCGACGCCGTGCTCAAGGGCCCGCTGCTCATCGGCGAGTACGCCAAGGTCGAGGCGGGCGCCGAGTTACGCGAGTTCACCGTGCTCGGCAACAACGCCGTCGTGCGGGAGGGCGCGTTCCTGCACCGCGCGATCGTCCACGACAACGTCTACCTCGGCCCGGGGGCCCACCTGCGCGGCTGCGTGATCGGCAAGAGCACGGACGTGATGGCCGGGGCCCGCATCGAGGAGAACGCCGTCGTCGGCGACGAGTGCGTCATCGAGGCCGAGGCATACGTCTCCAGCGGCGTCAGGGTCTACCCGTTCAAGACCATCGAGGCGGGCGCGGTCGTCAACACGAGCGTCATCTGGGAGTCGCGAGGCCAACGCAACCTGTTCGGCCCCCGGGGCGTCAGCGGCCTGGTCAACGTCGAGATCACCGCCGAGCTGTGCGTGCGCCTGGCCAGCGCGTACGCCACCACCCTGAACAAGGGCGAGCACGTCGTCACCTCCCGCGACTGCTCACTGGCCGCCAGGGCGCTCAAGCGGGCCGTCAACGCCGCGCTCACCGCCAGCGCCATCAACGTGCTCGACCTGGAGGCGGCCCCGCTGCCGGTGGCCCGCTTCCACACCGGCCGCGAGTCGGCCGCGGGCGGCATCTCGCTGCGTACCACGCCCGGCGATCCGCAGAGCGTCGACATCGTCCTCATGGACGGCCGCGGCGCCGACCTGCCGCCGGCCGCCCAGCGCAAGCTGGAGCGGGTCTTCTCCCGGCAGGAGTTCCGCCGCGCCTTCCCCGGCGAGATCGCCGAGCTCACCTACCCGGCCAGGGCGGTCGAGGACTACACGCGTGAGCTGCTGCGCCACGTCGGCATGGACGGCATCAGGGACATGAAGGTCGTCGTCGACTGCGCCGGCGGCACCTCGTCGCTGGTGCTGCCGGCGTTACTCGGCCGGCTCGGGGTGGAGGTGCTGACCGTGAACGCCCGCCTCGACGACCTCTCGCCCACCGAGACGCTGGCCGAGCGCCGCCGCGACCTGCAGCGCCTGTCCGAGCTGGTCAGCTCCTCGCGCGCGGCCTTCGGCGTGCGGTTCGACCCGGTCGGCGAGCGCATCGCCCTGGTGGACGAGATGGGCCAGCTCATCAACGACGAACGGGCGCTGCTCGTCGTGCTCGACCTCGTCGCCGCCGAGCGCCGGGGCGGCCAGGTGGCGCTGCCGGTCACCACGACCAGGGTCGCCGAGCAGGTCTGCCGCTTCCACGGCGTGCAGGTGCAGTGGACCTCCACCGCGCTGGACGCCCTCACCTCGGCCGCCGCCGGAGCCGACATGATCTTCGCGGCGGACGGGCGGGGCGGGTTCGTCGTGCCCGAGTTCAGCCCGGCCATCGACGGGCTGGCCGCGTTCATGCGCCTGCTGGGGCTGGTCGCCCGCACCCGCCTGTCGCTCAGCCAGATCGACGCCAGGATCCCCGAGGTCAAGCTGCTCAAGCGGGCCGTGCCGACGCCCTGGGCGGCCAAGGGCGCCGTCATGCGCTCGGTCATCGAGGCGGCCGAGGCCGAGGCCGAGGGCCACAGCATCGACACCACCGACGGGGTGCGCGTGACCCACGACGACGGGAGCTGGGTGCTGATCCTGCCCGCCGCTACCGAGCCCCTCACCGATCTGTGGGCCGAGGCACCCGACATGGACGGCGCCCAGGCGCTGCTCGAACACTGGGCGCGCATCGTGGAGCAGGCCGCCACCTAGGGGCCGGTCACCGAGTGTCATCTGAAAAAGTTCGCCCGCGAAGCGCGCGGACGGCGCCGCAAGATCGTAATGTTGAAACGCGCGGCGGCATGGACCACGGGGCGGAAGCGGCGGTAACTTTGTCTGCGTCCACACCACAGTCCAGCGCCCCGAGTTGACCTTTACCGCTGATCAGCGTATGTTGCGGCATTCGCAAACGTGAAAAAGCGAAGCGAGGCGCGCCCCGAGCACCGTCGCCGCGTCTTCGCGGTAGGAGGCCGAGCCGATCGATGCCGAGCGTCTACTGCACGCAGTGCGGGCACGCCAACCCCGAGGATGCCCGTTTCTGTTCCCGTTGTGGGTCACCGCTGACCAGACCCGAGGTCTCCGGGGACACCACGTCGACGATCTCCGTCGCGGGAATCGAGGCATACGAGGCTGAGACAGGTGACATGCTCCTGGCCGAGCGGGCGCTCGTCGAGCAGCTGCCGCCCGGCACGGCGTTGCTCACGGTGACCAGGGGCCCCAATCAGGGGAGTCGTTTCCGGCTCGACAAGGAGCTGACCACGACCGGGCGCCACCCGGAGAGCGACATCTTCCTCGACGACATCACGGTCTCCCGCCGCCACGTCGAGTTCTACCGGCATCGTGGTGGCCAGTTCTCCGTCCGCGACGTCGGCAGCCTCAACGGCACCTACGTCAACAGGGAGCGGATCGAGGAGGTGCCGCTGCACTCCGGCGACGAGGTGCAGATCGGCAAGTTCCGCCTGGTCTTCCTGATGCGGGGCAACGCCGGGGCATGAGCGAGTCAAGCGAGCGACGCATGGACACGGCCCCTGGGCTCATGAGGCCGAAGGTCGCATGAGCGAGCGAGGCGAGCGACCGGTGGACACAGCCCCGCTCGGGCTCGTGAGGCCGAAGGTCTCATGAGCCCGCAGGCGGCACGCTCGCATATGAGCATCGGGGAGGTGCTCGCGCTCCTGCAGGGCGAGTTCCCCGATGTCACGATCTCCAAGATCAGGTTCTTGGAGGGCGAAGGGCTGATCGAGCCCGAGCGCAGCCCCTCCGGCTACCGCAAGTTCACGCATCTGCACGTCGAGCAGCTGCGTTTCATCCTCACCGAGCAGCGCGACCACTACCTGCCGCTGCGGGTGATCAAGGACAGGATGGCCGAGAGCTTCGGCCGCCCCCGCGCGGTGCAGGACAAGCACGAGGTCAAGCTCAGCCGTGCCGAGCTGCTCGAGGCCGCGGAGATCGATGAGGAGACGCTCACCGAGCTGGAGGACTACGGCCTGCTCGCCCCGGTGGCCAGGCGCTACGACGAGGAGGCGCTGAAGGTCGCGCGCACCGTCGGCGCCCTGGCCCGCTTCGGCCTGCACGCCCGGCATCTGCGTGCGGTCAAGGCGGCGGCCGAGCGCGAGTGCGGCCTGGTCGAGCAGACCGTCGCGCCCGTGCTGAAGCGGCGCGCCCCCGGGGCCGCCGGCGAGGCGGAGGAGATCGCCAGGGAGCTTTCGGCCCTCTTGCTCGATCTGCACGCATCTCTGGTGCGCACGGGCGTACGGTCGGTGCTGGGCCGTTGAGAGCGGGGCGAGCAGGGAGCCGACGGCACATTCCAGGCCCGCCGGGTGTTACGTTGAATTGAAGTAGCCAGTCGAGCGAAGAGCTGTGCCGGGTGACCGGTCAGGAATACGGAGCAGCCCGTGTTGCAGATGGAGGTCGTGGGCGTAAGAGTTGAAATGCCCACAAACCAGCCGATCGTCTTGCTCAAGGAGGCACACGGGGAGCGGTTCCTTCCGATATGGATTGGCATGACCGAGGCGACGGCGATCGCCCTGGCCCAAGCGGAGGAGCCACCGCCGCGGCCGCTCACCCATGACCTTTTCCGTGACGTCCTGAGCGCCCTGGGCGTCGGCCTGCGGGCGGTCAACATTGTGGCGCTGCGTGACGGCATCTTCTTCGCCGATCTGGTGTTCTCCAACGGCGTGGAGGTGAGCGCGCGGCCGTCGGACTCGATCGCGCTCGCCTTGCGCACCGGAGCCCGCATCTTCGCCAGCGAGGAGGTGGTCCAGGAGGCCGGCGTGGTCATCCCCGACGACCAAGAGGACGAGGTGGAGAAGTTCAGGGAGTTCCTTGACACAATCACTCCCGAAGACTTCGGCAGGGCGGGGTAGGTATTTCGGTGCATTTACGCTTCACGACGCGCCGAGCCGGATCGTTGACTGAGCATGGTCACGGTCCTACGGTGCAAGTGAAACCCGTGGCCGCCCTTCATGAACCCCCAGATCAGGCCACGGGATGAGAGAAAGCCGGAGGTCCGCGTGGCGGTCAGCAGCGGCGAGGGAAAGACGGCCGGCCAGGAAGATCCGGTACGGCGTGAGGACGCGCGGCAGCGTGCCGGGGAGCAGGGTCTGCTCTTCGACGAGCAGCCGGCGGCGTTGCCGGGCGACATCGGATACCGCGGGCCCACGGCCTGCGCGGCGGCCGGCATCACCTACAGGCAGCTCGACTACTGGGCGCGCACGGGCCTGGTAGAGCCCACGATCAGGGCCGCGCAAGGCTCGGGCTCCCAGCGGCTCTACAGCTTCCGCGACATCCTGGTGCTCAAAGTCGTCAAGCGGCTCCTCGACACCGGAGTGTCGCTGCAGCAGATCCGCACGGCCGTGCAGCATCTGCGCGATCGCGGGGTCGCCGACCTCGCCCAGATCACGCTCATGAGCGACGGCGTCAGCGTCTACGAGTGCACCTCCGCCGACGAGGTGATCGACCTGCTCCAGGGCGGCCAGGGCGTGTTCGGCATCGCGCTCGGCCGGGTCTGGCGCGAGGTCGAGGGATCCCTCGCGGAGCTGCCGGGGGAAAGAGCGGCGGTCGAGGACACCGTCCCGGCCGACCACCCCGCTGACGAGCTCGCCCGGCGCCGCCGCGCCCGACGCATCGGGTGAAATCCCCTTGTAACGCATAGGGGCTGTAATGTAGGACAGCAAGGCTGACGACCCCGTGCGGGAGAGTCTCTGGGGCCCACGGGTCCCGGGGCGCCGAAGGAGCAACCCTCCCCGGAATCTCTCAGGCACCCCGTACCGCTCGGGCGAGGCAACTCTGGAAAGCAGGCGCGCCCGCCAGGCGTGCCTCACCGACGGTGCAAGCCCCTGTTCACGGGGGTGAAGCTCTCAGGTCGCGGTGACGCCGCGCTGACAGAGTGGGGAGATCCGGCACTCGCCCGCGCCCTGGCGCCGGTCTCCATAGCCTCGGGAGGCACTGTCCATGACCGACCTGTCAGCTCCGCCGTTCTCATCCCGGCACATCGGCCCCTCCGCTGCCGAGCAGCAGCGCATGCTCGAGGCCGTCGGCTTCGAGTCCGTGTCCGACCTGGTGGCCGTGGCCGTCCCCGAGGCCATCAGGGCCAAGGACCGGCTCCAGCTGCCCGCCGCCGCGAGCGAGACCGAGGCGATCGCCGAGCTCCGCGCCCTCGCCGACCGCAACCGGGTGCTGACCTCGATGATCGGCCTGGGCTACCACGACACGATCACGCCCGCGGTGATCCGCCGCAACCTGCTGGAGAACCCGGGCTGGTACACCGCGTACACGCCCTACCAGCCGGAGATCTCGCAGGGCCGCCTCGAGGCGCTGCTGAACTTCCAGACGGTCGTCTCCGACCTCACCGGCCTGCCCGTCGCCGGGGCCTCCCTCCTCGACGAGGCCACCGCCGCCGCCGAGGCCATGACGCTGGCCCGGCGCGCCGGCAAGTCCAAGAGCAACGTGTTCGTGGTCGACGCCGACGCGCTGCCGCAGACCAAGCGGGTGCTGGCCACCCGCGCCGAGCCGCTCGGCATCACGCTCGTGGAGCACCCGCTCGACGGCGAGCTGCCCGAGTGCTTCGGCGTGCTCGTCCAGTACCCGGGAGCCTCCGGGCGGCTGCGCGACTTCCGCGCCGTGGCCGCCGCCGCGCACGAGGCCGGCGCGCTCGTCGTGGCCGCCGCCGACCTGCTGGCCCTCACGCTCGTGGCCACGCCGGGCGAGCTCGGCGCCGACATCGCGATCGGCTCCTCGCAGCGTTTCGGGGTGCCGTTCGGGTTCGGCGGGCCGCACGCCGCTTACATGTCGGTACGCGAGGGGCTGCAGCGGCAGATGCCCGGCCGCCTGGTCGGCGTGTCCGTCGACGCCGACGGCGACCCCGCCTACCGGCTGGCCCTGCAGACCCGCGAGCAGCACATCCGCCGCGAGAAGGCCACCAGCAACATCTGCACCGCGCAGGTCCTGCTCGCCGTCATCGCCGGCATGTACGCCGTCTACCACGGCCCCGACGGGCTGCGCCGCATCGCCCACCGGGTCCATCGGCACGCCGTCGCCCTCGCCGACGGGCTGCGCGAGGCCGGCCTGGAGGTCGTGCACCACGAGTTCTTCGACACCGTCCTGGTCCGCGTGCCCGGCCGGGCCGCCGAGGTCGTCGCCGCGGCCGCCGAGCGGGGCGTCAACCTCTGGCAGGCCGGCGCCGACCACGTCTCGGTCGCCTGTGACGAGAAGACCGGCGCCGCCGAGGTGACCACGGTGTGGTCGGCGTTCGGCATGGACGCCTCCGAGGTGGCCTTGGACGCCGACGCGTTGCCCGCCGCGCTGCTGCGCGAGTCGGCGTACCTGACCCACCCGGTCTTCCACGGCCACCACTCCGAGACGGCGATGCTGCGTTACCTGCGCAAGCTGCAGGACAAGGACATCGCGCTGGACCGCTCGATGATCCCGCTCGGCTCCTGCACCATGAAGCTGAACGCCAGCACCGAGATGGAGCCGATCACCTGGCCGGAGTTCGCCGGGATCCACCCGTTCGCGCCGGAGGCCCAGGCCGAGGGCTACACGGAGCTGATCGGCACGCTGGAGCGCTGGCTGGCCGAGGTCACCGGCTACGACGCGGTGTCGATCCAGCCGAACGCCGGCTCGCAGGGCGAGTTCGCCGGGCTGCTGGCCATCCGCGCCTACCACCGCGCGAACGGCGAGAGCGGGCGCGACGTCTGCCTCATCCCGTCCTCCGCGCACGGCACCAACGCCGCCAGCGCCGTCATGGCGGGGATGCGCGTGGTGGTCGTGGCCTGCGACGCCGACGGCAACATCGACCTGGCCGACCTCGACGCCAAGATCGACAAGCACCGGGACGCGCTGGCCGCGATCATGGTGACGTACCCGTCGACGCACGGCGTCTACGAGGAGAGCATCACCGAGGTGTGCGCCAAGGTGCACGGCGCCGGCGGGCAGGTCTACGTCGACGGCGCCAACCTCAACGCGCTGGTCGGTCTGGCCAAGCCGGGCGAGTTCGGGGCCGACGTGTCCCATCTCAACCTGCACAAGACGTTCTGCATCCCGCACGGCGGCGGCGGCCCGGGTGTCGGCCCGGTGGCGGTGCGCGCCCACCTGGCGCGCTACCTGCCCGGCCACCCGCTGCACAACGACACGCCCGTCGGGCCCGTCTCGGCGGCCCCATACGGGTCGGCGGGGATCCTGCCGATCTCGTGGGCGTACATCAGGATGATGGGCTCGGATGGCCTGACCGCGGCGACCGAGCAGGCCATCCTGTCGGCCAACTACCTCGCCCGGCGCCTGGCCCCCCACTACCCGGTGCTGTACACCGGGCGCGGCGGGCTGGTCGCCCACGAGTGCATCATCGACCTGCGGCAGATCACCAAGGAGACCGGCGTCACCGTGGACGACGTGGCCAAGCGGCTCATCGACTACGGCTTCCACGCGCCCACCATGTCGTTCCCGGTGGCCGGGACGCTGATGATCGAGCCGACCGAGAGCGAGGACCTCGACGAGCTCGACCGGTTCGCGGAGGCGATGATCGCCATCCGGGGGGAGATCTCCAAGGTGGCGTCCGGCGACTACGACAAGACCGACAACCCGCTGCGCAACGCGCCGCACACGGCCGAGTCCGTCGTCGCCGACGAGTGGGCGCACCCTTACTCGCGGACCGAGGCCGCCTACCCGGTGCCGTCGCTGCGGGACGGCAAGTACTGGGTGCCGGTGCGGCGCATCGACCAGGCGTACGGGGACCGCAACCTGGTGTGCTCGTGCCCGCCGCTGGAGGCCTACGAGGACTGAGTCGTCCGGCCGGCCCTGAATCGAGGGCCGGCCAGTCCTTCAGCGTCAACTGAGCAGACATGATCGCCAGAAGTGGTTAAGCTTCGTGCGACCGTCGCCAGAAGGAGCTCTCTTGACGTTCTCAGAGCTGGAGACACCGCCCCTCGACGCCGCCCGCCGCCTCGCCGAGGACGGTGATCTCGACGGAGCCGCCGCCATCCTGGGCCGGCTGGCCGCCGACCCTGAAGGACCCGACCAGGCCCAGGCCGCCGTGGGGCTGGCCGTGGTGCTGGAGGAGCGCGGCGACGTCGAGGCCGCCCGCGCCGCGGCCAGGACCGCGCTGGCCACCGGCCATCCTGAATACGCCGCGCAGGCCGCCTGCCATCTCGCGCAGGGCTTCGAGCGGGAGGGGCGGGCCGAGCAGGCCCGGGCCGCCTGGCAGGCCGTGCTGGGCGTCGGCACCGCCGCGTACGTGCCGCTGGCCCATCTCGCGCTGGCCCGGCTGGCCACGAGTCTCGAGGAGGCGGAGGGGGAGCTGCGGGCCGCCATGGCGGCCGGCGACGGCCAGATCGGCGCGCACGCGGCCCGGCAGCTGGCCGATCTGCTGATGGAGCACGACGAGCCCGGGATGGCGGCCGACGTCCTCATGGAGGCGCTGGAGTCGGCTCCCGAGGAGGACGTGCCGGGACTGCGGGTGCAGCTGGGGATCGCGCATCTGGAGCTGGCCTGCGCCGAGTTCGCCGACACCGTGGAGGCAGGCGCCGACCCCCAGACCAGCGCGCTGGCCATCGAGCTGCTGGCCCGCACCCTGCCGCTGCGCGGGCGGGAGGAGGACGCCGAGCGGGTGTGGGCGTACGGGCTGGAGCACGAGGACGAGAGCCTGGCAGCCGAGGTCCGCCTCCGCTACGACCGCGACGCCTGACCGGCCCGGCTCAGCCGCGGCGCATGATGGCCGCGGCGGCGGCCACGTTGATGATGACGATCGCCAGCCAGGTGATCGTCAGTCCCACCAGGCCGGCGTTGCCCGCCGCGATCGCCGTCAGCGGGATGCCGATGCCCATCGAGCCCAGCGCGATCGGGATCATCGCGGCGCCGGGGTTCTTGCCCTGGTGCCGGTGTGGGGCGGCGCCGCGTACGGCCAGCTCGGCCTGCACGCGGGCGGCGATCGTCTCGTCGAGACGTTCCACGAACGACTCGACCAGCGCGGCTTCGTAGTCCGGGCCGAGATCGCGGCGCGCGTCGAGCGTGGCCTGCAGATCATCCCGGAGGGGACGCTTGTCTGGCATAGGAAAATCATGCCCCGTACGCGGCACGCCGTCATCAGCCCTGAGGGGTAGGCCGGAATCGTCCGAAGGTACGGTTCTCCCATGGAGGTCATGACCCCGCGAGGACCCGCGATGGTCGAGGTCGACGAGGTGGCCGAGCCGCGGCTGCTGCTCGTGCTGACCCACGGGGCCGCCGGGGGAGTGGACGCTCCCGACCTGGTGGCCGTGCGTGCCGCCGCGCTCGGGGCCGGGGCCGTCGTGGCGAGGGTGACCCAGGCCTTCAGGGTGGCGGGGGCGCGGGCGCCCGGCTCGCCGGCCCGGCAGGACGAGGCGTGGGAGATCGTCCTGAGCGAGCTGCGTGCGCGGTGGCCGGAGCTGCCGCTGGTGCAAGGCGGGCGGAGCAACGGGGCGCGGGTCGCCTGCCGTACGGCCCAGGCGGTCGGCGCGGCGGCGGTCGTGGCGCTGGCCTTCCCGCTGCATCCGCCCGGCAGGCCTGAGCGGTCCAGGGCCGAGGAGCTACGCGGCGCCGGGGTGGACGTGCTGGTGGTCAACGGAGACCGTGATCCGTTCGGCATCCCCGACGCGGCGGACGCGGCGCGCCTGGTGGTGCTGCCGGGGGAGGGCCACGACCTGAAAAAGGACCCCGTCCGGGTGGGCGAGGTAGTGGCGGAGTGGATCACCCACTACGCGTAGGTCCGTAGGTCAGGCCGCGCCGACCGCGGGCCGGTGCGGTTCGATGCTGGCACCGCTGGGCAGGAGCTCCCCGGTGTCCTCGAACAGGACGACGCCGTTGCAGAGCAGGCTCCATCCCTGCTCGGGGTGGCAGGCGAGAGTGCGTGCCTTCTCGCGGTCTGGCGCCTCTGCATCCGGACAGGCCGGGTCGTGCGGGCACATCGGCGTGCCTCCGATATCTCGTGAAATGCCCCCGCTGAGGGACGGGAGCGGCTCGGGTTGTCGTTTTGGCAAGTGTGCGATGTCCGTCACACATTCCGACATAGTCCCTTCGGACTGTTACAGGGGGGTCCCCGGAACGTGTGACCTTCGACACAGCGTGCCTTATGCAGGATAACGGGCCAAGCGTGACACGCGCATCACGTTTGCAAACCCTTGAGGAGAGCGTCGAGTCCGCGCTCGAAGTCCATGTCGGCTCTTTCATCCCGTCTTACCCACTCGTCGACTTCGGGATCGGCCCAGCCGGACTGCTGGACCTCGACGGCGACGCTGCCGAACACGAAGGCCCGCAGCGCGCGTACGGCCTGCGCCGCGTCGTCCAGGCCGCCGTCGGCGAGTTGTTCGACCTGCTCCCTGATGGCGAGGGCCGTGGCACCCTTCGGGGGTTTGGTCAGGGCCAGGGCGAGCACGCCCGGGTGCTCGCGCAGCAGCTCGCGCTCGGCCCGGCACCAGGCCTTGGCCGTCTCCTGCCAGGTCGGGCCCTGCTCCACGAGCACGGTGGTGACGTGCTCGGCCAGGGCGTCCATCAGCGCCTCCTTGCCCCGGGGCAGGTGGTGGTAGATGGCCATGGCCTCCACCTGCAGGGCATCGCCCAGGCGCCGCATGGTCAGCCGGCGCAGACCCTGGCTGTCGGCGATGTGGAGCGCGGCCTCGATGATGCGCTCGCGGGAGAGGGGGACGGGTGGTCGCTTGGCGGGCATGGCGATCATCTTACAATGTAAAGGGCGCCGCGCCGGGGTGATTTCAGTTCGTGTCGCGCGACGGCGTACTCTTGGCGGTTGAACGAGGTGCAGGCTGGCGAAAGGGCAGGGTCGATGGCGTTTTTCCGTCCGCGGGTGAGCCGTGAGGCCGAGGTTCGCTATCACGCGGACCAGGAGATCTCCAAGAGCTTCCCCGAGCTGCTCGAGAAGGCGCGGCAGGCCGAGCAGCTGCTGCGGGAGCTGCGGGCCGCGGCGGCCGACGACATCGAGCTGCTGGCCGCGGGGCGGGCGTTCGACCGGGCGCTGACCGACGCGCTGCGGGCCGCCGAGGCGGGGCAGCGGGCCACGTTCGGGGTGAAGTCCTACGACGATCGGATCGCGCGGCGCAAGGCCCGGGCCACGCCGGCCGGCCGGATGTGGACCGATGAGGTGGAGCGGCTGCGGACGCTGCGCGAGGAAAACCGGCTCTGGGGGATCCCGAGCGTGCCCCGCCCGGTGCCCTCCACCGTCTGACTCGACGCGCGCATGGAAAAGCCCCGGTCACGCCTCCCTCGTGTGGCCGGGGCTTTGCTTCAGAGCGGTCAGCTGGCCCAGTCGAGCAGCGGGCGGGTGTTGCTCGGGTGGCGCAGCTTGGACAGCGACTCCTTCTCCAGCTGACGGATCCGCTCCCGGGTCAGCCCCAGGTGCTTGCCGATCTCGTCGAGCGTGTGCGGCTTGCCGTCCACCAGGCCGAACCGCAGCGCCATGATCTTCGACTCCCGCGGCGAGAGGTTGTCGAGCACACCGCGCAGCTGGTCGCCCAGCAGCTGGCGGTCGACGATCTCCGAGGCCTCCGGCGAGTCGACGTCCTCGATGAGGTCGCCGATCGTGGTCTCCCCGTCCTCGCCGATCGTCGCGTTCAGCGAGATCGGCTGGCGGCTGGTGCGCAGCAGCTCCTCGATCTGGTCCGGCGTCTTGTCCAGCTCGACCGCCAGCTCCTCGGGCGTGGGCTCGCGCCCCAGGCGCTGGTGCATGTCACGCTCGATCCGCGACAGCTTGGAGAGCATCTCCAGCACGTGGACGGGCAGCCGGATCGTTCGCGCGGAGTCGGCGAAGCCGCGCTGGATGGCCTGCCTGATCCACCACATGGCGTAGGTGGAGAACTTGAAACCCTTGGTGTAGTCGAACTTCTCCACGGCCCTGATCAGTCCCAGGTTGCCCTCCTGGACCACGTCCAGCAGGGACATGCCGCGGTCGGTGTACTTCTTGGCCACCGAGACGACCAGCCGCAGGTTGGCCTCCAGCATGTGGTCCTTGGCCTGCCGGCCGTCCTCGATGACCATGCGCAGGTCCTCGCGGACGTCCAGCGGCAGCTCGGGGTGGGTCTCCAGCTTGTACTCGGCGTACAGTCCGGCCTCGATCCGCCTGGCCAGCTCGACCTCCTGCGCCGCGGTCAGCAGCGTGCGGCGGCCGATGGACTTGAGGTAGGTGTGCACCGAGTCGCCCATGGTGGACTGCGTGTCGTCCAGGTCGAGCTGCTCGGTCTCGATTTCTTCGTTCTCAGAGGTCATGACGATGTCGTCGGGCACGTCCTCCTCGTGTTCCGGCTTGGGGTCGGGCGGGACGACGCCCTTCGCCGCGGCCGGCATGTCGGTTTTTGCCTTGGCCGCCTTGCGGCCGGTAGCCTTGGCTCGCGAGGTCGAGGACTTCTTCGGAGCGGCTTCTTCCTGCTCCTCGGTGGCCTTCGGCTGTGCGGGCTTCCTGGTGGCGGGCTTCTTGGGGGCGGTCTTGCTGAGAGACGGCTCGTTCTCGGCGGCCAGGCTCACGCCGGCCTCCGACAGTTCGCGCAGTATCGTGCGGCCCTCAGAGGGGCTGATCCCGGCTTCGGCGAACGCGTCACGCAGCTCCGCCAGAGAAAGGTGACCCTGGTTACGCCCTCGTTCAAGCAATTGGTCGAGAGTCGCGGGTGGGGTCGCCACGGCGGATGTGGGCATGAGGACACCTCCTCCGTACGGAGTAGAAGCGATCAGGCAGGTTATGGCGGGCGGCTTCGTTGTCCGCACGGCGCACCAGTATCAATAACGCCATTCTCCGCCATTTGTTCCCGCCTGGACGAAATGCCAAAAAGGGACGGATCGCCCCACTTGGCGAGCCGCCCCTCGTGCGGGTCTTACTCGGTCACGTCGATCTCGCCGGTCGTGACCTCCGGCATGGGCATGGGCTCGGCGTCCTCCATGCGCTCGTCCGTCCAGTATTCGAGCACCTTGCTGGGGTCCGGGTTGACCTCCCGGGAGACCACGATGTCGTCATCGGTGGGCTCGGGAGACGGGGCCGGCGTCGCCGGCCGGCCGGACGGTGATGCCTTCTCCACCACAGCTCTGGTCTCCTCGCCGACCTGGTCGAGCCTGCCCGCGGAGGCGGCCGCCGCGACCGAGACGCCGGCGACGACGATGATGGCCGCGGATGCCCACATCTTGCGGGTCTGGTCCATGAAGGCTCCCTCCTTCTCCTCACTCTGACGCAGCCGCACCTCGTCAGGTTCCTGCTTTCAGCCGTACCAGATCGGTCTTGCCGTTCGGCAGCAGCGGCAGTCCGGTGACCAGGCGCAGCTCGCGCGGGGCGGCGTGAGGGGGAAGCCTATCGCGGCAGTATGCCCGCAATTGGGCAAGCGTGAGTGGCGTGTCGGGGGCGGCGGGGACCACGACCGCGGTGACGAGCTCGCCCCATTCGGGGTCGGGCACGCCGATCACGGCCACGTCGGCGATCGCGGGGTGAGTGCCGAGCACGGCGGCCACGGCGGCGGCCATGACCTTCTCGCCACCGGTGTTGATGACGTCGTCGGCCCGGCCCAGCACCCGCAGCCGCCCGCCGGCCAGCTCGCCCAGGTCGGAGGTGACGAACCAGCCGCCGTCGAACGGGGCGGGCTCGCCGGAGCGGTAGCCGGAGAAGAGCACGGGACCGGCGATCCGGATCAGGCCGTCCTCGCCGATCTTGAGATCTACATGGTAAAGGGGCCGGCCGTCGTACACGCAACCGCCGCACGTCTCGCTCATCCCGTACGTCGTCACGATCCGGCCGCCAAGGTCCCGGGCCTGCTCCAGCAGGCCAGGACGGGGCGCAGCGCCGCCGAGCAGGATGGTGCGGAACCCCGACAGGTCGGCCCCCAGCTCCACGAGCCGGTGCAGCTGGGTCGGCACCAGTGAGACGTGGTCGGCGCCGGAGTCCAGGACCGCGCGCGGGTCGAAGCGCGGGTGGATGATCGGCTCGCTGTCCGACAGCAGGGCGCGCACCAAGACCTGCAGGCCTGAGACGTGGGAGACGGGCAGGCAGCACAGCCAGCGCTCGCCCTTGGAGGCCTCCACGCGCCGCAGGGAGGCGGCCGCGGAGGCGCGCAGCGCGGTGGCCGAGAGCATCACGCCCTTGGGCGTGCCGGTGCTGCCGCTGGTGGCGATCACGACCGCCACGTCGGCGGGCACGCCGGCGCCGCCGTCCTGGGGCGTCCCGTCGACGTGGGTGGGGCGCAGCGCGGCCAGCGCGGCATCGGCCTGGCCGGGAGGCAGGGGGAGGACGGCGGGTCCGTCGCCGGTCAGCGCGTCGCGGACGGCCGTGAACAGCGCGGGTCCCGGAGGCTGCACAATGGCATGCAGCGGACGGTCCGGATGCGACGGGTTCCTCCACATGCTCGTAAGGTTAATGGCGACACGTCGGACAGCGGCGCAGGGGAAAGCGGGGAGGGTCGTGGCAGGTTCTCCCGAAGCCCCCGGGGGTCCCGTGGTCTTCCGAATCCCGATGCGCCTGCGTTTCCGGGGACAGACCGTCAGAGAAGGGGTGCTGCTGCGCGGCCCGGCGGGGTGGGGGGAGTTCTCCCCGTTCCCGGAGTACGGCCCGCGCGAGTGCGCCCGGTGGCTGGCGTGCGCCCGCGAGGCGGCCTTCGAGGGCTGGCCGGAGCCGGTGCGCGACAGCGTCCCCGTCAACGCGACGGTGCCTGCGGTCGACCCCGAGCGGGCCCACGAGCTGGTGCGGCGCTCCGGCTGCGGCACGGCCAAGGTCAAGGTGGGCGAGCAGGGGCAGACGTTCGACGAGGACGTGGCCAGGGTGGAGGCCGTGCGTGACGCGCTCGGCCCGGCGGGCAGGCTCCGGGTCGACGTCAACGGCGCGTGGAGCGTCGATGAGGCCGTACGGCGGCTGAAGCGCCTGGACACCTACGACCTGGAGTACGCCGAGCAGCCGTGCGCCACGCTGGAGGAGCTGGCGGCGGTGCGGCGGGCCTGCGACGTGCCGATCGCGGCCGACGAGTCCATCCGGCGGGCCGAGGATCCGCTGCGGGTCAGGGCGGCCGAGGCGGCCGACGTCGCGGTGGTCAAGGTGCAGCCGCTGGGCGGGGTGCGAAACGCGTTGCGGGTGGTGGAGGCGTGCGGGCTGCCCGCCGTGGTCTCCAGCGCGGTCGAAACCTCTGTGGGTCTCGCGGCGGGGCTGGCGCTGGCTGCGGCGCTGCCGTCGTTGCCGTACGCGTGCGGGCTCGGCACGCTGCCCCTGCTGGCGGGCGACGTCGTGGACGACCCGCTGACGCCCGTGGACGGGCGGCTGGCGGTACGCCGCCCATCGGTGGATGATCAGCAGTTGTCGGCTTTTGAGATTGAATCTCCCCAGTGGCTTCGCCGGATGCAGGAGGCGTCACGTTGAACCCCGCGACCGCGCTGGCCACCGTGCTGGTCGACGAGCTGGTGCGCTGCGGCCTGACCGACGTGGTGCTGGCGCCCGGCTCGCGCTCGGCCCCGCTGGCGCTGGCGCTGCACGCCGAGTCGCGGGTGCGGCTGCACGTGCGCATCGATGAGCGCTCGGCGTCATACCTGGCGCTCGGGCTGGCCAAGCGGTCCGAGCGGCCGGTCGCGCTGATCTGCTCGTCCGGCACGGCCACCGCGAACTTCCACCCGGCCGTGATCGAGGCGAGCGAGTCGGGCGTGCCGCTGCTGGTGCTCACCGCCGACCGCCCGCCCGAGCTGCGCGGCACCGGCGCCAACCAGACGATCGACCAGATCAAGCTCTACGGGACGGCCACGCGCTGGTTCGCCGAGGTCGGCGTGCCGGAGGACCGCCCCGGGCAGGTGGCCTACTGGCGGTCGCTGGCCTGCCGCGCCTACCAGCGGGCCGCCGGCCCGGCGAACCCCGGTCCTGTCCATCTCAACCTGGCCTTCAGGGAGCCGCTCATCCCCGACGGCGACACCACCTGGTGCGAGCCGCTCGACGGCGGCGCCAACGGCCCGTGGGTGCGGGCCAGGGTCGCGCCCCCGCCGATCGCCCTGCACATCCCGCCGACCCGGCGCGGCGTGCTGGTCGTCGGCGACGGCGCCGCGAACGTGCGCCGCTACGTGGCCGCCGCCGGCATGGCGGGCTGGCCCGTGCTGTCGGAGCCGAACGGCGGCGCCCGCTACGGCGACCACGCCATCTCGACCTACCACTACCTGCTGGGGACGCCCGAGTTCGCCGACGCGCACCGGCCCGATGTGGTGGTCACCTTGGGGCGGCCCGGGCTGTCGCGGCCGCTGCTGTCCTGGCTGCGGCGGACCGCGGAGCACATCGTGGTGGCGCCCGACCTGGACCGCTGGCCGGACCCGACCAGGTCGGCCACACAGGTGGCGCAGGCCGTGGAGATCCCGGTGGCCGCGGGCGACGACAGCTGGCTGCACGCCTGGCGGCGGGCGGACCTCGCGGCCAGGTCGGCCGTGGACGAGGTGCTCGACGTCTCGGGTGTCAGCGAGCCGCGCCTGGCCAGGGACCTGGTGGACGCGCTGCCGAACGGGGCGCTGCTGTTCTGCGGGTCGTCGATGCCGATCAGGGACCTGGACCAGGCGATGCGGCCGCGGCGCGGCATCAGGGTGATGGCCAACCGGGGCGCCTCCGGGATCGACGGCCTGGTCTCGACCGCGATGGGGGCGGCGCTGGCGCACAACGGGCCCGCCTTCGCGCTGCTCGGCGACCTGTCGTTCCTGCACGACCAGAACGGGCTGATCCTCGGGCCCCGCGAGCCCCGGCCCGACGTGTGCTTCGTGGTGGTCAACAACGACGGGGGCGGGATCTTCTCGCTGCTGCCGCAGGCGGCGGTGCGCGATCCGTTCGAGCGGGTCTTCGGCACACCGCATGGGGTCGATCTCGGGTATGCGACGGCCGCGACCGGGACGCCCTACACGCTGGTGTCGGAGATCACGGAGCTGCCGAAGGCGCTGCGCGGCGAGGGGCCGCGCGTGGTCGAGGTGCGTACCGACCGCGAGGAGAACGTGCTCGTGCACGCCCGCCTGCGCGAGGCCGCGCAGGCGGCCGTCCGCGCCCTGCTGGCCGCCTAGCGGCGCGCTGCTGGCCGCCTTGCGGCGTGCGGCGGTCAGCCGCCCAGCACGTCGAGGAGGCGGTTGAGCGGGCCGTCCAGGCCGTAGCGGTCGGCCAGGCGCACCAGCGCCTCGGGGTCGCGCGGCTTGGCCGGCAGCGCCAGGTCGGCGGCCGGGAGCGGGGCGTCATGGGCCACCTTGACCACCGCGGGAGCGGCGCTCAGGTAGTCGCGGGCGGCGGCCAGCCTGGTGCGGCTGCCGGCGGGGAAGCCGTCGGTCACGCCCCCGTCCAAGGCCTCGAGCAGGGCCTCGAGGGAGCCGAAGCGGGTG
This sequence comes from Nonomuraea sp. 10N515B, assembly GCF_052245915.1. Taxonomy (NCBI): domain Bacteria; kingdom Bacillati; phylum Actinomycetota; class Actinomycetes; order Streptosporangiales; family Streptosporangiaceae; genus Nonomuraea; species Nonomuraea sp. 10N515B. The sequence goes on from NZ_JBQQBQ010000042.1 coordinate 27,100, forward strand.
ATGAGCGCCGCCGCGGTCTTCTCGCCGACGCCGCTCACGCCGGGCAGGCCGTCGCTGGGGTCGCCCCGCAGCGTGGCGAAGTCGGCGTAGGCGCGGCCGGGGACGCCGTATTTGGCGGTGACGAACGCCTCGTCCACGATCTGCAGGTTGCGGATGCCGCGGGCGGTGTAGAGCACGCGGACCGGGCGGGCGTCGTCGACCAGCTGGAACAGGTCGCGGTCGCCGGTGACGATGTCGACCGCGCCGCCCGACCGGTGGGTGAGCGTGCCGATGACGTCGTCGGCCTCGTAACCGGCGGACTCCAGGCGGGCGATGCCGAGCGCGTCGAGCACCTCCTGGATGACGGCGATCTGTGGCACGAGCGCGTCGGGCACCACTTCGGTGTTGCCGTGGGCGACGCGGTGCGCCTTGTAGGTCGGGATCGCCGCCACGCGGAAGGCCGGACGCCAGTCGGCGTCCATGGTGGCCGCGAGCTCCGCGGGGGAGTGCTTGCGCACGAGAGTGGCGATCATGTCGATGAGGCCGCGCACGGCGTTGACGGGCGAGCCGTCGGGGGCCGTGATCGACTCCGGTATGCCATAGAAGGCGCGGAAGTAGAGGGACGGGGTGTCCAGAACCATCAGCACGTGTCTATGGTCGCACTCCCAACGGGGCCTCGTCGGCTGCGCATGGATCCCCCAGGATGCCCACCCCCAGGAGACAGGCGTCGTCTTCGGGGTTGGGCCCGCCGATGTCGGACAGCAGACGGTCGAGCCCGGACTCCAGCTCGCTTCCCCGCACGTCGGCGGCGGCGGCGAGGGCCAGGTCGAGGCCGACGTCGATGTCGCGGGTGCGCCGCTCGACCAGGCCGTCGGTGAACAGCAGCAGCACGTCCCCGGGCCGCAGCCGGGTCGTGGCCAGCTCGTACGGGCGCCCGCACGCGGCGCCGAGCAGCACGCCCCTGGGCTGGCCGAGCCGGCTGGCCACCCCGTCGCGGACCAGGATGGGCGCCAGGTGGCCGGCCTGGCTCCAGGCGAACACCCGGGTCCGCGGGTCCAGATGCCCGATGACCGCCGTGGCGGTGGTGTCGTTGAGCTGGTGCAGGACCAGCTCGTTCAGCCAGTCCAGCAGCCGGTTGGCGGGCCGCCCCGTCATGGCGAGGCCCACCAGGGCGTGGCGGAGCTGGGCCATGTGCGCGATGGCGGGCAGGCCGTGGCCGGAGACGTCGCCGATGGCCAGCAGCAGGCGGCCGTCGGGGGAGGGGGCCGCCTCGAACCAGTCGCCGCCCAGGTTCGCGGTCTTCTCGGCGGGCACGTAGCGCACCGCGATGCTGGTGTCCGGCAGGCCCGGATAGCAGGCGGGGTCGGGAAGGATCGCGTCGCGCAGCGCCAGCATCACGTGGCGCTCCTCGGCGGCCTGCTCGCGGGCCTCCAGGAGCTGGCGGCGCGATTCCGACATCAGGCGCTCGGCGCGGCGGCGGCCGGTGATGTCCTGGATGACGCCGTGCAGGCCGATGGGGCCGCCGGGGGCCATCAGCGGCTCGAGCACCATGCGAATGTCGCGCAGATCGCCGGAGCTCGCGCTGCGTCTGATGCGGAACTCGGCCTGGACCGGCTCGACACTCTGCACGGCGGACCACAGGAGCCGGTCCAGCGCGGCCACGTCGGCGGGCTCGACGTGCTTGGCGAGCTGGGGCAGGGCGATGGGACCCTGGGCCGGGTCGCGGCCGAAGATCGTATACACCTGCTCGGACCAGATCGTCTGGCCGGTGTGGAGGTGCCATTCCGCCCAGCCCATGTTGCCGAGCCGCTGCGCGTGCGCCAGCCGTGCGGCGAGCAACTCCGCATCGGATTTGTGCCCGAGCAGCCCGGCCGCGCCTATGACGTCGACCATAGTCTCACTCTCAAAGTGCAGTGGATCTGAACAATTGTCCCCACACTACGTGATCGTTGTTGAACGGAGTGTAGCGAGTGCTTCCCGTGTTGTGAGAGCTTTTCGCGGATAGTGGGAGACCGGAGGCGGAGTAGATTTGGGCCTGTGACGTCCTCAGACCTGTATCCCGTGTCCCGTCTGGCCGCCGTTCAGGAGGCCACCGCCAAGAGCGGCCTTGACGCCCTGCTGCTCACGCCAGGGCCCGATCTGCGCTATGTGAGCGGCTATGACGCCAAGCCGCTGGAGCGGCTGACGTGCCTGGTGGTGCCCGCGGCGGGGGAGCCGTTCATGATGGTGCCCCGCCTGGAGCTGCCTGCCGCCGAGGCCTCGCCCGCATCGCGGCTCGGGCTGGAGTTCGTGGCCTGGGACGAGACCGACGACCCCTACGCGATCGCGGCGGCCCGGCTGGGGCAGGCCGGCAAGGTCGGGCTGGCCGACCGGATGTGGGCCATGTCGTCGCTGCGCTTCCGCGAGGTGCTGCCGGGCGCCGAGCAGGTGCTGGCCGGGAGCGTGCTGCGGCAGTTGCGGATGCGCAAGTCCCCGGCCGAGGTGGCGGCGCTGTGCGAGGCGGGGGAGGCGATCGACGCCGTCCACCGGCGGGTCCCCGAGTTCCTGCGCGCCGGGCGGAGCGAGCGCGACGTGGCCAGGGACATTGCCGAGGCGATCCTGGCGGCCGGGCACGAGACGGTCGACTTCGTGATCGTCGCCTCCGGCCCCAACGGGGCCAGCCCGCACCACGACGTGTCCGACCGGGTGATCCAGAAAGGCGAGCCGGTGGTGGTCGACATCGGCGGCCAGCTGCACAGCGGCTACTGCTCCGACTCCACCCGCACCTACAGCGTGGGCGAGCCGCCCGCCGAGTTCAGCGCCTACTACGAGGTGCTGCGCCGCGCCCAGGAGGCGGCGTGCGCGGCGGTGCGGCCCGGCGTCTCGTGCGAGTCGGTCGACGCGGCCGCCCGCGAGGTGATCGCCGAGGCCGGATACGGCGACTACTTCATCCACCGGACCGGGCACGGGATCGGGATCGAGACGCACGAGGAGCCCTACATCGTGGCCGGCAACGGGGAGCCGCTGGAGCCCGGCTTCGCCTTCTCCGTCGAGCCGGGCATCTACCTGCCGGGCCGGCACGGGGCCAGGATCGAGGACATCGTCGTGTGCACCGACAGCGGAGGTGAGCGGCTCAACAACACGCCGCGCGAGCTCGTGATCGTGTAGGCGCCGTCAGTCGAGGAGCTTGTGGCCCCGAAGGCCGCCCCGGCCCGGTCCTCGCCCAGCCCCGCGATCTGGTGGGGGCAGCACCAGTCTCCGTGTGAGCTGAGCCGGTCCGGCCTCGGCCTGCCGATCCGTACCGTCACGGGCGTACGGGCGCCGTCCTCGGCGACGGCCTCCAGCTGCCGCTCGGCCACGACGTCGCCGAGGTCGCAGGCCATCGTCATGAGGGCAACTGTGGCACAGTCGCTGTCATGTTCGCGGAGGTCACCTACGCCACCCGTCCCGGCTCGGCCGACCGGCCCAATGAGGATCTGGTGATCGCCGGGCCGTCCTGGATCGTCGTGCTCGACGGGGCCACGGCGGCGGCCGGGGTGGACAGCGGCTGCGTCCACGACGTGCCCTGGCTGGTGGCGCGACTCGGCGGGGCGCTGGCGGCGCGGCTGGCCGCGGACGGTGACACGCCGCTGGCCGGGGTGCTGGAGCGGGCCATCGAGGAGACGGTGGCGGCGCACGGCGACGGGTGCGATCTGGGCAACCCGGATTCTCCGTCCGCCACGGTGGCCATGGTGCGGATCGGTCGGGGGCGGGTGGAATACCTCGTGCTGGGCGATTCGCCGGTCGTGCTCGCGCGGGCCGGTGGCGGGGTCGCAGTGGTGGCCGACGATCGGCTGGAGCGGCTGCCGGGCGGGCGGCCGTACACGGTGGAGCTGGTGCGGCGGATGCGGAACGCGCCGGGCGGCTTCTGGGTGGCCGCCGCGCGGCCCGAGGCGGCCGGCCAGGGCGTGGGCGGGGCGGTGGACGTACGGGAGGTGCGAGGGGTCGGGGTGTGCACCGACGGGGTGGCCAGGCTCGTCGACTGGTACGGCTGGAACTGGGACGACGTGGTGGCCATGCTGGACGGCGAGGGGCCGGATGCGGTGATCGGGGCCGTGCGGGGGCTGGAGGAGGCGCATGGGCCGGGCCGGGGGAAGCGGCACGACGACGCCTCCGTGGCGTGGGGGCGGGTGCGGCCTGCTCCGGGCTGACCGCATCTGGACAGACCAGCGTGTATCAGGCATTGCCCACCTTGCTCTGCCAGGGGGGAGGGAGCGGGCATGTTCGTCGGCAGGACGGCGGAGCTCGCCCTGCTGCGCGCCGAGCTGCGCGCGGCGGGCGGGGGCCGCGCCAGGAGGGTCGTGGTCGAGGGACCTGAGGGGATCGGCAAGACCGCCCTGGTCCGTCACACGCTCGGTGGGGAGGCGGGCGTGCGGGTGCTGGCCGCCGGCGGTGAGGAGGGGGAGCGGTGGCTCGCCCTCGGTGTGCTGCGGCAGCTCGCGGACGATGTGGCGGGCCCGGACGGACGTGCCGCGGCGCTGGAGGGCCTCGAGGCGGCGGGGCTGGAGGCGGCGGGGCTGGAGGCGGCGGGGCTCGATGCGGCGGGGCAGGACCCGTGCGCGGCGGGGCAGGTGATCTGCGAGGTCATCGGGGCGTTGCAGGCGCACGGGCCGGTGGTGGTGCTGATCGACGACGCCCAGTGGGCGGACCGGCCGTCGCTGCACGCCCTGGGATACGTGCTGCGGCGGCTGCGGGCCGGGCGGGTGCTCGTGCTGGTCGCCGTCCGCGACGTCGCCGACCCCTGGCTGCCCGACGGGCTGCGGCGCCTCCTGACCGATGACGACACGCTCCGCATCACGCTCGGCGGGCTGAGCGCCGCCGACCTGGCCGAACTGTCCACCGCCTTGGCGCCGCCCTCGGGAGTGCTCCCCGGCAAGCCGCTGCCGATGCCGCGGCTCGGCGAGGAGGCGGCCGAGCGGCTGCGCGAGCACACGCGGGGCAACCCGCTGCACGCCTGCGCCCTGCTGGCGACAGTGACCCGGCCCGTCCTCGAGGATGCCGCCGTACGCGTGCCGGCTCCCGGCACCTACCTGCGGCCCTTCACACGCCGCTTGGACGGCTCCGCACCGGCCGCCAGGCAGCTCGTCGCCGCCTGTGCCGTGCTCGGGGAAGGGTGCCCGCTGCACGTGGCCGCGGCCGTCGCCGGCGGTCTCGACGACCCCCTGGACGCCCTGGAGGAGGCCGTCGCCGCCGGGCTGCTCCGGGAGCTGCCCGGCCGGCTGATCGGCTTCCCCGAGCCTCTCGCCCGGGCCGCCGCGTACGACGGGCTGGGCCCGGGCACCAGGGCCCGCCTGCACCTCGCGGCGGCCGCGCAGGCCGGCGACACCAGCACGGCGCTGCGGCACCGGGCCGCGGCGGCGAGCGGCCCCGACGACGTGCTGGCCGAGGAACTGGCCGGGTACGCGGCCAAGGCCGCACAACACGGGCGGTGGCGGGAAGCCGCCGTCCATCTGGAGCCGGCCGCCGGGCTCATCGACGCCGCGCGCGCCCCCGCTCGCCGCGACGAGCTGCGTACGGCCGCGCTGGAGCACGTTCTCATCGGAGGCGACGTGCTCCACGCGGAACGGCTCGCCGGAGCCTTGGCCGCACGCGACCGGGACGACGCGGCGCCGGCGCGCTGGTACGTGCTGGGCCGGCTCGCGCTCGGCTCCGGGCGCTTCGACGAGGCGTCGGTGTTGCTGGCCGAGGCGTGGCGGGTTCGGGAGCCCGGCCTGGCCGCCGACGTGGCCGAGCAGCTGGCCTGGCTGCACCTGGTGACGGGGGATCGCGCGGGGGCGGTGCGCTGGGCGCGCCTGGCGATCGAGCAGCCCCTCCAGGGCACGATCGCCAGGCCGTACGACGTGCTGGCGCTGGCAGGGGCATCCAGCGCCGGCGCCCCGCCCGGCAGCCTCGCGGCGGCCGTCGCGCACCTTGAGCTGGACGCGCCCGAGCAGGCGTGCGCCGTGCTGAAGCAGGTCGTGGCCGAGGCCGAGAAGGCGGGGCTGCCACACCATCGGCTGCCGGCTACTGCGCTGCTGGCCGCCGCCGAGCACGCGTGCGCCCGCTGGCACGACGCCGCCGCCCGCGCCGAGCGCGCTCTGGCCGAGGTGGCGGCGCTCGGCCAGCGGTGGCTGCTGCCCTGCCTGGAGGCGGTGTGCGTGGCGCCGCTCGCGGCTCTGGGCGAGCACGAGCTTGCGCTCGCCCACGCCGGCGCCGCGATGACCGCCGCCCGCCGCATGCGCCACGCCCTAGGGGAGACACAGGCGGGCCTGGCCCTGGCGCTGCTCGGCACCGAGGACACGTCGCGGGTGGTAGGCGCTGCTGACACGTCGCCGGTGGTTGGCACTGTTGACGCGTCGTGGGTGGTTGGCGTTGCAGATGCGTCTGGCGTGGTTGTTGGCGCTGCTGGCGCGTCGGCGGTGGTGGGCGCTGCGGATGTGTCGGCGGTGGTAGGCCTGTTCATCCCCGACGCTTTTGTGCCCGACCCGCGGCCGCGCCGGATCGAGGCGCTGATCGCCGAGGGCAGGCTGCCCGAGGCCGAGCGCGCCTTCGCCGCTTTCGGCAAGCTCGACGCGGCGTGGCAGTCCGACCGGGCCGGCGGGGCGGCGGGACCGCGCCGGCAGGCGGAGCGGATCAGGCTGGGGGCGCTGCTGCTGGCTGCCGGGAACGATCCCGCGCAGGCCGAGGAGGACTTCGTCCGTGCCTTGGCGCTCGTCGAGCGGGGGGTGTGCCCGCTGGAGGAGGCGCGGGTCCTGCTGGACCTCGGACGCCTGCTGCGCCGCACAGGCAGGCGCAGGGCGGCCGCGGAACGGCTCGGCGCCGCCCGAGCGATCTTCGAACGCCTGGGCGCGCGTCCGCTCGTGGACCGCTGCGCGCAGGAGCTGGCGGCGTGCGGGCTCGAAGCGCAGGCCACGGTACGGCTCGGGCTGACGCCCCAGGAGCTCAGCACCGCCACGCTGGTGGCCCACGGCCTGACCAACCGTCAGATCGCGACAGAGCTGCTGATCAGCGTCAAGACGGTCGAGTACCACATCGGCAAGATCTACACCAAGCTCGGCATCAGCTCCCGCGTCGCGCTCGCCGCCAAGGTCGCGACCGACGCCCGATCGACGTGAACCGGCCTACCCGCCTGACAGGCCGCCGCGCCGGTCGCGGCCGGACGCCTGCTCGACGGGGCTGCGCCGCGGCCTCCGCCTCGGGCGCGGTGCCAGGCCAGGTTGGAAGACGACGTGGCGTTCCCAGTCAGCGGAGCAGGCTGATCGGCCACGCTGCTGATACCATGATCGATAGCGCGCGATCATGAAACAATTCTCAAACAGATGTATATATCCGGGTATTGGGGGTCGTCGCCCATGGCTGGCGCGACCAGCTCGCCAGGATGCCGGCGGGCATGGCCAGGGCGTGGGTGTGGCGCGACACGCAGGCGGCGCCCACGCTGGCCCGCTACCTCGACAACGCCGACAGCCGTGGCTCGTGCTTCGCGGACCTGTCCCACTGGATTTACACGGGCGATGCCTGGGTGAAGGCCCACCTGGAGCAATTACGTGCCGTCAGCCGGCAGGTGCAGCGGTATCTGCATCTGCTCGGCGAGCTGGCGTCATACCGGAGAGACATGAGCTGGGGCGATCTGAACATTCTGGGGCTCGGCGTCAGCCGCGCCGAGGTGACCGACGCGATGGCCGCGCTCGCGCGCGAGGTGGCGCAGCTGATCGAGCCGGTTCGCGAGCACAGCCCCCGCACCGCCGCCTACCTGGGCAGACGGCTCGGATTCCAGGCCGGGTTCAACGGTATTGCCGGCCCCGGCCACACAGCGTGAAGGGCGGGTCCGCGGCCATGACAAGCGGACTTGACTCTGGGGGAACGGAACCAGCGAATAACAGGGCTCTGAGCGACAAAATGTGACATTTTGATTCTTGCAACAAATTGCGGCTTGAGTGGAAAATGTGGCGTTGCTAGGGTGTCTCGATGCCAGGCATGTGGATCGGCCTTCTCAAACACACCTTGACAGGTACCACTGACCACGGCACCTCAGGGGCGGGCCGCGCATGCGCGGGAGATGTACGGGCGGTGCTGGATGGAATTCGGTCGCTCTGACCATTGGCGACTACCGACGGCGATCAAGATCCTGATCGCCGGGGGATTCGGCGCGGGCAAGACCACCATGGTCGGCGCGGTCTCCGAGACCCGGCCTCTACGCACGGAGGAGGCGCTCACCCAGGTCGGCACGCACGTCGACGATCTGTCCGGCGTCGAGCGGAAGCTGACCACCACCGTGGCCATGGATTTCGGCCGCATCACCATCCGCAACGACTACATGCTCTACTTGTTCGGCACCCCGGGCCAGGAGCGGTTCTGGTTCGTGTGGGACGAGCTCGCCATGGGCGCGCTGGGCGCCGTGGTGCTGGCCGACACCCGCCGCCTGGACGACTGCTTCCCGTCCGTCGACTACTTCGAAAAGCGTGAGCAGCCGTTCATCGTGGCGCTCAACTGTTTCGAGGGCACGCAGCCGTTCACCGTCGGCGAGGTGCGTGACGCGCTCGGCCTGGAGCCGGACATCCCCATCGTGCGCTGTGACGCCCGCAGGCGCGATTCCGGCAGGGAGGTCCTCGTCACGCTGGTGGAGCACGCGATGCGCCGGGGGGTCACTCCGGTCGGGACCATGTCGTGACCACGACCGGCTACCTTTGACCGATGGAGGAGATCGACCGCCGGATCGTCACGCTGCTGGCCCGTGACGGCCGCATGAGCTTCACCGACCTGGCCAGGGAGACGGGGCTGTCGGTCTCAGCGGTGCACCAGCGCGTACGCCGCCTGGAAAAGCGCGGCGTCCTGCGCGGATACGCCGCGATCATCGACCACGACGCGATCGGGCTTCCGCTGACCGCCTTCGTGTCGATCAAGCCGATCGATCCCGCCGCGCCCGACGACGCCCCTGAGCGGCTGGCCCACCTGGCGGCCATCGAGGCATGCCACAGCGTGGCGGGCGACGAGAGCTACATCCTCAAGGTGCGCGTCGCCTCACCGGTGGCGCTGGAGGACCTCCTGCAGCAGATCCGCGCCGCCGCGAACGTCTCCACCCGCACCACGGTGGTGCTGAGCACACCGTACGAGCACCGCGCCCCCGACATGACCGCCGAAGCGGCCCCCGTCCAAGACAACTCCGCCTGACCGCCCCAAGGCGGCACCTGCCCAAGTCCGTATGACCGCCCTACGGCGCCCCTTGCCCAAGGCGCGGCCGTGGGCGCTTGGCGGGCATCGCGCGGCACACCTCTTACGAAGTGCGGACGGATCGCCGCGTCGCCGCCCGGTCCGGGCGCGGCAGTGCGACGCTGCACACCATGAGGGCCGCACCACGACAGCACCCGCGCCTGACCGCCGCTCCGCGGGACGGCGCGGCAGCGCACGCACCGCCCCAGAGCGCACCCGGCCGTGCGGCCCGTCGCGTGTGGCCGCGGACGGGCGTGGCCGCGGCACTGATCGCCGCGCAGGTGAGCGTCCTCGCCGTCGTCTTCCACGCTGCCCCCCAGGGAGTCTTCTGGTGGTATGCCGCCGCCTGGGTGCTGTTCGGCGGCGCGGTGTGGGCGGTGCGTGGCGTGCCGGGCCGCCCGGCCGGGCGGCTGGTGCTGGCGGGCGGGCTGGCGGTGATCGCCACGGGCCTGCTGGGCCCGCCGGCCACCAGCACGGACTCCTTCCGCTATGCCTGGGACGGTCGCGTCCAGTCGGCCGGCCTGTCCCCCTACGACCGCACGCCGGCCGACCCCGCCCTCGCCCACCTCCGCGACCCCTGGCTGTTCCCCGATTGCGCGCAGGGGCGCCTCTACCCGATCGACGGGGCCTGCACGAGGATCAACCGGCCGACCGTGCACACGATCTATCCGCCGCTGGCGGAGGCGTACTTCCTGCTGGTGGACCGCCTGTCGCCGGAGGGCGCCCGGCACAAGCCGCTGCAGGTCTCCGGCGCGTTGCTGGCCGCGGGCACCACCGCCGCCCTGCTGATCATGCTGCGCAGGCGTGACGTCCGGCCGGCCGCGTACTGGGCGTGGTGCCCCGCCGTCCCCATGGAGGCGGTGAACAACGCCCACGTCGACATGCTCGCCGTGGCCGCCGTGGTGCTCGCCTTCGGCGCCGCCCGCGCCGGGCCGCTCGGGCGGGGCGCGCTGCTCGGCGCGGCGGTCGCGGTCAAGCTGGTGCCCGCCGTGGTGATCCCCGGCGCTCTCGCCGGGACGGCGGCAGGCGCCTGGCGCGCCGCACTGCGCACGCTGGTCCCGGCCGTGCTGGTCGTGGTGCTCGCCTACCTGCCGTACGTGCTCGCCTCGCAGGGGTCGGTGTTCGGCTACCTGTCGGGCTACCTGGCCGAGGAGGGCTACGACGAGGCCGGGGCCCGCGACAGGTACGCGCTCCTGCGCTGGGTGCTGCCCGACTCCTGGGCGTTGCCCGCCGCCCTGGCGATCCTCGCCGCCGTCCTGCTCCACGTCCTCAGGCGCGGCGACCCCGATCGCCCGTGGCGCAGCGCGCTCGTGCTGACCGGTACGGCCTTCCTCGTCCTCACCCCAGGCTTCCCCTGGTACGCCCTGCTGATCGTGGCCCTGGTGGCCCTCGACGGCCGCTGGGAGTGGCTCGGCGTGCCCGTGGCGGGCGCGGTCGCGTACCTGACCTCCGCCGGCACCCCGGCCTACGCCGCAGCCGCCGCCCTCGTGGGTGGCGCCTGGGTTGTACGACAACATAGGATGTCATCATGATGACTTCTGCGGATCGTATTGCCTGGGTGCGTCTGTCCTCCGTTTACCTCCCCCTCGACACGCCGGTCAGCGACGCGAAGGTGCTGACCGGCCGGCAGCGGCCGATGACCGAGATCGCGTTCCTGTTCGCCGAGATCGGCACCGAGCAGGGGCACGAGGGCATCGGGTTCGCCTACTCCAAACGCGCCGGCGGCCCCGGCCAGTACGCGCACGCCAAGGAGATCGCGAACAACCTGGTCGGCGAGGACCCCAACGACATCGCCTGGCTGTGGGACAAGCTGTGCTGGACCGGCGCGTCGGTCGGCCGCAGCGGGCTGGCGATCCAGGCCATCGCCGCGCTCGACGTGGCGCTGTGGGACATGAAGGCCAAGCGCGCGAGCCTGCCGCTGGCCAAGCTGCTCGGCGCCCACCGCGACTCCGTACGCTGCTACAACACCTCGGGCGGATTCCTGCACGCGCCGATCGAGCAGGTGCTGGACAACGCCACGGCGGCGCTGGAGCGCGGCATCGGCGGCATCAAGATCAAGGTCGGCCAGCCGGACACCCGGGCGGACCTGTCCAGGCTCAAGGCCGTGCGCGAGCACCTCGGCGAGCAGGTGCCGCTCATGGTGGACGCCAACCAGCAGTGGGACCGGCCGACGGCCGCACGGATGGGCCGGGCGATGGAGGAATACGGCCTGGTCTGGATCGAGGAGCCACTGGACGCCTACGACCACGCGGGACACGCGGCCCTGGCCGCCGCGTTGGACACGCCGATCGCCACCGGCGAGATGCTGACCAGCGTCGGCGAGCACGCGGAGCTGATCAGGGCGCGCGGCGCCGACGTGATCCAGCCGGACGCGCCCCGCATCGGCGGCGTCACCCCGTTCCTGCGGCTGGCGGCGCTGGCCGAGCACGAGCGGCTGCAGCTCGCCCCGCACTTCGCCATGGAGATCCACCTCCACCTGGCCGCCGCCTACGCGCTGGAGCCGTGGGTGGAGCACTTCGAGTGGCTGGAGCCGCTGTTCAACGAGCGGCTGGAGATCCGCGACGGCCGCATGCTGGTGCCGGACCGGCCGGGGATCGGCGTCACGCTGAGCGAGCAGGCGGCCAAGTGGACCGCCGAGCGCTACGAGACGACGTGACCAGCCGCACGCAGCAGCTCGTCGACACCCTGACCGCGCGCATCCAGGAAGGCGTGATCAGGCCCGGCGAGCGGCTGCCGACCGAGAGCGACCTGGTGGAGACGTACGGCGTGAGCAGGACCGTCGTGCGCGAGGCCATCGCGCGGCTGAAGGCGGCCGGGCTCATCGAGACCCAGCACGGGCGGGGCAGCTTCGTGCTGGCCCGGCCCAGCACGACCGGCTTCGACCCGGCGCCCGCCAGCACCCGGCAGGAGGTGCTCGACCTGCTCGACTTCCGCATGGGGGTCGAGGTGGAGGCGGCCGGGCTGGCCGCCGCCCGCCGCACCGAGGCCGGGCTGGCGGGGCTGCGGGAGGCGCTGGAGAGCTTCGAGTCGGCGGCCGGGCACCCGAGCGCGGCGGTCAACGCCGACTACCTGTTCCACCTGCGGATCGCGCTGGTCACCGGCAACCGGTACTTCGCCGATCTGCTCGCCTCGCTCGGCCCGTCGATGATCATCATGCCGCGCGACCGGCTGCGTCCCGACCGGCCGGACTTCGCCAGGATCGTCGCCGAGCACGACCACATCTACGCCGCGATCCGGCGGCAGGACGCCGAGGGCGCCCGCGCCGCCGTCCGCGTGCACCTGTCCAACAGCCGCGCCCGCCTCCTCCAGGACGAGGACCCCCGCGCCTGACGGCCGGCGCCACGCGCCTGCGCAGGCGGTTCTGTGCGGGGTCAGGGGGTGCGGGACGGCTCGAAGTGGGCGCGCAGGCGGGTCCTGGCGGTGTCGGAGGCGCCGAGGTGGTCCAGGCCGAGCAGGGCCGCGCCCATGACGGGCGGCACGTCGGCCACCACCGGCTCGGCCCGCGGCGCACGCACCGCAAGCTCCGTGTCCAGCAGCGACGTCAGCAGCGGGTCCCGGGCGGTCAGCAGGCCACCGCCGAGCACCACCTCCGCCGGCGTCTCCAGCAGCCCGAGCCGGCGCAGGCAGACCTCGGCCATGACCGCCACCTCCTCGGCCTGCCGCGCCACCAGCGACCGGGCCACCGCGTCCCCGGCCGCCGCCATCGCGAACACGCCGGGCGCCAGCTCGTGCAGCCGCGCACCGTCCAGCCGGCCGAAGTGGATCTCCAGCACCAGCTCCTCGACCGTCCGCGTGCCGAAGTGGGAGGTGACCAGCCCGGCCAGGGCGGTCGGCACGCCGCGGCCGTCCTCGGCGCGTACGGCGTGCCACAGTGCCTGCTCGCCGAGGCCGTGGCCGCCGCCCCAGTCCCCGCTGATCGGGCCGAGCGCGGGAAAACGGGCGACCTCGCCGGCGGGGGAGACGCCGACCGCGTTGGTGCCGGCCCCGCACACGACTGCCACCCCCCACGGGGCCGACGCGCCGGCCCGCAGCAGCGCGAAGGTGTCGTTGCGCACCACCACGTCCGCCCCGAACCCCCGGGCCGTGAACTCCCGGGCGAGCGCCTCCTCCTCCACGGGCAGATCCGCCCCGGCCAGGCAGGCCGAGAGGTGGTCGACACCGTCCGCGGACCCCAGCGCGGCGAAAGCCGCCTCGATACCGTCCGCGGGCGGCAGCGCGGCGACCGCCGCCTCGACGACGCCCGCGACCGCCGCGACCGCCGCCTCGACGACCCCCACGGCCGCCGCGGCACCGTCCCGCTGCGGCACGAACGGGCCCGCGCGGCCCGTCCCGAGCACCTCGCCGTCCTCCGACACCAGCGCCACGTCCGTCTTGCTGTTGCCGCCGTCCACGGCCAGAACGAGCCTGGGACGCGCCACTAGTCCACCGTCCAGTGCAGATGCTCCCGGCCCGCCTCGAGCAGCAGGCCGGTCAGCTCCTCGGCGAGCTCGTCCTGCCCGATCAGCGGGTGGGCGAGCAGCGCGTCCCGCACCCGGTCCGCGCCGCCGTGCAGGGCCGCCTCCAGGGCGAGCGTCTCGTACGCGGACACGTTCGCGATCAGCCCGGCGTACAGCGGCTCGACGGGGGCGACCGGCAGCGGCACGGCCCCGCCGGCGCCGACGGCCGCCGGGACCTCGATCACCGCCTCGTCGCCGAGGAACGGCAGCGTGCCCGCGTTGCGCACGTTCACCACCTGCGTGTCGCCCCGATCGCCGAGCAACGACGCGATCAGCGCCACCGCCGCCTCCGAATAGAACGCCCCGCCCCGCTGGGACAGCAGCTCGGGCTTTTCCACCACGGACGGGTCGGCGTAGAGCTCCAGCAGCCGCGCCTCCATCTCCGCCACCTCAGCGGCCCGCGACGGCTTCGAGCGCTGCTCGCGCACCACCGCGTCATGGGCATAGAAATACCGCAGATAGTAGGACGGCACGACGCCGAGCCGCCGCAGCAGGCCCGGCCGCAGGCCGAGGCTCTCGGCGATCTCCTGGCCGTGCTCGGCCAGCAGCTCCGGCAGCACGTCCCGGCCGTCGAGGTAGACGGCCCGCTCCCAGGTCAGGTGGTTGAGCCCGACGTGGCCGAGGGAGACCCGGGCCGGGTCGGCGCCGAGCCAGGCGGCGAAACGCCGCTGGAACCCGATCGCCACGTTGCACAGCCCGATCGCCCGGTGCCCGGCGTCCAGCAGCGCCCGGGTGACGATCCCGACCGGGTTGGTGAAGTCCACGATCCAGGAGTCCGGGGCGTGCTCGCGTACCGTCTCGGCGATGTCCAGCACGACCGGGACCGTGCGCAGCGCCTTGGCCAGGCCGCCCGCGCCCGTCGTTTCCTGCCCCACGCAGCCGCACTGCAACGGCCACGTCTCGTCCCGCTCGCGGGCGGCCTGGCCGCCCACCCGCAGCTGGAACAGCACGACCTGCGCCCCGGCGACGCCCTCGGCGACCGAGGAGGTGGCCAGGACCCGCGCCGGGTGCCCGGCGTGCGCCAGCATCCGCCGCGACACCCCCGCCACCAGGTCCAGCCGCGCCGCGTCAGGGTCTATCAGGGCGATCTCCGCCACCGGCAGCTCCTCGCACAGCCGCGCGAACCCGTCGATCAGCTCCGGCGTGTACGTCGACCCGCCCCCGACCACGGCCAGTTTCAACCCTTCACTCCCGTCAAGGTGACGCCCTCGATGAACACTCTCTGGGCGAGGAAGAACACGATGATCACCGGCGCCGTCACCAGGAGCGTGGCGGCCATGGTGAGATTCCACTGCACGCTGTGGAACGCCTTGAACGTCGCCAGGCCCAGCGACAACGTCAGCTTCTCCTGCTCGACGCCGGCGTACAGCAGCGGCCCGTAGTAGTCGTTCCAGCAGTAGAAGAACTGGAACAGCGCCACCGCCGCGATCGCCGGGCGTGCCATCGGCAGCACCACCTGCAGCAGCGTCCGGATATCCGAGCAGCCGTCCACCTTGGCGGCGTCGGTGTAGTCGCACGGGATCGTCAGGAGGAACTGGCGCAGCAGGAAGATGGAGAACGCATCGCCCAGCAGCAGCGGCAGGATCAGCGGCCACAGGCTGTCGGTCAGTCCCAGCCGCGCCCACACGAGATAGATCGGCACCGCCACGACCTGCGGCGGCAGCATCATCGTGGTGATGACGACGAGGAAGGCCAGCCGCCGCCCCCGGAAGCGGAACCTGGCCAGCGCGTAGGCCACCGGCACCGACGACACCAGGGTGAAGACCGTGCCGAGCGCCGCGTACATCAGCGTGTTGCCCGCCCACCGCAGCAGCAGCGATTTCTCGAACACCACCACGAAGTTGTCCCAGTTCCAGCTCTGCGGCCACAACTGGCTGGTCAGTGCCTGATCGTCGGTCATCAGCGCGGTCAGCCCGATGAACACCACGGGCGCCAGGAACATGAGCGCGAGCGCGATGGCCAGGGCGTGGGTGGCGATCCACATCAGCACGCGCCGCCTGCGCGCCCTGGCCCCGTCGTGCCGTGTGCCCCGGGCGAGCGCCGTCCGCGGCGGCGCGGTGATCGTGACGCTCATGAGACCTCCTCGGCCCGGCGGAACTGCCGCAGCAGGATCAGCGTGAAGATCATGGAGGTGCCGAACAGCAGCAGCGCGAGCACGCACGCGTACCCCATGGTGTAGTCGCGGAAGCCGACGTGGAACAGCCACTGCGGCAGCGTGAGCAGCGACTCGTCCGGGTAGCCGGGGAAGAAGGAGCTGCCGGCCGAGTCGGTCACGCCCGAGGCCACGCGGGAGGCGATCATGGCCTGGGAGAAGTACTGGAGCGCGTAGATGACGTTCGTGACCAGGGTGAACATCAGCACCGGCGCGATCGTCGGCAGGGTCACGCTGCGGAACTGCCGCCAGGGGCCCGCGCCGTCGATGGCGGCGGCCTCGTACAGGTGCTTGGGCACGTCCAGCAGCGCCGCCATGAAGATCACCATGAGCTGGCCGCAGCCCCACAGCGACAGCATCGTCAGGCTGGGCTTGGACCAGGCCGGGTCGCCGAACCAGTCCGGCCCCTCGGCGCCGAACCAGGCGAGCACCACGTTGACCGGGCCGGTGCCCGGGTTCAGCAGGAAGACGAACGTGATCGTGCCCGCCGTCATCGGCACCAGCGACGGCAGGTAGAAGATCGTCCGCAGCAGGCCGACGCCGGCCTTGAGCCTGACCACCAGCTGCGCGAGCGCCAGCGAGAACAGCACGGCCGCCGGGACCATGATGAGCACCAGCCACAGCGTGTTGCGCGCCGAGGTCGCCACCCTGGCGTCCTGCAGCAGGTAACGGTAGTTGTCCAGGCCGATGAACTCGAGGGTGTACATGTCGTAGCGGTGGAAGGAGAAGTACACCGTGGACAGCAGCGGGTAGACGAAGAAGATCGACACGCCGGCGATCCACGGCGACAACCAGAGGAGGGCACGCAGGCCCTCGCCGCGCCGCCATGGGGGCGGCGCGGCGTGGACGACGCTCACATCAGCCTCCGGACAGCTTCAGCTTGTCGTTGATCTGCTTGTCCACGTTCTTCAGCCCGGCGTCCAGGTCCGGCACGGAGCCCTTCTCCCACTTGGCGACGAAGGAACCCAGGACCTCCTGGTTGAAGACGCTGTTCACGCTGGCGGGCAGCGTCGAGGTCTTCGGGTGGGCGAAGATGCCGAGGAACGTCGTGAAATTGGCGTCCTTGGCCAGGTCGGGAGACTCCATCGACGCCTTCGTCGTGGGGACGTTGCGCAGCGCGTTCGACAGCGTCACCAGCGAGCTCGTGTCGGTCGTCAGATACTTGATCAGCTCCCAGGCGTGCTGCGGGTTCTTGGCGCCCTTCGGCACGCCGATGACGGTGCCGGCGGTGAAGCCGCTGCCGTACAGGTCGGGCTTGTCGTCGGCGACCGGCAGGGGAGCGGTGCCGTAGTCCAGGTCCTTGGCGTCATTGGCGAGCATGGCGTTGCGCCACTCGCCGTCGAGGATCATGGCGACCTTGCCCTTGTTGAAGGGGTGCTCGGCGCTCCACTCGTCGCCCAGGCTCTTGCGGAACTTCTCCAGCTTGTCGTAGCCGTACCAGTCGACCAGCTCCTTCTGCCAGGTCAGCAGCTGCTTCCAGGCCGGGTCGGAGCCGATGGCCGAGGTGCCGTCGTCGTTGTACCACCTGGCGCCGACCATGGGACCCATGTGGCTGGGGCTGTTCTCGTAGTACTGGACGCTCGGGATGAAGCCGGCCACCTTGATCTCGCCGCCCGCGTCGCGGACGGTGAGCTTCTTGGTCAGCTCGGTCAGCTCGCTCAGCGTCTTGGGCGGTTCGTTGCCCTTCATCAGGGCCTTGTTGTAATAGAGGCCGTAGGCGTCGGCCAGCAGCGGCAGCGTGCACTGCTTGCCGTCGAAGGCCGTGTAGGAACGTGCCACCGCCGGCAGCACCGTCAGATCGATGCCGTCCTGCCGGATCACCGGGGTGAGGTCTTGGAACGCTCCCGATTTGCACCATTGGGCGACGTTGTCGGTGGTGAACGAGGCCGCGACGTCGGGCGCCTTGCCGCCGCGGATGGCCTGGGTGATCTGGTCGTCCTGCACGCCCTTGGTGGCCTTGACGGTGATCTGCGGGAACTTCTTGTTGAACCCGGAGATGGCGTCCTCGAACGCCTTGACCTCGGCGTCGGTGGAGAAGCCGTGCCACAGTTCGATCGTGGCGGCGGGAAGGGCCTGGGAAGCGGATCCTGAGGGTTTGGGCTGGGCGCCGAGCGAGGGCCCGGCCTCCTTGCCGGCGGTGCAGGCGGTCAGCGCGAGGGCCGCGGCGACCGCGAGGGGGACGAAGCGCACGGGGGGTGCCTCCTGCCAGAGTTCATGAGGGAACGGTGGAGCTGAAGACCTCCTCGCGCACGGTGTCGAGGGCCAGGTCGAGGGCGCCGGCCAGGACCGGGTTGCCTTCGACGCTCGACAGCCGCACGCGGGGGCGGGGGATGGTGAGCGCGTGCAGCTCGTGCTCGACGAGCTCGCGCAGGGTCTCGCCGCCGGACAGCACCACGCCGCCGGTCAGCACGATCAGGCCGGGATCGACGACGGAGGTGATGGCGGCCAGGCCCACGGCCAGGCGGGCGGCGATGTCACGCAGCCCGGCCCTGGCGTCGTCGGCCTTCTGCCCGGTGCCTTCGGCCGCCTGTACGGCGTTCGCGACCGCCTGGCGGAAGTCGGCGCCGCGCACGCCGTACGAGCGCAGCAGTTTCAGCACGGCCGGGCCGCCGGTCAGCGCCTGGTAGCCGTGATCGCCGAGGCGGCCGGCCTCGCGGGCCGTCGGCGCGCCCGGGGTCGGCATGTAGCCCACCTCGCCCGCGCCGCCGCTCGCGCCCCGGTGCATGCGCCCGCCCATGACGATGGCCGAGCCGATGCCCGAGTCCGCCCACAGCAGCACCAAATCCCGGCTGTCCTGGGCGGCGCCGTGCGCCTGCTCGGCGAGCGCGACGAGGTTGACGTTGTTCTCGACGTCCACCGGCACGCCGAGCCCGGCGCTGAGCGTGGGCACCAGGTCGGGGATCTGCCAGCCGGGCACGTCCTTGGTGGCGGCGTACCCGAGCCTGCCGGTGGTCGGGTCGATCGCGGCCTGCACGCCGATGACGACCCGGCGTAGCTTGTCCGGCGGGTTCGCGCCGAGAATCGCCGTGTTGAGCCGGCCGACCAGCTCGCCGTGGGGGCGGCGCGGCGTGGGCAGGGTGTGCTCGCCCACGATCGCGCCGGTGATGTCGGCCACCTTGACCTCGATACGGTCGGGGGTGACGTCGAGCGCGCCCACGTAGGCGGCCGCCGGGTTGATCCGGTAGACCTCCGCGGTACGGCCTGGCAGGCCTTCTCTGATGCCGTCCAGCACCACCAGCCCCGCCTCCTGCAGCCGGGCGAGAAGCTGGGATGCCGTGGGCTTGGACAGCCCGGTGAGCGCGCCGATCTCGGGGCGGGTCAGCGGGCCGCGTTCGAGGAGTGCCTGCAAGGCCGCGCGATCGTTGATGGCGCGTAGCAGACTGGGTGTCCCCGGCACGGGACCGCTCACGATGACTCCTTCGCTCGAAGTTAGGAAACTTTCCTAACTTGAGAGGAACGTAAGGCGGAGCCGCCGGAATGGTCAAGAGCCGAAACGAAGACGTAACCGAACGCCTGGGAAGGAAAGAAAAGAGGGCAGAGTACCTCGACAGGCATGCTAATGTCGTCGTTTGTCGTAACAACAAGCAGAATGGCCCGGAGTGTCCCATTAACCACATTAATGGTCAGGCGGCAACTCGTCAAACGGAGCTCGCCAGAGAGCAGGCGTACGTCACCCGCCTCTACGATCGGCTCGACACGCTGCGCGAGCGTACCCAGCACCAGCTGAAGGAGGTGCTGGCCTCGGGCGCCGTCGGCACGATGCAGAACCGGTCGGAGCGTGACACGTTCGCCGACATGTACGCCTCCCGGCTCGCGCGCCTCTGGGCGGTCGAGCGCGGCCTGGTTTTCGGACGGCTGGATCACGTCGAGGAGGGCCGGCTCTACATCGGCAAGCTCGGCATGACCGACGACGATCAGCGGCGGCTGCTCATCGACTGGCGGGCTCCGGTGGCGCAGCCGTTCTACCGCGCCACCCCGGCCGCCCCGATGGGCGTGACCAGGCGCCGCCACCTGCAGACCAAGGGCCGCACGGTCGTCGTCGTCGACGACGACCTGCTCGATCTCGACTCGCTCAGCGACGCCGACCGCGCCACGCTCAACGGCGAGGCCGCGCTGCTGGCCGCCCTCGACGAGCGGCGCACCGGCCGCATGCGCGACATCGTCGCCACCATCCAGGCCGAGCAGGACCGCGTCATCCGCAGTGACCTGAACGGCGTGCTGGTCGTGCAGGGCGGCCCGGGCACCGGCAAAACCGTCGTGGCGCTGCACCGTGCCGCCTATCTGCTCTACACCCACAGGGAACGCCTGGAGCGCCGCGGCGTGCTCATCATCGGCCCGAACCTCACGTTCCTGCGCTACATCGAGCAGGTCCTGCCCTCGCTCGGCGAGACCGACGTGCTGCTGTCCACGGTCGGTGAGCTGTATCCGGGGGTGACCGCCACCGCCAGGGAGCGCCCCGAGGTGGCCGCGCTCAAAGGCGACCTGCGCATGGCCGAGGTCATCGCCAAGGCCGTGCGCGAGCGCCAGAAGGTGCCGCGCAAGCCCATCGAGCTGCCCATCGGGCGCATCACGCTCACCATCGACGCTTCCATGCTGGAAGCGGCCAGGAACAAGGCCGCCCGGTCGCGCCGGCCGCACAACCAGGCGCGCACGGTGTTCGTCAGGTCGCTGCTCAACGCGCTGGCCAGGCAGCAGGCCCGCAAGATCGGCAAGGGGCTCATCGACGATGAGGAGCTGGCCGACCTGCGCGAGGAGCTGCGGACCGAGCCGGTGGTCAAGTCGGCGCTCAACCGGCTGTGGCCGTATCTGACGCCGCAGCGGCTGCTGCTCGGCCTGTACGGCTCCCCGGAGCGGCTGGGCTACGCGGCCTCTCACCTAACGCCTGAGGAACGCGCGCTGCTGCGCCGCGACGGAGGGGACTGGACCGAGTCCGACGTCCCGTTGCTGGACGAGGCCGCCGAGTTGCTCGGCGAGATCGACGAGCAGGTGCTGCGCGCCACCGCGTTGCAGGCGGAGGAGGAACTGGCCGCGGCCCGGCAGGCCGAGGAGCACCAGCGCGAGGCCGAGCTCGCCTACGCCCGCGAGGTCCTGGAGCTGACGGGCCTGTCCGACGTCATGGAGGCCGAGCGGCTGGCCGAACGCCAGCGCGGCGAGGGCCCCTACCTCACCACCGCCGAACGCGCCGCCGCCGACCGCACGTGGGCCTACGGGCACGTGATCGTGGACGAGGCGCAGGAGTTGTCGCCGATGGCCTGGCGGGCGGTCATGCGCCGCTGCCCGACGCGGTCGATGACGATCGTCGGCGACATCGCCCAGACCGGCTCGGCCGCCGGGGCGCGGTCGTGGTCGTCGGTCCTGGATCCGTACGTGGCCGGGCGCTGGCGTCAGGAGCGGCTCACCGTCAACTACCGCACGCCGGTCGAGCTGATGGCCGTGGCCGCCCGCGTCCTGGCCACCGTCGACCCCGCTCTCCAGGCGCCCACGTCGGTGCGTGAGCTGGGCGTCGAGCCCTGGTCGGCGCCGCTGTCGGCGCTGCCCGAGCTGGCCAAGGACGAGGTCGGCGAGGGCGGTAAGGTCGCCGTGGTGGTGCCGGACGCGCTGCTCGCGTCGCTGGGCTCGGAGGTCGCGGCGAGCGTCGCGGGAGCCGTGGTGGTCACGCCCGGGGCCGGGCGGGCCAGGGGAGCGGAAGCGCTTGACGCGCCGGTGGCCGTCATGGGGGTGGCCGACGCCAAGGGGCTGGAGTTCGACTCGGTGATCGTGGCCGAGCCTGACCTCATCGCCGCCCAGTCGCCACGTGGGCCCAGCGACCTGTATGTTGCTCTCACCCGGGCCACGCAGCGGCTCGGCGTCGTTCACGAGCGGCCGCTTTCCCCGGCGCTGCAGGGCTTGCCGAGCCGCTCGCCGGCACCGGCAAGTGGGCTTTGATCTGCATTGCGGCGGCAGGTCATACATGTCCCACCTGCGGAAACTTGATGTTTCTGCTGATCGGGACACGGTTGACATCTGAGGTGGAGTCGGTAGTTTGCTGCGCAGTCCAGCACGGGACTTGGCCGGTTGGCCGTCTCTGACATCGCCGGATCCTGCGTCCGTGACGGAGCGTGGCTTCGTCCACACAGCCAGGTGCAGGGCCGTCGGTCCGTCGAGTCGGGGCACCCCAACCGGGCGGGGGGTTGGACCCGGGACGGGTCCGGGAGCCCAGTAGACAACGGAATTCCGAGCTCGCCGCCGACGAGACGGGTCCGGTCCGAAGGGTTTCCGGGCCCTCTTCCCGCTCTCGTGCGCAGGATCGTCAGTGCGCCGGGTGATCCCGTGGGTCGCGGGATCACCCTGCCGCGACGTCGATTCATCGATCTTTCTTGTGCCCGCGCTGGCTCGAGCGCGGCCGTGGGGCGGTAGCGTTTTCGCAAGCAGGCGTTCGACGGTGGCGAGGAGATCCCGGAGTGGTTCAGGACAGAGCGAGCCTACCGCCCGAAACCGGGCACGGCTCATCTCCTACTGCCGGGGCCGAACCGCGCTCGCCTGACGCGCCGGACGCGGCGTCCGGCCGGCCCGTCAGGGACACCGCTCCCGCCACGTCCTCCGGTACGTCCACCCTTGACGGGATCAGCCCTCCCGAGGCGGGCCGCGAGCGCGATCGCACGCAGGTGGACGGGCAGACGGTCGGCTCGGAGCGCGTGAATGCGTCCGTGGCCGCCCCGGCCCGTGAGGTGTCGGCAGGCGGCAGGGCGACCAGCGACCCCGGCCTCTCGACGGCCGATGCGCCGCAGAAGGCGACGGGAGTCGCAGACGAGGCCCGGGACACGCTGCTCGGCGCGGATGACGTGGCCCCTGCGGCAGGACAGGATGCGGTGGGGCAGGACGCGGCCCATCAGGATGCGGCGGGGCAGGACGCAACGGAGCTGGACACGGCGCGGCAGGACACGGCGCGGCTGGATGCGACGGGGCAGGACACGGCCCGGGCGGACGTGACGCGGCAGGACGTGACGGGGCAGGATGCGGCGTCCGGGACACCGGCCGGCGGGGGAGCGGCGCCGCCTACGGCGGCGGCCGCGCCGGGGCGGGCCGGGCGGGAGACGCGGAAAGTGCTCGCCGCCCGTGTCGTGGCCGCCGTGGCCGGCGGGATCACGCTGTTCGCCGCCTTCCCGCCGCTCGGCTGGTGGTGGTGCGCCCCTCTCGGCATCGCCCTGATCGCCGGCTCGCTGTACGGCGCCCGTCCCCGGCGGGCCGCCTGGCTGGGTTACCTGAGCGCGGCGGTGTTCCTGTTCCCCGCCCTCGCCTGGGTGCGCACCATCGGCGACGACGTCTGGCTCATGCTGGTCGGCACCGAGAGCCTGTTCTACGCCGCCATGGCCGCCTTGGCCGCGCTGGTGTTCAGGCTGCCGGGGTGGCCGGTGTGGTTCGGCGGGCTGTGGGTGGCCATGGAGTGGGCCCGCGGCCTGGTGCCCATCGGCGGCTTCCCCTGGGCGCGGGTGGCCTTCAGCCAGGGTGAGTCGTTGTTCACCCCCTACGCCGCGTTCGGCGGCGCGCCGCTGGTGTCGTTCGCCGCCACCCTGAGCGGTGCCCTGCTGGCCCACGCCGTCCTGGTACGGAGCCGGGTGTGGCGCAGGGCCGTCCCAGTGGGGCTGGCGCTGGCCGTGCCCGTGCTCGCCCTGGCGATCCCGCGGCCCGGCGACGAGGGCCGCAGCATCAACGTCGGCGTCGTGCAGGGCAACGTCCCGGGCCGCGGCATGTACGCCCTCGGCGACGAGCCCGCCGTTGTCCTGAAAAATCATGCCAACGAGACGAAACGCCTTGCCGAGGCCGTCCGGGCCGGCAAACTCCCCAAGCCCGACATCGTCATCCTGCCGGAAAACTCCACCGACATCGACCCCTACCAGGACGAGGTCGCCCGCCAGATCATTCATGACTCGGTACGCGACGTCGGGGTGCCGACGCTCGTCGGCGCCGTCGTCGCGATCGGCGAGGAGCACCGTGCCACCCGCAGCCTGGTGTGGGACCCGGTGACCGGGGCGGGCGCCTACTACGACAAGCAGAACCTGGTGCCGTTCGGCGAATACACGCCGTTCAAGGACATCGTGCTGGCGCTGTGGGAGCGGGCCGGCCTGGTCGGCCGGCAGTCGGTCCCCGGCGACAAACCGGGCGATCTAAAGATGGGTCCGGTCACGGTCGGCGCGGTCAACTGCTACGAGGTGGCCTACGACGACACCGTACGCCGCACCGTGCGCGCCGGCGGCACTCCGCTCGTGGTGCAGACCAACAACGCCAGCTACGCCCTGTCCAATCTGCCGCCGCAGCAGCTGGCGATGTCCCAGCTGCGTGCCGTCGAGCACAACAGGGCCGTGGTGACCGCCGCCACGACCGGAATCTCCGCTTTCGTCACGCCTGACGGTAAGGTCGCATGGCAGACCCGCGAGCTGGTCGCGGACATGAACGTGGTCAAGGTGCCCGTACGCACCCAGGAGACGCTCGCCACCAAGGTGGGAGCACTTCCTGAGTGGGCACTGATGGTGATGGGAGCGGCGGCCGCCGCGGTCGCCGCGTGGCGCACCAGGCGGCGAGGCGACCAGGTGAGGAACGACTGACAATGGAGACTCTCGGCCGGGTGCTGGTCGTCGTACCGACCTACAACGAGCGCGACAACCTGCCCATGATCGTCGGGCGGGTGCGCGCGGCCGTGCCGGAGGCGCACGTGCTCGTGGCCGACGACAACAGCCCCGACGGCACCGGCGAGGTGGCCGACGAGCTCGCCGCCGCCGACGACCAGGTGCACGTCCTGCACCGGCCGGGCAAGCAGGGTCTCGGCGCGGCCTACATCGCCGGCTTCCGCTGGGGGCTGAGCGAGGGCTACGACGTGCTGGTGGAGATGGACGCCGACGGCTCGCACCAGCCGGAGGAGCTGCCGAAGCTGCTGGAGGCGCTGGTGGACGGCGCCGACCTGGCGATAGGGTCCCGCTACGTGCCCGGCGGCAAGGTGGTCAACTGGCCGCACCGGCGTGAGCTGCTGTCCAAGGGCGCCAACGTCTACACCCGCGTCATGCTGGGCCTGCCGGTACGCGACGCGACCGCCGGGTTCCGCGCCTACCGCGCCGCGACCCTGGAGAAGGTGGGCCTGTCGGGCGTGGAGTCGCAGGGCTACTGCTTCCAGGTCGACCTGACGCTGCGCACCTCCAGGCACGGGCTGCGGGTGGTGGAGGTGCCCATCACGTTCGTGGAGCGTACGGTGGGCAAGAGCAAGATGAGCGGCAAGGTCATGTCCGAGGCGCTGTGGCGGATCGGCATGTGGGGCGTCACCGGCCTGCCGAGGCGGCTGCGCCGCAAAGGCGAGTCAGGATAGGAACGCTTGCGGGCCGCCGGGCGTTGTTCCTGGCGTACGCGTGTGTGCGGAATCGAGGAAATGATGCGGCTCCTGCTCTTCCTGGCCTTCCTGGTCGTCCCCATTCTGGAGATCTGGCTGCTGATCCAGGTCGGCTCCGTGATCGGCGGCCCCGCGACCGTGGCCCTGCTGATCGCCGACAGCCTCCTCGGCGCGTGGATCGTGCGCCGTGAGGGACGCCGGGCCTGGCGGGCGCTGCAGGAGGCGCTGCAGTCCGGCCGGATGCCCAACCGCGAGCTGGCCGACGGCGGCCTCGTGCTGGTGGGCGGCGCGCTGCTGCTGACGCCGGGGTTCTTCACCGACGTGTTCGGGTTCTTGTGCGTGCTGCCGTTCACCCGTCCGATGATGCGCCGCCTGGGGGCGTGGTTCTTCGAGCGCCGGGTCAAGAAGATGGCGGCCGCGTCGCCGTACGCGAACCTCTTCCCGCCGTCTCCCGGCGCCGCCGCTCCGCAGGGCGAGGCTCCGCATGGCGGCCGGGTGGTGCACGGCGAGGTCATCCGGGAGGAGCGCGACTGACGGGCCTTGGCCGGCTCACGCGAGCCGGCGGGCGCGCATGAAGAACCCCCGGGCCGCCGGCCCGGGGGTTTCACCGTGAGAAGAGGTCAGGCGCTCTTACGACGCTGGGCCCGCAGAACGGCGAGCCGCTCGTTGAGCACCTCCTCAAGGTCTTCGATGGAGCGCCGCTCCAGGAGCATGTCCCAGTGCGTCCGCGGGGGCTTCGTCTTCTTGGACTCCGGCTGCTCGCCGTCCACGCGTACCGCGGTCACGCCGCACATGCGGCACTCCCAGGTCGCGGGGATCTCGGCCTCTGCGGCAAGCGGAACCTCGAATCGATGGCCCTTCGGACAGGTGTAGGACACCTCCTGGCGCGGAGCCAGATCCGTGTTACGGTCGTTCTCGTAGCTGGTTGCCCCGAGCCGGGTGCCACGAAGCGCGCGCTCGCCCATGTCTCAATGCCTCCTACAGGGCCCCCTTGAAGTGGGGGGTCTGTCTCCCACGGTGTCTAACGCTTGATACCGTGATGGGATTCCCACCTGCGGGGTGATCCAATCGCGGTTGGGGCCTCGGTTATTCAGGCGGGTGCCGATTCCGCTCGGGTCCGGGCCGTCGCCAGGGCCCCGGCCAGCCAAAGTCCGCCGATCATGATGAGCGCGCCGTGCGCGATCCGCAGCGGATACGGGCCGAAGAACTGCGGGATGAAGAGCGCGAACCCGAGTGCCAGCGCCGTCCCGCTCCACCGGGGCAGCGTGCGCGAGCGCCACACCGAGACCGCCGCCATGACCGTGCCGGCGCCGAGCAGCAGCAGCCCGGCGGCGAACATCGTGACCGCGAGCGGCCCGTACCTGAACTCCTGCGCCAGCTCCATGAGTGCGGGCGCCTGGTCGCGTAGCGAGCGCTTGGCGATCACGTTCAGCCCGAAGTCCTCGGCGCCGTAGTACGGCAGCGTCAGGCCCGCGCCGATCCACGTCACCACCGCCGCCCGCAGCGACAGCCGGTCGCCGAGCACCTGGTGCAGGCCGAGCACCGCCAACCCGAGCAGGATGAAACCGACCATCGCGGCGGCGTGCCCCATGACCCATTCCGTGGAGGCCATCGCTGTGGCGTCGTCGCCGGAGGGGCGGATCGCCGGATAGACGAGGAACAGGATGCCGCCGGTCGCGAAGGCGGCGGCGGTGAGCCGGGTGGACATGGGTACTCCTGAAGAGGGCGTCGCTCTGTTGTGAGAGCAATGCTCTCGGCATGACGCGCTGATGTCAAGAGCAGTGCTCTCGTTCCGGAGCGACGGTCGTGCGCGGCCCCGGTGCGGCGCAGGGGCCGGGCACGATGCTGCTCGCCGCGCCGGCTTAGATCTTCTCGGGCACCTGGTTGCCCGCGGCGCGGATGGCCTTGGGCAGGTTCACCGCTGCCAGGATGGCGCCGCCGAGGACAAAGAAGGCGATCAGCGAGATGATCGCCAGCCGGTAGCTGCCCGACATCTGGAAGGCCATGCCGAGCGTGAACGAGCCGAGGAACGTCGAGCCCTTGTCGCTGATCTCGTAGAGGCTGTAGTACTCGGCCTCCTTGCCCTTCGGGATGACATGCGAGAACAGCGAGCGCGACAGCGCCTGCGTGCCGCCCATGACGATGGCGATGGCGAAGCCGAGGGCGTAGAAGGCCAGAGCCGAACCCGCGGGCAGGAAGTAAGCGATCGTGACGACGATCGTCCAGGCCACCAGCGCGCCGAGCACCACCCGCTTGGCGCCCATGCGCGAGGCCAGCCAGCTGAGCAGCAGCGCGCCGAAGAAGGCGACGAACTGCACCATGAGGATGGCGCCGATCTGCACGGTCTTGCCGAGTTGCAGCTCTTTCTCGGCGAAGGTCGCGGAGAACGAGATGACCGTCTGCACGCCGTCGTTGTACAGCAGGTAGCCCACCAGGAACGCCAGCGTGAGCGGATAGGCGCGCAACCCCGCGGCGGTACGGCCGAGCTGACGGAACGTGCCGCCGATCGCCTGCCCCGCGGACTCGGAGCGCGGCGCGAGGGCGTGCCGGTTGCGCAGCCGCAGCAGCGGAATGATCGTGAATCCGCCCCACCACAGCCCGGCTGAGCTCAGCGCGATGCGCACCGCCGTCCCGGAGTCCAGACCGAACGACTCGGCCTGGAGGAACAGCACCAGATGGACCGCGAGCAGCAGCCCGCCGCCGAGGTAGCCGAACCCCCACCCCATCCCGGAGACCTTGTCGCGCTCGTCGGGCGTGGCGATCTCGGGCAGGAAGGAGTTGTAGATGACGAAGGCGCACGCGAAGCCCACGTTGGCCACGAGGAACAGCGCGCCGCCCAGGATGTAGCGGCCGTCGCTGACGAACCAGAAGCAGACCGTGGCCAGCGCGCCGAGCAGGGCGAAGAAGCCCATCAGCTGTTTCTTGCGCCCGGTGTGGTCGGCCAGCGCCCCGGCCACCGGCATGAACACGATCTGCAGGATCGCGGCGACCCCGACGACGAAGGAGAAGTATGCGCCCGGCCGGACGTCGAAGCCGATCACGTCCACGTACTGTCCGCCGCGGGCGGCGTTCTCCGCGATCGTGATGAGATACGGGCCGAGGAAGACGGTCAGCACCGTGGTGGGGAAGGCGGAGTTGGCCCAGTCGTAGAAGTACCAGCCCCACTGCTCGCGTTTGCGCGCGGCGGGCGAGTCGTCGAAGAGCGCGGGGGGTGAGGGGAGGGTCATGCTGCTCCTCTTATGCGGCCAGGTTGCCGGGGTGCCACCGGCCGCGGCGTTCGAGCACGTCGCGCAGGCCGGTGACGTTGTCGGTCATGCTTGACGCACGGCCTATTTTCGCAGGTCGTCGTTGAAATCCGCGTGTCGCGCCCATGACCATACAATGATCACCTTTCCGGCGAAAGGGCTCAAACCCATGACTCAGCGAGGCCGTGGAACCATCAAGAAGGTACAGGGCAACGGCAAGCCGTGTCCCCACGCCGCCAAGGCATGCTGATGTAGGTAGCGGCTCCAGTGCCAGGACGAGAACGGTCGGTGACGAAGGCGCCGGTTCGGCACGCGATTCCAACCGAGAGTGATGTCCGCGCTCAACCGTGACCGCCGCCCAGCGGATCGTGGCCCGCCCACAAGGGTTACGAAGCGATGCGGCCATGGCCCGCTCTGGGATCTGGCCGAGGACAGCGACTGGTGCGGGGCAAGCATATTCCAAGGCTGGCGACGGATGGCCTGTCAGGCCGCCATTCCGTGGGGATGCCACTGGCCGCGGCGTTCGAGCACCTCGCGCAGGCCGGTGACGTTGTCGGTCATGATGCCGTCCACGCCCAGGTCGAGCAGGCGCTCCATGCGGGCGGGGTCGTTGATGGTCCATACGTGCACCTGCATGCCGATGGCGTGCGCGGTGCGGACCAGGCGGCGGGTGGTGACGCGCAGGCCGCGGAAGCCCACCGGCACCTGGGCGCAGGGGATGCCGACGCGCGACAGGCGGGCCAGCAGCCGGCCGTAGCCGGAGGTGGTGGCGGCGGCGCGCAGCGCGGCCACGCCGCGCGGCCCGAGCGCCGAGCACACCTCCCTGCCGATCGCCGCCCTGGCCAGCATCAGGCGCTCATCGGAGAAGGAGGTCAGGCAGATGCGATCGTAGGCGTTGGTGCGCCTGACCGCCTCGGCCAGCGGGGCGATGGCCGCCGCCTCCTTGACGTCGATGTTGAAGCGGATCTCCGGCCAGGTGCCCAGGAGGTCCTCCATGAGCGGGATCTCGTGGACGCCGCCGATGCGGGCCTGCCTGACCGCCCGGTAGGGCAGCTCGGAAATGCGGCCGCGCTGGTCGGTCACGCGGTCGAGCCTGTGGTCGTGGAAGGCGACCAGCACGCCGTCGGAGGTGGCGTGCGCGTCGGTCTCCAGGTAGGTGTAGCCGAGCCCGACCGCCCGCTCGAAGGCGGCGACGGAGTTTTCCGCGCCCTCCGCGGCGCCTCCGCGGTGGGCGAAGGCGAGCGGGCCCGGATGGTCGAGAAAGGCGAAGTGGCGGCTGAGCACGTCCAGAAGTATGCCCTTCCGGGATGAAGGCTGCAGTTACGAATCAGCAAGATTCTCCCACTCCTGGCGGCGGGCCTCCGCCAGGGCGATGGCGGCGGCCACCGCGACGTTGAAGGAGCCGACCCGGCCGACCTGCGGGATGTAGCAGACGCCGTCGACGGCGTCGAGCAGGGCGGGGGAGCAGCCGTGGTCCTCGCTGCCGACCACCAGGCACACGTCGCGGTCGAGGCCGGCCTTGTGCAGCGGCACGGCCTCGGCGGTCAGCTCGACGGCCAGCACCGTGTAGCCGCCCGCCTTGGCGGCCTTGACCGCCTCGGTGGCCGGGACCGGCTCGTGCCAGGTGACCAGCCGGTCGGTGCCGAGCGCGGTCTTGCCCGCCTTGGGGTTGGTGGGCGGGGTGGCGTTGCCGGCCAGCCAGATCTCGTCCACCCCGAACGCGGCGGCGCTGCGGAAGATCGAGCCGATGTTGAACGGGCCGGTGACCGACTCGATGATCAGGCCGAGCCGGTTTTCCGTCTGCCTGCGCCAGGTGCGGTTGAGCCGTTTGACGTCGGTGGGGCGCAGCTGCCTTCTCATCGGGTCACCTTCAGTATGCGATAGGCGGCCCGGCTGGCCTCGCGGGAGGCCTGCCAGCCCTGCTCGCCGAGCCAGCGTTGCAGGGAGTCCGAGCCGAGGTGTTTCTGGACGACCAGGTAGGCCACGCCGTCGGGCGTCAGCCGGGTCAGCCACCTGGTGAGCATGTCGTGCAGGGCCTGCTTCCCAATACGGATCGCAGGATTGGACCAGATAGCCCGAAATTTCACGTCATCTGGCATTTCATCAGCATGGACTGACCTTACTTTGTAAAGGGCAGCGGCTTGCGCGTTCCGCTCGGTCAGCTCCACGCTGCGCCGGTTCACATCGACGGCCCACACCGTGGCCTCGGGTGCCCGGGAGGCCATGGTCAGCGCGATCGGCCCGTAGCCGCACCCCAGGTCGAGCAGGTCGCCCTCCTGCGGCGGCGGCGGGACGGTCTCCAGCAGCACGCGGGTGCCGATGTCGACCCGCTCCGGCGAGAAGACGCCGCTGTCGGTCTCCAGCCGCAGGTGCAGGTCGGGCAGGACCAGGTCGACCGAGCCCGGCCGGCTCGCGCTTTCCGGCCGCTCGGAGAAGTAGTGGGCCCCGTTACCTTTGCTCACGTGGCAAAACGTTACGGGATGCGCGAGCCGAACATGACCGCCGCACCGGCCACCAGCAGCCCGGCCAGGATCGCGGCCACGATGAACCACTGGGTGATCTCCTGGTTGACCAGCTTGTAGCCGAGCGAGGTGCCGATCTGCTCATAGACCTCGCGCAGCTCGCTGCCGGACTCGGCGGCGTAGGCGCGGCCGCTGGTGCCGTCGGACAGCGACTGCAGGGTCTGCTTGTTGACCGGCACGTTCACCGGGCGCCCGTCGATGTTGACGGTGCCCTCCTGGGTGCCGTACGCGATCGTGGAGACCGGGACGCGGGCCTGCTGGGCCGCTTCGATGGCCTCGTTGACGGACCTGCCGGAGGTGTTGTCGCCGTCGGACAGCAGCACGATGGCGGCGGGCGGCGGGTCGGTGGCGGCCTGCTGGTCGAACGAGCGCAGTGAGTCGAGCGAGTTGAAGACGGCCTCGCCGATCGCGGTGCCCGGGCGGGTGGTGAGGTTCCCGATCGCGGCGACCACGGCCTGGTGGTCGGTGGTGGGGGAGATGACGACGTTGGCCGAGCGGGCGAAGGACACCAGGCCGACGTTGAAGCGGTCGGGCAACTCGCGCGCGAAGGCCTGGGCGGCGGCCTTGGCGGCGGCGATCCTGTTGGGCTGGACGTCGTCGGCGTCCATGGACAGCGACACGTCCAGGGCGATCATGATGGTGGCGCGGTCGCGGGGGACGCGTACCTGGTCGGCGGGCTTGGCGGCGCCGATGACCAGGAACGACATCATGACGAGGAACAACGCGGGGGCGACGTGGCGGCGCCAGCCGGGTCCCGCGGGGGCGACGAGGTTGAGCAGGGCCAGGTTGGTGAAGCGCACGGTGTAGCGGCGGCGGGCGAACATCGCCGCGACGTATCCGGCCACGAGGAGCGCGACCAGGAGGAACAGCCACAGCCACGAGGGGGCGAGGAACGTCATGTCACCTTCCTGTGGGCATGGGCGAGGTGAGCCGTGCGGCGCTGGCGCAGCACGAACTGCGCGACGTCGAACACCCAGTCCCGGTCGGTACGCAGCACCAGGTGGGCGATTCCGGCGCGGCGCAGCGCCAGGCGGGTGCCCTCGCGCTGCAGGGTGGCCGCTTCGGCGTACGCCTGCCGGACTTTGGGCGAAAGGTGCACTTCGCGTACCTTCCCGGTCTCGGGGTCGGTGAACGCGACCCGCCCCACATCGGGCAGTTCGAGCTCGCGCGGGTCGATCACCTCGACCGCCAGGACCTGGTGTCGGGCGGCGAGGCGGCGGATGGGGCGTTCCCAGGGGCGTTCGGCGTCGGGGTCGAGGTCGGGGTGGGCGTCGAGGAAGTCGGAGACGACCAGGCGCATGCCGCGGCGCCGGCGGCTGGCCGACAGCACCTCGATGCCCTCGGCCAGGTCGGGCGCGTCCTGGACGACGCGGCCGCGGGGGGCGTCCATGAGGGAGTGCAGCAGCCCGTACAGGGCGGGGCGGCCGGTGCGGGCGGGCATGCGGTGGATGTACTCGTCGTGCAGGACCAGCGCGCCGAACCGGTCGCCGAGGCGGCTGGACAGGAACCCGATGGCGCCGACGGCGGCGATCACCAGGTCGCGCTTGTCGGTGTCGGCGGTGCCGAAGTCCATGCTGGGCGACAGGTCGGCCAGGGCCCAGGTCTCCAGCTCGCGGTCGGCGATGAGGTCGCGGACGTGGGGGACGGTCGTGCGGGCGGTGACGTTCCAGTCCATGCGGCGCACGTCGTCCTCGCCGGGCACGTAGACGCGGCTGTCGCCGGCCTCGCTGCCGGTGCCGGGCAGCAGTCCCTGGTGCGCGCCGTGCAGCAACCCGTCCAGCCGCCGGGTGACGGTCAGCTCCAGCCGCCGCAGCGCTTGCTCAGCTGTGCTCATTGGTCGCTCACCCTCCTCATTCGCTCCGCGGAGTCCCTCCTCCGTCGGGCCTCCACTCCGCTCACTGCGTCGGGTTCGCTCCGCGCCCGTGCTCAACGGTTCTGGTTCCAGACCACGAGAGGCGGGGGCACGGCGTGCAGGATCTGCTTGACGACCTGCTCCGGGTCGACGCCGTCGGCCAGGGCGTCGAAGGTGAGCATGAGCCGGTGGCCCATGACGTCCACGGCCACGTCGCGCACGTCGTCGGGCAGCAGGTAGTCGCGGCCGCGCAGCAGCGCCAGGGCCCGCCCGGCGGCGACCAGGCCCAGCGTGGCGCGCGGGCTGACCCCGATCTCGATGGTCTCCGCCAGGTCGGCCAGGCCGTACTCGGCGGGGGCGCGGGTGGACATGACCAGCCGGACGACGTAGTCGGCGACGAGCTGGTGGACCGAGACCTGCTCGGCCGCCTCCTGCAGGGCCAGCAGCTTGTCGGGGTCCAGGACGCGTTCGGGCACGGGCGGGGTGACGCTCATGCGGTGCAGGATCTCCAGCTCCTCGTGGGCGCTGGGGTGCGGGACGCGGACCCGGAACAGGAACCGGTCGCGCTGCACCTCCGGCAGCGGATAGACGCCCTCGGACTCGATGGGGTTCTGGGTGGCCAGCACGATGAACGGCTTGGGCAGCGGGTGGGTGACGCCCGCCAGGGTGACCTGGCGCTCGGCCATGACCTCCAGCAGCGCGGACTGGACCTTGGCGGGGGCGCGGTTGATCTCGTCGGCGAGCAGGAAGTTGACGAACACGGGGCCGAGCTCGACGTCGAACTTCTCGTTGGAGGGGTGGTAGACGCGGGTGCCGACGATGTCGCTCGGCACGAGGTCGGGGGTGAACTGAATCCGGGCGAACGTGCCGCCCACGACGGTGGCCAGGGTGGAGGCGGCGAGGGTCTTGGCGACGCCTGGGACGCCTTCGAGCAGGCAGTGCCCGCGCGCCAGCAGGGCCACGATGAGCCTTTCGACCATGTGGTCCTGGCCGACGATGACTCGCCGGACCTCGTCGAGACTTTGACGCAGCAGTGCCGCGTCTCCTCCGCCTGGCAGCTCTTCGGCGACGCTCATGACCTCATTCCACCAAACACGCCGCAAACGTGCACGACGCCACGTCTGTGCTTTCATGGCAAACGTGGCAAGTCCGCTGCAGTACGGCGATCCGCCCCGGCTGGGGCGGTACGTGGTCCAGGCGCGCCTGCATCAGGCGCCCGCCGGTTTCGTGTACCTGGGCCAGGGGCCCGACGGCCGCGCGGTGTCGCTGGCCGTGCTGACCCGGGGGGCCGCGTTCGACGCCGCGGCGCGCGAACGGTTCGTGACCGGGATCAGGGAGGCGGCCGGCGGGCGATCCGGGGTGCGCAACTGGCTGGCCCGCGGCTCCCGGCAGCGGGGCGCGGTGCTGGACGGCATGCCCGCGGTGCTGGACAGCGATCAGGGGCGCGCGCCGTGGGTGGCGGTGCCGTACACGCCCGGCCAGCCCGGGGCCGAGCGGTTCCTGGAGCCGGTCATGGTGGGCGGGACGCTGATCGGGCAGGCGCACGGCCCGGACTTCGTCCCGTACTGGCTGACCGACCGCGCGCCGGCGTTGCCGGGGCCGACCAGGCAGCGCCGGCCGCTGACCGAGACGCGCCGGCGGGTGCTGATGGCCGCGCTGGCGCTGGCGCTGCTGTTGCTGCTGGTCACGGCCATCTTGCTGCTGCTGCTGTTCGGCAGGCGCGACAGCGAGCCGCAGCCCAGGCAGCTGCCGCCGACGGTGTTCGTGCCGACGCCGCCGCCGACCCCGGAGACGCCGGAGCCGCGGCCCTCGCCGTCTCCGTCGCCCTCGCCGACCGAGAGCGGGCAGGCCACGCCCGGCCGCACGCCCGGGGACGATCCCGGCGAGGAGTCACCGCTGTAGTCATGTATGGCGCCATTGGGTAACATTATTGTTACTTAAGGTGATGGGCGGCGTTGAAGGCGTCGGGCGACGGGGACCGGCGTGAAATGCGCTTGAGCCTCACGTGGCGTGAGGCTTTAGCGTCCGGCGCATGGAATTCGTTGTTCACGACACGCTCACGGCGATGGCCGGCCTGCTCGAGAAGCCGCTGGAGGACCGGCCCGAGGCGCTGCGGGAGATGCTGGCGCCCATGCGTTCGGCGATCCCGGTGCCCGGCGACATCGTCGGCATCCACCACCAGGGCGGCGGCTTCCGGGTCGACGCCGACGACCCGCGCTACCTGCCCGCCGTCCGGCGCATGATCGAGGCCGACGTGCTCGGTCAGGTGCGGCGCGAGCTGGAACGGGCCTCGGACGCGCTGCGCGAGGCCAAGCAGGCGGATTCGCTGCAGGTCATGTTCGTCTTGGGCAATCCCGACGACGAGCACCTGATGAACATCACCGGCGGCTACTACGGCATGGGCGGCTCGCCCGGATGGCTGTATCTGCTGGCCTGGCCGTCGGAGGAGGTGATCGGCAGGATCGCGCACTGCGCGGTGCACGAGTTCCACCACAACGTGCGCTTCACCAACGTCGAGTGGAACCCGGTCACGGTGACCGTGGGCGAGCACGTGGTGGCCGAAGGGCTGGCCGAGGCGTTCGTGCGGGAGCTGTCGGGGCCCGAGGCCATGGGGCCGTGGTCGTCGATGGTGACGGGGGAGGCGTTCGACCGGGCGTACGAGCTGATCATGGCGGACTTCGACCTGGAGGGGATGCGGCACACGTCTGCGTACGTGCTGGGGGACACCGCTGTGCGGAACTTCGGGCAGGAGCCTCGCGGCATTCCCGACATGGCGGGGTACGCGGTGGGGCTGCGGCTCGTCGACCGCGCGCTGGCCGCCACCGGCCTGACCGCCGCCGAGGCCACTCTGCTGCCGGCGGCGGAGCTCATGCGCCGCGGCGGCATCCGCTGACCGCCCCGGCACATCCGCGATTGTGTGTCGAGGGAAATTCGCTCTCGGTGGAATGCGCCGTTAGAGAAATGCGCCGCCAGCGAAAAGATTCCTTCATTCATCGCGTACCGGTCTAGCGTCTTTCACAGAAATACCCGCACAGAAAGGCGACCGTCATGACGGAGACCCAGCGCGCCGCCTGGCCTGACCAGCTCAGCCAGCGTCTGCTGAAGGAACGCATCGTCGTCCTCGGCCAGGAGGTCGACGACGAGATATGCAACCGGCTCTGCGGGGAGCTCCTATTGCTGGCGGCCGAGGACCCTAAACGCGACATAACCCTTTACATCAATTCCCCGGGCGGCTCGGTGACCGCCGGGATGGCGCTCTACGACATGATGCAGTTCATTCCGTGTGACGTGGCGACGGTGGCGATGGGGTTCGCCGCGTCCATGGGACAGCTGCTGCTGACGGCGGGCGCGAAGGGCAAGCGTTACGCGTTGCCCAACTCCCGCGTCGTCATGCACCAGCCGCTGGGCGGCATCGGCGGCTCGGCCAGCGACATCCAGATCCAGGCCGACAACATGATCTACACTAAGCGCCGGATGGCCGAGATCATCGCCCGCCATACGGGCCAGCCGCTGGAGCGGATCCAGGCCGACTCCGACCGCGACCGCTGGTTCACCGCCCAGGAGGCCCAGGACTACGGAATCGTCGATCACATCGCCGAGGGGATGAACTGAGATGAGCGGGCGTTACGTGCTTCCGTCGTTCACGGAGCGGACGTCATACGGGATCAAGGAGATGAACCCGTACAACAAGCTGTTCGAGGACCGGGTGATCTTCCTGGGCGCGCCGATCGACGACACTGTGGCCAACGACGTGATGGCGCAGCTGCTCACGCTGGAGTCGATCGATCCCGACCAGGACATCAACCTCTACATCAACTCGCCGGGCGGGTCGTTCACCTCG
This sequence comes from Nonomuraea sp. 10N515B, assembly GCF_052245915.1. Classification (NCBI taxonomy): domain Bacteria; kingdom Bacillati; phylum Actinomycetota; class Actinomycetes; order Streptosporangiales; family Streptosporangiaceae; genus Nonomuraea; species Nonomuraea sp. 10N515B. The sequence continues at coordinate 63,746 of NZ_JBQQBQ010000042.1, forward strand.
ATGACCGCCATTTACGACACGATGCAGTTCGTCCGGCCGGAGATCCACACGGTCTGCATCGGCGAGGCGGCCTCGGCGGCCGCCGTGCTGCTCGCGGCGGGCACGCAGGGCAAGCGGGCCGCGCTCCCGCACGCCCGGGTGCTGTTGCATGAGCCGGCGACCGAGGGCGGGCGCGGGCAGGGCAGCGACCTGGAGATCCACGCCAGGGAGATCCTGCGGATGCGTGACCAGCAGGAGGAGATCTTGTCCCGGCACACGGGGCGGTCGTCGTTGGAGATCAGGAAGGACATCGAGCGGGATCGCATTTTCACCGCTGAGCAGGCGCGGTCCTACGGGCTGGTGGACGACATCTACGCCTCGAGGAAGCGCACGCTGGCTCCGGCTCACTGACCTCGTTCCCGCCGAAGGCGGCGCGCCCGTGCTCCGGGCGCGCCGCCTTCGCCACGGTGCGGCTCGTGCGCCGCTCGGATCGCGGCGGGCACCGTGCGTGGTGCCGGTGGCATGATGAGCGGCTCGCATGGCGTGGCGCCGGTGGCTCGGACCGGTGGCTCGGGATCGGTGGCTCGGATCTGTCGCTCGGTGAGGCGCTCGGCAGGTGCGGAAGGCGTGGCCAGGGCCGTGTGCCCGGTTGTGCGGCCGTGGGTCGTGGGTCGTGGGTCTGCTCGGGTCTAGTCGGGGGCTCGGAGCGGGTATGACAGGGGGCGACGGATCGTCCGACGGCGTGGCTGCGTACCCTGCCGAAGGATTCCGGCGTCATCTGGCGCGACATCGTCGTCCGCCGCCCTCCCGTCCGATTCCACCCCCCACCGCGCCCGTCTTCGCCGAGGCCGCCGGGGCCGGCGCGCTGCCGTCGTGCCGCCCGGGCCGACGTCCAGGCCGGGCGCGGACCGATGGGCGAGCCTCGCCTCGCCGACCTGGAGGTCGCCTGATGACCGTGGAGCACGAGGTAGAGGCCGGGGAACTGCGCGCCTGGATCGGCGGGTGCCGTGCCGAGATGCTCACCGATCTGGCCGCGTACGTGTCGCTCGAGACGCCCAGCAACGACAAGGCGCTGCTGGATGCGGCCCTGGACTGGCTCGATGGCTACCTGGAGGCCCGGCTCGGCCCGCCGACGGCCACCCGGCGGATCGACGGCGGTCTGCTCGGCGACGTCGGCGGCCGCGGTGACGGCGGCGTCTACGGGGACGTCCGCATCAACGACTACCCGGGCCGGGGTGGCGCCCCGGTCCTGCTGCTGGCCCATTACGACACGGTCTGGCCGGCGGGGACGCTGCGCTCCTGGCCGTTCACCCTCGACGGCGACCGGGCCACCGGGCCCGGCGTCTTCGACATGAAGGCGGGCCTGGTCCAGCTCGTGTGGGCGCTGCGCGCGCTGGAGGCCGCGGGGCTGCCGCGCCCGCCGCTGCGGCTGCTGCTCAACGGCGATGAGGAGATCGGCAGCCCTGCCTCACGGCCGTTGATCGAGGAGGCGGCTCGGGATGTGGCGGCCGTGCTGGTGTTCGAGGCCAGCGCGGAGGGGGCGTTGAAGACGGCGCGTAAGGGGGTGGGCATCTTCCATCTGACCTTCACCGGCGTGGAGGCGCACGCCGGGCTCGAGCCTGCCAAGGGCGCCAGTGCGATCGACGAGCTGGCCAGGGCCGTGCTGCGGCTGCACGACCTGGCCGGCCCGGGCGCGGGCACCACCGTCAATGTGGGCGTCGTCTCGGGCGGCACCGGCTCCAACGTGGTCGCCGGCGCGGCGCGCGCCGAGGTGGACGTGCGTGTCGCCAGCCGGGCCGAGGCCGAGCGGGTGGACGCCGCCCTCGCCGGCCTGCGGCCCCATGATGCCCGGGCGTCCATCGAGGTGCGCGGAGGATGGAACCGTCCTGTCATGGAGCGCGGGCCCGGCACGGCTCGCCTGTTCTCCCTGGCGCGTACGGTGGCTGTGGACATGGGCCTGGATCTGCGGGAATGCGCGGTCGGCGGGGCCAGCGACGGCAACTTCACCGCCGCGCTCGGACTGCCCGTCCTCGACGGCCTGGGCGCCGTCGGCGCCGGGGCGCATGCGCGGCATGAGCACATCAGCGTGGAGGGCATGATCGAACGTGCCGCCTTGACCGCGGGTCTGCTCCGGGCCCTGGCCATGGAAGGCTGATCGGCCCCGTCGGGGCGGGAAATAGCGGCGAATGTGGCGCTTGTACACTCTTGGGGTTTCTTGGGGGGAATCGGGGGAGTGGCGTGCCGCTGGAGCAGGTCCTGGTGTTGCTGGTCGCGGCGGCGGGCGCCGGGTGGGTCGATGCCGTCGTGGGCGGTGGCGGGCTGTTGCAGCTGCCCGCCATCCTGATCACGGGGATGCCCCCCGTCGAGGCGATGGCCACCAACAAGCTGTCGTCCGTCTTCGGCACCACGTCGGCCGCCGTCGCCTACGCTCGCTCCACCAAGCTCGACCGCCAGGTGGTGATCCCCGGCGCGGGGATGGCCGTGCTGAGCGCCGGCCTGGGGGCGTGGGCCGCGGCGGCGATCTCGGCCGAGGTGCTGCGGCCCGCCGTCATGGTGGTGCTGCTGGCGGTGGCGGCGTTCGTGACGTTGCGCCCGTCCTTCGGGGCGGTGCCGCAGCCGCACCTGCGCACCAACGCCAGGGTGGCGGCCGCGGTGGTGGCGGCCGGCGTGGGGATCGCCTTCTATGACGGCATCATGGGGCCGGGCACGGGAACGTTCCTGATCATCGCCTTCACCACCATCCTCGGGCTGGACTTCGTCTCGGCGTCGGCCTCCGCCAAGATCATCAACATCGGGACGAACGTCGGCGCGCTGGTGGTGTTCGGGCTGCAGGGGCACGTGCAGTGGGCGCTGGGCCTCGGCATGGCCGTGTGCAACGTGGCCGGCGCCCAGGTCGGCGCGCGGATGGCGCTCAAGCGGGGCGCCGCCTTCGTACGGATCGTGCTGTTGTGCGTCGTGGCGGCGATGGTGGTCAGGCTGGGCTGGCAGCAATTCGCCTGAGTGCTCGAAGGCACGGGCGACGGCCTGGTCAGCGGTGCCGGCGGAAGGCGTCGGCGGCGGACGTGCCGATGGTCGTCAGCTGGGTGTGGATCTGGTCGATGGTGGAGGGGTCCAGGTCGGCGAGGAGGGCGTGCGCGTGGCGCCAGTGCTCGTGGGCGGCCGCGTGGTCGCCGGCGAGGTGGTGGCAGGCGCCGAGGTGGGCGAGGGTGCTGGCCTCGGCGTACGGGTCGCCGAGCTCCCGGAACAGGTCGAGGGCCTGGCGGTAGCAGGGGACGGCCCCGGCGGGGTTGCCCAGCTGGAGATGGGTGTCGGCCAGGCATGACCACGTGTGGGCCTCGTGGGGGCGGTTGCCGAGCTTCTGGTGCAGGACCAGGGCCTGCTCGCACAGGTCGAGGGCATGGCCGTGGTCACCCAGCCGGCCGTGGTGAAAGCCGAGGTCGGTGAGCGCGATGGCCTGGCCGACCTGGTCGCCCAGTTTTCGAAGAGGTCATGGGCGCGGCGGGCGGCGCCGAGCGCGTCGGCCTCCCGGCCCTGGATGCCGTGGACGAGGTTCCGGAAGTGGTGCGTCCACGCCTGACCGGCGGGGTCGTCCTGTGAGCATTCCAGGGCGGCGTCGAGGTTGCGGTGGGCCTCGTCGAAGCGGCCCAGGTCGGCCAGCGCGGCGGCCAGGTTGCGGTGCGCTCGGGTCTCCTCCATGGGGTCGCCCAGCCGCCGGGCGGCGGCCACGGCGGCCCGCTGGGTCTCGGCGCGGTCGTGCCAGCGGCCCCGCCGGTGCAGGAAGACGAACAACGCCTGCGCCAGATGGCAGACATGCCGGTTGAGGCTCAGGTCGGCGGCAAGCTTCAGGGCGGCGAGCAGGGTGGGACGCTCGGCCGTGAACCAGTCCATCGCCGCGTCGGCGCCGTCGAAGCCGGTGACGCAGACGCCCGGGCCGGGCGCGGCTGGGGCGATGGTCTCGAGGCGCCCGTGGAGGCACTGCGCCGCGGCGTGCGCGGTGTGGACGTAGTGGTCCACGATGCGGTGCCGCGCGGCGTCCCGGTCGGCGTCGCCGGCCTGGCAAAGTTCGGAGGCGTAGGCGCGCAGCAGGTCGTGGCACGAGTAGCGGCCCGGGGCATGCTCGGTGAGCAGGTTGGCGCGGGTCAGCTCGGCCAGCGGCGCGCGTACCAGCGAGACCGGGACGCCCGCCAGGCTGGCGGCGGCGTCGATCGTGCTGCCGGGACCGGGATGCAGCCCGGCGACCAGCCGGAACAGCCGCGCCGCCGCGTCGCCGAGCGTCTGGTACGACCACGAGAAGATCGCCCGGACGTTGACGGCGCGGTCCAGCGCGCCGAGCGTGTCCGCGAGCTCGGCGGCGAGCGCGCCGAGCGGATGGGTGGGATGGATCGCGGCGCGGGCGGCGACGATCGCCAGCGCCAGGGGCAGCCCGTCGCAGCGGCGGACGATTTCTTCGGCGGCGGCGGGCTCGGCGGCGATCCGCTCCTCGCCGACCCGGCGGGCCAGCAACCGCTTGGCCTGGTCCGGCGGCAGCAGGTCGAGGGTGAGGGGATGCGCGCCGTACGTCATGACCAGTCCGGCGAGGTGATCCCGGCTGGTGACCACCACCAGGCAGCCGGGCGTCCCGGGCAGCAGCGGGGCGACCTGTTCGGCGTCGCGGGCGTTGTCCAGCAGCACCAGCATGCGCCGCCCGGCCAGCAAGCTGCGCAACAGGCCGGCCTGCGCGGACGGCCCGTCCGGGATGCGGTGCGGCGGCACCCGCAGCGCGTCGAGGAACTCGCGGATTGCCGCCGCCGGTCGTACGGGCTGTCGTGACGGGTCGTATCCGCGCAGGTCGATGAAGAGCTGGCCGTCCGGGAAGCCTCCGGCGACCTGGTGCGCCCATTGCACGGCCAGCGTGGTCTTCCCGACGCCGGCCGTGCCGGCGAGCACCGCGATCAGCGCCGACCGGGCCCCTGTCCCGCCCGTCGGGCTGAACAGCGCGTCCAGTGCGGCCAGCTCGGCCTCCCGTCCGGTGAATCCGTCGACGGCGGCGGGCAACTGCCTGGGCATCGTGCGCTCGCCGGGCGGAGCGCCGCCGGCGAGTAGGTCGGCGTGGACCTGCCGCAGCTCGGGGCTGGGATCGGCGCCGAGCTCCTCGGCGAGCCGGCGCCGGATCGTCTCGTACCGCTCCAGCGCCTCGGCGGGACGGCCGGCCGCCTCCAGGACCCGCAGCAGCCGCACCCAGAGCGATTCGCGCAGCGGATGCCGTTCGGCCGGCCCGGCCAGCTCAGAGGGGTCGGGTTGCTCTCCTCTGGCGAGGTCCAGGTCGGCCCGCCGCTCGAGCGCGGTCAGGTACCGCTCCTGCAGCGCCGCGGCCACGGACTGCTCCAGCCAGTCCGACCGGATCCCGTCGAAGGGCGTGCCGCGCCACAGCGCCAGCGCGGCGGTCAGCCGGGACCGCTCGGCCACCGGGTCCTGGGCCGCCCCGGCCTCGTCGAGCAGGCGGCCGAATCGGAGCGCGTCCACGTGGTCCGGCTCGGCCGCCAGCAGGTAGCCACCCGGCCGGGCCGCGATCAGGTCCGCGGCGCCGAGGGCGCGGCGCAGCCGCTTGACGTTCGTGCGGACGTTGGCCCGGGGGTCGCCGCGCGGATCCGTACCCCACACGGCGGCCGCCAGCCTGTCCGTCGGGACGGTACGGCCCGCCGACATCCCCAGCACGGCCAGCACCACGCGCAGCCGCCCGGCCGGCAGTTCCACAGGCTGCCCGGCCACCGACACGCGCAGTGGCCCGAGCAGCTCGACCGTCAGCACGCGGATCGCACCTCTTCCCTGGGCCCGTGGCGGGTTTCACCGGACTGTCACAACTCTGCCACCGCGATCGGCCAGGCTGGCGATCATCCACCAACGAAGGAGCTGTCATGAGCAAGGTCATCGCGGGAATCTCGATGTCGCTGGACGGGTTCGTCACCGGGCCGAACGTCACCCGCGAGCGACAACTGGGCGACGGGGGCGAAGTCCTGCACCGGTGGCTACACGAACCGGACCCGCGCGACACCGAGCTGCTGGCCGGGATGCGCGGGGGTGCGGGCTCGATCCTGATGGGCCGGCGGTCCTACGACCTGCCCGAGGGCGACGGAGGGTGGGGTGACGGCGGCCCGGCCGGCCCGGCGCCGTGCTTCGTGCTCACCCACAACCCACCGGCCCCGGACACGGTCCGGGCGCCGTCGGTCTTCACCTTCGTCACCGACGGCGTCCACAGCGCGGTGGAGCAGGCGAAGGCGGCGGCGGGGGACAAGGCGGTCGCCGTGCACGGCGCCAGCGCCGCTCAGCAGTGCCTTGCCGCGGGCCTGCTGGACGAGATCCAGATCCATCTGGCCCCGGTCCTGCTCGGCGGCGGCACCCGGCTGTTCGAGCATCTGGGCGGTCGATTCCTGCTCGAGCGCACCGAGGTGGTCGGCAGCCCGAACGCCACCCACCTGCGATTCAGGGTGATCCGTTGACGAGGTCAGCCCACGGGCTCGGCCGCCCGTGCCCGCAGAGCGGTGGCGGTCAAAGCGACGAAGGCGGCCAGCAGTGCCGGGATGGCCAGCGCCCGCGGCAGCCCGGCCACCTCGCCGGCCGCCCCGATGAGCACGGGCCCTGACAGGAACCCCAGGTAGCCGATGGAGGCCACGCGCGCCAGCGCCCGCCCGGCGAAGGCCGGATCGCGGTGCCCCGCGGCCGAGAACACCTGCGGCACGATGCACGACAGTCCCGCCCCGAAGCAGCCGAACCCGGCGACACCCACGACTGGGCCTGCCGCCGGATGACCGCCGAGCAGCGCCAGCCCGAGCCCGATGGCGGCGAGCAGCCCGCAGCAGCGCACCAGCGGCACCGGCCCGAATCTGGCCGCCAGCCGGTCGCCCGCCAGCCGGCCCGCGGTCATCATGAGGGAGAACGCGGCGTACCCGGCGGCGGCGAACCCCGGCGAGGCGCCCAGGTCTTCACGCAGGTAGACCGAGCTCCAGTCGGCCGCCGCCCCCTCGCCGACCAGGCAGCAGAACGCCAGCACGCCCAGGAACAGGGTCCCCTTGGGCAGCCCGCTCCCGCCCGCCGAGGCCGATGCACCGGAGGGGACCGGCCGCAGCGCCCACCTCGCGGCCCGCCACGCGAGCGCCGCGATGACCAGCCCCAGTGTCCAGAACGTGGCCGCGGGCGTCAGCGCCAGGTGCGCGAACAGGCCGCCGGTAGTGGCTCCGGCGAACCCGCCGATGCTGAAGACGGCGTGGAAGGACGACATGACCGGCCGCCTGCAGGCACGCTCGACCTCGACGGCGTTGGCGTTCATGGACACGTCCAGCACCCCGTGCGCGATCCCGAACAGCAGCAGCGTCCCGGCCAGCACGCCGAGGTCCGGCGCGTATGCGGACGGGACCAGGACCAGGCCCTGCACCAGGGCCGCGGGGATCATGACGCGGTGGCTGCCGTGCCGGTCCACCAGGCGGCCCACCGCCGTCATGCCGATCATCGCGCCGGCGGCGATGGCCAGCAGGGCGAGGCTGAACTGGCCTTCGCCGAGGCCGAGGCGTTCCTTGATGGCGGGGATGCGGGCGGTCCACGTGCCGATGGCCGCGCCCGCCAGGAAGAACAGCAGGTAGACAGCCGTGCGTTCGCGCCCCATCGGGCCTCCCCTGAAGCGCCTCATCGGGCCTCCCCTGAAGCGCCTCATCTGGCCGTCCTGCGGACGTCTCATCCGGTCTCCCCGGCGGCGGCGACCTCCCTGACCGCCACGCCCGCCGCCACCAGGGCGTCCCGTTGCTCCCGGGGGATGCCGGAGTCGGTCACCACCACGTCCAGCCGCGAGATCGGGCAGACCGCGCCGAACGCCGTACGCGAGAACTTGCCGGAGTCGCACACCACGATCACCCGCCTGGCCGCGGCGATGGCCGCCTGCTTGACCGCGACCTCGGGCAGATCGTGCGCCGTCAGGCCGTGCTCGGCCGACAGCCCGCAGCAGCCGATCACCGCCGTGTCGAACCGCAGCGCCTTGATGGAGCTCTCGGTCAGCGGTCCCATGACGTTCAGCTCGCCCTTGCGTACCTCGCCGCCGGGCAGCACCAGCCGCACCCGGGGCGCGGCGGCCAGCAGCGAGACCGCCTGCAGGGCCAGCGGCAGCACGGTCAGCCGGCGATCGGCCAGGGCGCGGGCCACGTCCAGCGCTGTCGTGCCGCCGTCCAGCACCACCGCCTCGCCGTCGGCGATCAGGGCGGCCGCCTCGGCGCCGATGCGCCTCTTGGCCTCCACCGCCTCGCGCTCGCGCACGCCGAACGGCGGCTCCTCACCGCGCAGCAGCAGCGACAGCGCGCCGCCCCTGACCCGCCGCACCACCCCTTGCTGGGCGAGCTCGTCGAGGTCACGCCTGATCGTCATCTCCGACACGCCGTGTTCGGCGGCGAGCTCGGCGACCGAGACGCTGTCCTGTGCGCGCAAGGCGTTCATGATGAATTGCAAACGTTCCACGTGTTCATACAAACACGACTCATGTGCGCAATACAATGGCGGGTATGCGCGCCAGCCGCCTGCTCTCCCTCCTCTTGCTGCTTCAGACGCGCGGCCGCATGACCGCGCCCGAGCTGGCCGCCGAGCTGGAGGTGTCGGTCCGTACGGTCTACCGCGACGTGGAGGCGCTGTCGGCGGCCGGCGTACCCGTCTACGCCGATCGCGGGCCGGTGGGCGGATATCAGCTGCTGGACGGCTACCGCACCCGGCTCACCGGGCTGACCGCCGAGGAGGCGTCGTCGTTGTTCCTGGCGGGGTTGCCGGGGCCGGCGGCGGAGCTGGGGCTGGCGGAGGTGGCGGCCACCGCGGAGCTGAAGCTGCTGGCCGCGCTGCCGCCCGAGCCGCGCTCGCACGCCTCGCGCATCCGGGAGCGGTTCCTGCTGGACGTGCCCAGCTGGTATCGCTCGGGCGACGACGTGCCGCATCTGAGCGAGGTGGCCGAGGCGGTGTGGGAGCAGCGGCCGCTGCACATGACCTACCGCCGCTGGGGGCAGCAGGAGGTCGATCGGGTGATCCACCCGTACGGGCTGGTGCTCAAGGGCGGGTCCTGGTATCTGGTGGCCGCTCCGCCGGGGGGCTCGCCGCGCACCTACCGGGTGGCGCGCGTCCTGACGCTGGAGACGCTGCCGGGGCACTTCCCGCGGCCGGAGGGGTTCGAGCTGGGCGCGTTCTGGAGCGCGTACGCCAAGGAGTTCCGCGAGCGGATGTACACCGCCGAGGTCGTGATCAAGCTCGCGCCGGGACGGGGCGAGCTGCTGGCGTACACGATGGGCCGCGACGTCGTCGACGCCGCCCTGGCGGCGGCCGGGGAGCCCGATCCGGAGGGCTGGGTCACGCTCACCCTGCCGGTGGAGTCGCTCACGCACGCGCGCTGGCTGCTGCTGCGTATGGGGGCGGATGTCGAGGTGCTGGAGCCGGCGGAGCTGCGCACGATGATGCGGGAGGCGGTCGCCGAGCTGAGCAAGCTCTACGGCTGAAAATCCGGGCGCGTTCCGGGACGGTGTTCTGCCAGGATGCCCGGCATGTATCTTCTCGCGTTCGCGGGCGCGTGCGTCCTGGTGGCCATGGTGCCCGGGGTCAGCACCGCCGTCATCCTCCGCCAGACCCTGCGGTCCGGTCGCGGCAGCGGCCTGGCGGCCACGCTGGGCAACGAGACCGGCATCCTGCTGTGGGGCCTGGCCGCGGCCTTCGGGCTGTCGGCGCTGCTGGTGGCCTCCCAGCTCGCCTACGACGTCATGCGGGTGATCGGCGCCGTGGTGCTGGTCGTGATGGGCGCGCAGGCGCTCTGGCAGGCCCGCAAGGGCGCGCCGCCTGCCGAGGTGGCCACGGCGCCGGGGTGGCGCGGGGCGTACCTGGCGGGAGTCGGGACGTGCCTGGCCAATCCGAAGGCGGCGGTGTTCGCGATGTCGTTCCTGCCGCAGTTCGTCCCGGCGGGGCAGAACGTGCCGGTCACGCTGGTGACGCTGGCCGTCGTGTGGGTGCTCATCGACCTGCTGTGGTACGGGCTGCTCATCTGGGCGGTGGCCAAGGCCAAGGACTGGCTGGGCCGCCCGGCGGTGCGGCGCCGGCTGGAGCAGATCTCCGGGCTGGTGCTGATCGGGCTGGGCGTGCGGCTGGTGGTGGAGTCGCGGTGACGATCTGGCACGCAGAGCACGGCGCGGGTGAGCCGGTGGTGCTGCTGCATTCGACGGCGGCCGACTCCGGTATGTGGCAGGGGCAGGTGGAGGCCCTGGCCGAGCGGTTCCGGGTGATCACGGTGGACTTGCGCGGGTACGGCCGCACCCCGTACCGGGCCGAGGCCCCCTACAGCGACGCGGCGGACGTGGCCGAGGTCCTGGCCGGGCTGGGCGTGCGCCGGGCGGCGCTGGTCGGCTCGTCGGGCGGCACCCGGGTCGCGCTGGAGCTGGCGGAGGCCGGGCTCGCCGACCGGCTGGTGCTGCTCAATCCCGTCGCCGGCGTGCCACCGACCTCCGACGTGCGGGCGTATTGGTCGGAGGAGGGGCGGCTGCTGGAGGCGGGCGACCTCGACGGTGCGGCCGGGCTGACCGTGCGCACCCTGCTCGGGCCGCACGCGCCGGCCACGGCCCGGGAGCGGCTGGCGGCCATGCAGCGTCACGCGTACGAGCTGCAGCTGGCCGCCGACCCTGAGCCGGAGCAGGTGCAGACCGAGCTCACGCCGGCGGCGATCGACGTTCCGGCGCTGGTGGTGGTCGGGGCGCACGACCTGGAGTGGTTCCTGCGGTGTGCCCGCCACCTGGCCGGCGAGCTGCCGCAGGGGCGGCTGGTGGAGCTGGATTGGGCCGGGCATCTGCCCGCCCTGGAACGGCCGGAGGAGATCGCGCGGCTGCTGCTGGATTACCTTTAGTGCATGACGAACGACCTGGCGACCTTGATGCGGCAGGCGCAGGACGATGATCCGCTGCTGGCGCTGCAGGCCACGACCGCGCTGCGCCGCGAGATCGAGCGCCTGGAGGCGGTCCAGGTGCGGCGGGCCCGCGTGGCGGGGCTGGCGTGGGCGCAGATCGCCGACGCGGTCGGCGTGAGCAAGCAGGCCGTGCACAAGAAATACGGCCGCCGCTAGCCCACCCACTGGTCGGCGTACCAGCGCAGGACGATGTTCCAGGAGTAGCCGCGCCGGATCCGCCCGGCCACGTCGGGCGGCAGCGTGTCGAGTCCGCGGTGCTCCAGCACGACCTCGGTGCCGCCGTCGACCGGGCTGAAGGCCACTTCGATCTCCATCCGGCCGGTCTCGTTGATCAGGTCGGCCCAGACGAGGCGGTGCGGCGGCTCCCAGGCGAGGATCTTGCCGGTGTCGACGTGGCCGCCGTCCGACCACAGCTCGCGCAGGTAGCCGTCCTCGAACCTGATGCCGACCGCGCGGGCGGGGTCGACCCAGCTGTGGCGGCCGCGGACGTACCAGCTGTCGATCTCGTCGGTGAAGATCCGGAACGCGGTCGCCGGGTCGACCGGGACGGTGACGCCGGCCCGGACCGTGTTCACGGCGTGTCCTTCCGTGTGCGTTCGACGTGTTCCTTGAACGAGCCCAGTTGCTCGCCCCAGAACGCCTGCACCTGGTCCAGCCACGCCTGCAGTGCCGCGAACGGCTCGGGGCGCAGCGTGTAGAGGCGCAGCCTGGCGTCCGTCCCGCCGGTCTCGGCCTGCACGAGCCCGCCGGCCCTCAGCACGCGCAGGTGCCTGCTGAGGGCGGGTGCGCTCATCTGGACGACCTGGGCCAGCTCACCGGCCGGGCGCGGGCCCTCGCGCAGCAGGTCGATCACCTTGCGCCGGGTCGGGTCGGCGAGCGCCGCCAGAGTGACGTCCAGATCGTTAACGTCGTTGTTAATATTTGCCTGCTTCCGTTAGGCTGTTGATGCTTAACGATAGCGGCAATTATTGCGGAGGTTCGTATATGAATGTCGAGCTCGGCTACTACACGCTGTCCGTGCCGGACCTGGACCGGGCGGCCGCCTTCTACGGGCCCTTGTTCGGCTGGGAGTTCACCCGCGAGCACGAGACGTACCTGCACGTCACCAACACGGCCGTGCCGATGGGCTTCGTCAGCGGCGGGCCGTCCACGCAGCCGAACCTCTACTACCACGTGAGCGACATCGACGCGGCCGTCGAGCAGGTGCGCAAGCTGGGCGGCAGCACCGGCGAGGTGTTCGCGAGCAAATCGGGCCGCGGCTGCTCCTGCACCGACGACCAGGGGACCCAGATCAGCCTCTGGGAGCCCGGCCCCGGCTACGCGTAGCGCTGATGGGCTAGGCGGTCGTCGGCCGCTTGGCGTAGTCGGACATGCCGCCCGCGAAGTCGTAGACGACGCACTGCTCGTCGCCCACCACCCAGGCGTCGTGTCCCGGCGGGCAGACGAACACCTCTCCCGGGCCGATCTCGGCTTCGCTGCCGTCGTTCATCCGGATGCGCAGCCGTCCCTGGACCACGAACCCGTTGTGGTGGACCTCGCAGGAGTCCGTGCCCACGATCGGTTTGACCGACTCCGACCAGCGCCAGCCGGGGTCGAACGTGGCCACCCCGAAGGTGAGCCCGCTGAGGTTGCACACCTCTAGGTGGCCCCGCGGGAAGTCGCGGCGTTCGTCGGGCTTGTCGATGCTCTTGACCTCGATCATGACTCCCCCTTCCGTCAGATCCAGTCTTCCACCGCGACTATGCCGCTACAAGGAGCTGACCTGCGCAAACCTCTGATGGCGAGCCCGCCGGGGTTTGCGGTGGACGGTGATGCGCGGGCCGGCGGCGGCCATGATGGAGGCATGGCTTCATGGCAGGAGTTCGAGCGGCAGGCGCCGGAACTGGCGGCGGTGGCGCGCAGGCTGATGGACGGTTACCGGCACAAGGTGCTGGCGACGCTGCGCAAGGACGGAGCGCCGCGGGTCAGCGGCATCGAGACGAGCTTCAAGGACGGCGAGCTGTGGACGGGGTCGATGTCGGGCGCGGTCAAGGCGGCCGACCTGCGGCGCGATCCGCGGATGGCGCTGCACGTCACCTCCCGCGACCCGGAGGGCTCCGATCCTTCGACGTGGGAGGGCGACGTCAAACTGGCCGGGCGGGCGGTGGAGATCGCCCGGTCGGACGTGCCGGCGTCGTTCGAGACGCCGGAGCCGGGTTCGCACCTGTTCAGGATCGAGCTGACGGAGGTGGTGTGGACCAGGGTGGAGGCGGACGAGCTCGTCCTGGACACCTGGCGTGAGGGGGTGGGAGTGCGGCAGATCCGCCGCAAGTGATCTACATTGTAAAGGCGCCGGGGCTAGTGCACGGAGAAGCCGCCGTCGACGAAGAGCATCTGGCCGGTGACGAAGGCGCTGGCGTCGCCGGCGAGGAACACCGCCGCTCCGGCGAAGTCCCGCGGCACGCCGTTGCGGCCGACCATGTGGCGGGCGGCGAGGGCTTCGACGCGGCCGGGGATGGCCTGGGCGGGCTCGGTCAGCGGGGTGAGCACGAATCCGGGGATGATCGTGTTGACACACACGCCGCGTGCCGACCACGCCTCGGCCTGGGAGCGGGTCAGCCCGGCGAGGGCGGCCTTGGCGGCGCCGTAGACGCCGCTGTCGCCGAAGGCGCTGATCGTCTGCTGGGAGCCGACGTTGATGATGCGGCCCCAGCCGCGTGCGGCCATCGCCGGCCCGAAGTGCTGGCCGAGGAGGTAGGGGGCGGTGAGGTTGACGGCGATGGTCTGCTCGTAGTCGTCGGCGGTGAGCTCGGCCATCGGCTTGCGGATGTTGTTGGCGGCGTCGTTGACGAGGATGTCGATGTCGCCGGCGGTGTCGCAGACCCGCTGGACGTCGTCGCGCTCGCCGAGGTCGGCGCTGATGCGGGTGGCGCTGACGCCGTGTTCGCGCAGCCGGGCGGCGGCCTGGTCGAGTTCGTGCGCTCTGCGGGCGACCAGCACGACCTCGGCGCCGGCCCGGCCGATCGCCTCGGCCATGGCGTAGCCGATGCCGGAGCTGCCGCCGGTGACGAGGGCGCGGCGGCCGTGGAGGGAGAACAGCTCCCGCAGGTAGTCGGACATGATCGGAGAAGCTAGCACCCTGCGTGCCCCCGGGAGCGGCCGGGGCTGCGCGGGGTGTGCCGGGTGGTGGTGCGCTGTGCCACGGGCCGGGCGGGCGCTCGTACTATCGGCACGTCCGAGGGAGAGGCGGGGGGATGGCCACGCGCGAGCGGCCGCGGCGGGTGACGATCGCCGATGTGGCGCGCCATGCCGGGGTGTCCACGACGGCGGTGTCGAAGGTGCTGCGCAGCGCCTATGGGGTCAGCCCGGCCATGCGCGACCGGGTCAAGGCCGCGATCGAGGAGCTCGGTTACCGGCCGCAGGCGGAGACGCGGGCGATCGAGGCTCTGGTGGACCGGCAGGTGGACGGCATCCTCATGATCGCGCCGGGGGTGGGGCGGGCGCGGCTGGAGGAGGTGGCCGCGCAGATGCCGATGGTGGTGCTGGGCCCGCATGAGAAGTCGGCGGTGTACGACGCGGTCTACGACGGTGACGAGCTGGGCGCGGAGCTGGTCGTGTGGCATCTGATCGGGCTGGGGCACCGGCGGATCGCGCACATCGGGAACAAGCCCGGCGCCCGGGGGCGTGGCCGGGTGGAGTTGGAGTCGATCAGGGCGGCGACGTACGAGCGGGTGATGCGTGAGCACGGGCTGGACGCTGAGATCGCGATGGCGCTGACCTCCTATACCGAGGAGGGCGGCTATGAGGGGGCGCGTGAGCTGCTCGGCCGTTCCCCGCGCCCGACGGCGATCTTCGCGGGGATGGACCTGGCGGCGTTGGGGGCGCTGCGGGCGTTGCATGAGGCGGGGTTGCCGGTGCCGGCGGATGTGTCGCTGGCCGGTTACGACAACACGCGGCTGGCGGCGGTGTCGACCATCTCGCTGACGAGTGTGGATCAGGATGGGGCGGTCATGGGGCGGACGGCGGGGCGGCTGCTGCTGGAACGCATCGAGGGCCGGACGTCGTCGGTGCGTTTCTCGGTGACGCCGACTCTGGTGCCCCGTCGCTCCACGGCCCCTCCCGCCCCGGAGGCGTAGGGCGGCAGCCGCGCTGTCGCATCTGGCGGGGGCGGGGCGGGGTGCGTGGGCGCGTAGCGAGGTTTGCGCGCGGGCGCGGGTGGGGAGTATGCTCCAATGCCCACATTGGGCACGAGCTCCACAATCCTCCGGTTAGGAGTATACCACCGAATGACTAATCGTCAAGATGGTCGCGCGGAAGCTCTTGACACCGAGCAGCGGCGTGTGTCGTGGCTGTACGGGCTGCTCGACGTCACCAGGCAGCGGGCGCAGGCGGCGCTGCGCGAGGTGTACGGCAGGGGCGGCGGCACCCGCCAGGCGATGGTCGAGCGCGAGGCGCTGGCCTCGGAGCAGGCGCGCAGGCTGGCGCAGCTGAACGCGGTCGAGCGGGGCCTGTGCTTCGGCCGCATCGACGACGGTTCGGGCGGCAGCGTCTACATCGGCAGGATCGGGCTGCGTGACGAGCGGCACGAGTCGGTGCTGATCGACTGGCGGGCGCCGGCGGCGCGGCCGTTCTACGTGGCCACGGCCACCGATCCGCGGGGCCTGGTGCGGCGCAGGCACCTGCATCTGAAGGATCGGGTGGTGGTCGGCATCGACGATGAGGTGTTCGACCTGGAGGGGATGAGCGAGGGGGAGCGGCGCACGCTGGTGGGCGAGGCGGCGCTGCTGGCGGCGCTGCGCCGGGGGCGGACGGGCCGGATGGGCGACGTGGTGGCCACCATCCAGACCGAGCAGGACCGGGTGATCCGCGCCTCCTGGCAGGGCGCGCTGGTGGTGCAGGGCGGCCCGGGCACCGGCAAGACGGTGGCGGCGCTGCACCGGGCGGCGTTCCTGCTCTACACCCACCGCGACACGCTGGAGCGGCGCGGCGTGCTGGTGGTGGGCCCCAACGCGATGTTCCTGCGCTACATCGGGCAGGTGCTGCCGGCGCTGGGGGAGACGCAGGTGGTGATGACGACGGTCGGGGAGATGTTCCCGGGGGTGCGGGCGGTGGCGGCCGACGGCCCGGCCGCGGCGGTGGTCAAGGGCGACGTGCGGATGGCCGGGGTGGTGGCGCGGGCGCTGGAGCTGCGCCAGCGGGTGCCGGAGGGTGACCTGGTGGTGGAGCTGGACGGCCTGGCGCTGCGGGTGCCGCACGCGGTGTGCGTGCGGCTGCGCCATCGGGCGCGGGCGGTGCGGCTGCCGCACAACATGGCGCGCAAGCTGTACGTCACCGAGATGCTCAAGGAGCTGGCCAGGGCCGAGGCGCGGGCGTTGGAGGAGTCGCTGCACCTGGAGGAGCTGGCCAACGGCGATCCGGAGATGGAGGAGCTGGCCGAGCCCCTCGACCTGGAGGGCGATCTGGACGAGGTGGATCTGGACCTGGCCGCGCGGCGGCTGTGGCAGGAGCCGCAGGTGCGGCGCGCGGTCGACGACCTGTGGCCGGAGCTGACGCCGCAGCGGCTGATCGGCGAGCTGCTGTGCTCGCCGGAGACGCTGTGGTCGGTGGCGCCGCCGGGCCTGGACTGGCAGACGCTGGTGCGGCCGGCCGGCGCGCCGTGGACGGCCGGGGACGTGCCGTTGCTGGACGAGGCGGCCGAGCTGCTGGGCGAGGACGACTCGGCGCGGCGGGTGGCGGCCAGGCGGGAGGAGGAGCAGCAGGCCGAGCGGCTGCTGTACGCCGACGAGGTGCTGCACAGCACGGGCGTGCTGGAGGAGGGCATCTTCGAGCGGGCCGACGTGCTGGCCGAGCGGCACGCCGACGACGGGGCGGAGCTGACCACGGCCGATCGGGCGGCGGCCGACCGCTCGTGGGCCTATGGGCACGTGATCGTGGACGAGGCGCAGGAGTTGTCGGCGATGGCCTGGCGGATGGTGATGCGGCGGGTGCCGGCCAAGTCGCTGACGGTGGTGGGCGACCTCGCGCAGACGGGGTCGGCGGCGGGGGCGCGCTCGTGGGCCGAGGTGCTGGACCCCTACCTGGAGGGCCGGTGGCGGGTGGAGCACCTGAAGGTCAACTACCGCACGCCGGCGGAGATCATGGAGGTGGCGGCGCAGGTGCTGCGGGCCTTCGATCCGGGGCAGGAGCCGCCGGAGTCGGTGCGGACCGGCGGGGCGCGGCCGCGGGCGGTGCGGGTGCCGGTCTCGGGCCTGCCGGCCCTGGTGAAGGAGGAGCTGGCCGCGATCGGCGAGGGCCGGGTCGGCGTGGTGACCTCCGAGGCGGTCCATGAGGAGGCGGCGCGGCTGTGGCCGGGCGGGGGCCTGGACGCGCCGGTGGCGGTGCTGACGGTGGAGCAGGCCAAGGGGCTGGAGTTCGACGCGGTCGTGGTGGTGGATCCGGCGGGGATCCTGGCGCAGTCGCCGATGGGCGGGCGGGACCTGTACGTGGCGGTGACGCGGGCGACGCGGCGGCTGACGGTGGCCTATGAGGGCGACCTGCCGGACGTCCTGTCCCGCCTGACGAAGAAATCTACAACGTAAAGGCGGCGGGCCGGGCCATTGACCCATCCCTCGGAAAACAGCCGGCAGCGACGAAGGGGGTCACTGGTCCGGCTCGCTGTCGAGTTTGTCGGCGACGGCCCGGATGGCGCGGGTGGCCTGGTCGAGGTTGCGCAGGGTCTCGGTGTCGAGGTGCTCCATGATGCGGCGCAGCTGGCCGGCGCCGGTGTCGTTGATGTCGGCGACGAGGGTGGCGCCGGCGGTGGTGAGCTCGACGCGGCGGACGCGGCGGTCGTGGGGGTCTTCGCGGCGGCTGACGAGGCCTTGGGCGATGAGGCGGTCGACGATGCCGGTGACGGTGCCGAGGCCGACGCCGAGGCCGGCGGCGAGTTCCTGGCCGGAGGCGGAGCCTTCGGCGGACAGCAGCATGATGACCCTGAACTGGCGCATGGTGAGGTTGGAGTCGAAGAGCGACGATCGCTGCTGGGCGAACAGTCGTCCCAGGTCACGTTGTGTTTCGGTGATCCGCCGGATCAGGTCTTCGCGTTCGTCGTTCACTGCCGCCCTCTCGTTCCTGAGAAGGTTATCAGGAATGCTCGGTTGATCTAAATATTCGTACGAGGCGAAGTGTTAGTCTGGGGCGAAACTCTGGAGAGGGAGCCCCTATGACCGCTTTCGCCAGGTTGAGCCTGGTCAATCGGACTCTTGTCGTCTTGGTGGCGTTGGTGGTGAGCGCGTTCGGCGTGTTCACGATTCCGCAGTTGAAGCAGCAGTTGCTTCCGTCGTTGTCGTTCCCCGGCGCTTTCGTGGTGGCGCCGTATCCCGGCGCGTCGCCCGAGATCGTGGAGGAGCAGGTCACCAAGCCGATCGAGGACTCCTTCCAGGGGCTGGAGGGGATGGAGCAGATGACCTCCACCTCCCGGGAGGGCATGGCGTCGATCCAGGTCGCTTTCGCCTACGGCACCGACGTGGAGTCGTCGCTGAGCAAGATGCAGCAGGCCGTCAGCAGGGTGACGCTGCCCGACGGGGTGGAGCCGCAGGTGACGGCGGGCAGCACCGACGACCTGCCGGTGCTGGTGCTGGCGGTGGGCGACGGCGGCGACTCGCGGGCGATGGCCGACAAGCTGCGCCGGATCATGGTGCCGGAGTTGCAGGGCGTGGAGGGCGTGCGGGAGGCGGCGGTCACCGGCACCCGCGACGAGGTGGTGACGATCGAGCCGGACGCCGACAAGATGAAGGACAAGGGTGTGTCGGCGGCGCAGATCCCCGACGTGCTGAAGGCGAACGGCACTCCGATCCCGGCGGGCACGCTGACCGACGCGGGCAAGACGCTGACGGTGCAGGTGGGTGCGCGGGTCGACTCGGTGGAGAAGCTGAAGGGCCTCTACCTGACGCCCGCCCAGCCCCAGCAGACGCCGGCCCAAGGTCAGCCCCAGCAGGGTCAGCCCCAGCAGGGTCAGCCCCAGCAGGGTCAGCCCCAGCAGGGTCAGCCCCAGCAGGGTCAGCCCCAGCAGGGGCAACCTCAGCAGGGTCAGGCGCAGGGTCAGGGCGGGTTGCCGCAGCAGGTGGCGAAGCCGAAGCCGCTCAAGCCGGTCAAACTGGGCGACGTCGCGGAGATCAAGCGGGGGCTGGCTGACGCGACGACGATCACCCGTACGGACGGCACGTCGAGTCTGGGCGTGTCGGTGACGATGATGCCGGACGGCAACGCGGTGACGATCTCGCACGAGATCCGGGAGAAGCTGCCGGAGCTGACCCGGGCGCTGGGCGACAGCTCCGACACGCAGGTGTCGGTGGTGTTCGACCAGGCGCCGTATGTGGAGCAGTCGATCGAGAGCCTGACCACCGAGGGCCTGCTGGGGCTGGCGTTCGCGGTGCTGGTCATCTTGGTGTTCCTGCTGTCGGTGCGCTCGACGCTGGTGACGGCGGTGTCGATTCCGCTGTCGGTGGTGATCGCGCTGATCGTGTTGTGGGCGGGCGACTATTCGCTGAACATGCTGACGCTGGGCGCGCTGACGATCGCGGTGGGCCGGGTCGTGGACGACTCGATCGTGGTGCTGGAGAACATCAAGCGGCATCTCGGCTATGGCGAGGCACGACTACAGGCGATCTTGACGGCGGTGCGTGAGGTGTCGGGCGCGGTGACGGCCTCGACGCTGACGACGGTGGCGGTGTTCGCGCCGATCGCGATCGTGGGCGGCATGGTGGGCGAGCTGTTCGGCCCGTTCTCGATCACGGTGGCGGTGGCGTTGCTGGCCTCGCTGGTGGTGTCGCTGACGGTGGTGCCGGTGCTGGCGTACTGGTTCCTCAAGACGCCGGAGCTGACGCCCGAGCAGGCGCGCAAGCAGCGGGAGGAGGCCGAGGCCAAGGAGTTGCGTTCGCCGTTGCAGCGGGCCTATCTGCCGGTGTTGCGGTTCGCCACCCGGTTCAAGCTGGTGACGGTGCTCATCGGGGTTGCGGTGTTCGTCGGCACGATGGGGCTGGCCGGCGGCCTGCGGACGAACTTCCTGGACTCCTCGGGGCAGAACACGATCTCGTTGTCGCAGCGGATGCCGGTCGGCACGGACCTGGCCACCACCGACAAGGCCGCCCAGCAGGTCGAGGACGTGCTGGCGGGCGTGGAGGCGGTGGAGACGTACCAGGTGAACGTCGGCGGGGGCGGCGGCGGCTTCGGGGGCGGCGGTTTCGGCGGGGGCGGCAGCGCCGCGGACTCGGCCTCGTACTCGGTCACCCTCAAGGACGGCGCCGACACGCCGAAGGTCGAGCAGGAGCTGCGCGACAAGATCGCGGGCCTGTCCGGCGTCGGTGAGGTGACCGTGGGCGGGGGCGGCGGCGGGTTCAACTCCGACACGGTCAGCGTGATCGTGCGCGCGCCCGACATCGCGACGTTGCGTACGGCGAGTGACGAGGTCACGCGGGCGATGGGCGAGGTGTCCGGGCTGCGGGACGTGTCGTCGAACCTGGAGGCCGGGGCGCCGCGGGTCGAGGTCGTGGTCGACCGTGAGGAGGCGGCCGAGCGCGGCCTGTCGGAGGCGCAGATCGGGCAGGCGGTGGCGCAGGCGTTCCGCGGCGCGCCGCTGGGTCAGATCACGCTGGACGGCCGTGCCAGCGATCTGGTGCTGCGGGGCGCGGACGCGCCGGAGGACGTCGAGGCGGTCGAGGATCTGGAGCTGGCCACGGCGGCGGGGACGGTGAAGCTGTCGACGGTGGCCGACGTCAAGGAGGTGGCCGGTCCGACGCAGGTGACCAGGATCGACGGTGAGCGTTCGGCCACGGTCTCGGCCAAGGTCGCCGACGCCGGGAACCTGGGCGCGGTGACGCAGACGCTGACGACGACGCTGGACGGGCTGCAGCTGGGCTCGGGCGCCTCCTATGAGATGGGCGGCGCGTCGGCCGATCAGGCGGACGCGTTCGCCGATCTGGGGCTGGCGATGCTGGCGGCGATCGCGATCGTGTTCATGATCATGGTGGCGACGTTCCGCAGCTTCATCCAGCCGGTGATCCTGCTGGTGTCGATTCCGTTCGCGGCGACGGGCGCGGTCGGGCTGCTGGTGGCCACCGACACGGCGCTGGGTGTGCCGGCGCTGATCGGCATGCTGATGCTGATCGGGATCGTGGTGACGAACGCGATCGTGCTGATCGACCTGATCAACCAGTATCGCGAGCAGGGCATGGGCGTGGTCGAGGCGGTGATCGAGGGCGGCCGGCGGCGCTTGCGGCCGATCCTGATGACGGCGGTGGCCACGATCTGCGCGCTGACGCCGATGGCGCTGGGCGTGACCGGGTCGGGCGGGTTCATCTCGCAGCCGCTGGCGATCGTGGTGATCGGCGGGCTGATCTCCTCGACGCTGCTGACCCTGGTCCTGGTGCCGACGCTGTACACGGTGGTGGAGCGGACGAAGGAGCGGATGCGGCGCACGCCGGCCGCGCCTGCGACCGAGGAGCCGGAGGAGAAGGTTCTCACGCCGGCCACGTGAGTCGTCTCGCGCGCGCCCGCACGGCCTGGTGCCGTGCGGGCGCGCTCTTTTTTGTGGGGGTGTCCGCCCGGTCGGATTCCCCTTGACAGGTTGATCATGTGCCGTTCATACTCCGTCGAAACGCTTCACTGAGTTTTTCCGACCTCCCCCTTCACGACCCGGGCCTTGAGCGTCATCTCGGTTGTCAGGCCCGTTTTGTTTTCATGCATGCCACCCCCCAGGGCGCAAGGAGTGACGTCTCGACATGCATTCGGGAGCGTTAAAGCGAAACGCACGACGAGGGATTTTCGCGGTCCTCGCCGTCATGCTGGTGGGGGTGACGGGTGCCAATCCGGCATTCGCCCACTGGAACGGCACCGGCCAGGACATCGCCAGCATCGCCATCTACCCCTACAGCTATAACAGCACCTGGCAGACGCCGATGAACGCGGCGCTGTCGAATTGGAACGCGACCGCCAGCCCGGCCAATTTCTACAAGAGCACGTTATCGGGTTCGACGATCACGGCGAGCTCGTACAGCGACACCTGGTATGGGTACTACCAGCGGTGCGGGGGCTCCTGCATGTACATCCGGCTGAACTCCCGGACGATCAACAGGGACGCGTCGAACTTCGCGAATTTCGTCACGAGCACGCTCGTTCACGAGTTCGGGCACGCGTTGAATCTCGCGCACAACTCGCTCACGTCGATCATGAACACGAGCCGGAACCGTAATACGATGACGAAACCCCAGTCGCATGATGTCGCCGACGTCAACTCCTACTACTAAAGGAGGCCGTGCCGTGTTGAGGCGTCTTGGCGCGCTCGTCTGCGCTGCGGTGTTCGTGACCGCGTGCTCGGCTCAGGCCGAGCCCGTTCTCTATCGCGCCGACTATCCCCACTACGAGAGCGCGGACGCGCTCTTCGACAAGGCGACCCTGGTCGTCGAGGCCCGCATCGTCGGGGCGCCGCGTTATCTCCGGCAAGTGGCGGCGCCTGATCCGGCCGTGACGGATCCGAAGCTGAATCCCCAGGCGGGTGCCCCGCCCGCGGCGGCGGCTCAGCCCGAGGGCCCGCCGACGATCATCACCGTCTCCACCGCCCAGGTGCTGAAGGTCTTCAAAGGCCAGGCTCAGGTGGGGCAGTCCATCGAGGTCAAGGAGCTGGGGGGCGTCTTCGAGGGCGTGACCTACGCCGAGGAGCACACCACGCCGTTGAAGCAGGACAGCGGCTACATCCTGTTCCTGGAAACCTTCCCCGACTCGCCGGCCGCGCTGCTCAACCCCGTCCAGGCGAAGTATCCGCTGGACGCGTCCAGCAATCCCGCGCCGCTGCCGGAGAACACCATCAAGCTGACGCGTGCCGAACTGGAGACGATGTCCTGAGGAGCTGCCGCTCCCCAGGGGGCAGGCGTGCGCGCCGCTGACCGTGGTCTGAACGGTCTCTTACCTGGTCGTTCGTAGCGTGGGGCGCATGGATGAGTCCCAGGATCCGGCCGTGACGGGGCGGCGCGCGGTGGCCCGGCTGCGGGTGTGGGCCGCCGCGCGCCGCCCCTATGGGGCGCTGGCGCTGGTAGCCGTCTGCTTCACGGTGGTTCAGCTGGTGTTCACGGCGCGGATCGGGCTGGGCTGGGACGAGAGCGTTTACCTCAGCCAGGTGGCCCGCGGCGTGCCCGCCGCCGAGTTCACCGCGCCACGCGCCCGCGGGGTTCAGCTCCTGGCCGCGCCCGTCGCCCTCCTCACGCCGTCGGTGACGGCCATCCGCGGGTATCTGAGTGTGCTGTCCGGGATCGCGCTGTTCCTGGCTTACGCGCCGTGGGTCCGGCTGCGGCCGGGGCCGCTCGCGCCGCTGGCCGCCGCGCTGTTCGCCGGGCTGTGGCTGTCGGTGCTGTACGGCAACGAGGCCATGCCGAACATGTGGCTCGCCTACTGTGCTGTCGCCGGGGTGGGCCTGGCCTGCCTGGCCGGCAGGCGCCCCCGGTCCCGGCTGGTCGCGGCCGGGGTGGTGGCGGCGTTCGCCCTGGCGTCACTGCTGCGCCCTTCGGATGCGACCTGGCTGGCGGTGCCGCTGCTCGGGTACGGGATCGTGCGGCGGCGGGTGGGGCTGCTCGCGGCGGTGGCGGCGGGGCTGGCGATCGGGTGGGCGCAGTGGATGGGTGAGGCGCTGGTGCGGTTCGGCGGGCCGGTGGCGCGGCTGCGCGCGGCGGGGGCGGAGAACGCGACGGGGCTGCACTTCAGCCTGCCCGATCATCTGCGGGCGTTGAACGGGCCGCTGCTGTGCCGCTTCGGCGTCGAGTGCGGGGGTTACCCACTGGCGCAGATCGCCTGGTTCGCGGCCGTGCCGGTGGTGGCGGGGCTGGGCGTGTGGGCGGCGCGGCGTCGCTCACTCCTGGCGGCCGCTGCCTGCGGCCTGTCGCTCGCTTGCGTCTACCTCTTCACCGTCGGCTATGCCGCTCCGCGTTTCCTGCTGCCCGCCTACGCCCTGCTGGCCCTCCCGGTCGCCGCGGGGGTCGTGTGGTTGTGCCGGCGGCGCGGCACCGCGGTGCTCGCCGTCGCCGCCGTGGTGTGCTACTTCGTCCTGCAGGCGAGGTCCGTCGTCGTCCACGGTGGCGCCGTCCACGCCGCCCGTGCCGTGAATCCGGCGGCCGCGGCCCGGCTGCAGCAGCTGGGCCTGCGCCCGCCGTGTTTCCTGTACGGTCACGACGCCGTGCAGATCGCCTTCCTGGCGCGGTGCGCCGCGCATGGGGTCTTCCGTCATTACGGCGGCCGGTCGTCGGTGCCGTCGTCGATCAGGGCCGCGCTGCGGCGGGGCGACTGGGTGGGCGTCATCGCGACCTCCCGCCGGCCGCCGGCCCCGTTCCTGGCGTCCTGGACGGCGGTGGAGCTGCGGCTGGACGGCGGCCGGCGGCGGTACGTGTTCGTGCCGCCGGGACGCTGAGCCTGCGCGCGAGGCGTCGCGGGCGGGTGCATAGACTTGTGCGACGTGACGTCGAAGCCGCGTATCCCGAATGTCCTGGCCACCCGCTATGCCTCGCCGGAGCTGACCCGCCTGTGGTCGCCCGAATACAAGATCGTCGCGGAGCGGCGGTTGTGGCTGGCGGTGTTGCGGGCGCAGGCCGAGCTGGGGATCGCGGTCCCGGAGGGCGCGATCGCCGACTACGACAAGGTGGTCGAGCAGGTCGATCTGGACTCGATCGCGGCGCGGGAGCGCGTCACCCGGCACGACGTCAAGGCCCGCATCGAGGAGTTCAACGCGCTGGCCGGGCACGAGCAGGTGCACAAGGGCATGACCTCGCGGGACCTGACCGAGAACGTCGAGCAGCTGCAGATCCGCGACAGCCTGCTGCTGGTGCGCGACCGGACGGTGGCGCTGCTGGCGCGGCTGGCGACGCTGGCCGAGGAGCACGAGGCGAGCGTGATGGCGGGCCGCTCGCACAATGTGGCGGCGCAGGCCACCACGCTGGGCAAGCGGTTCGCGACGGCCGCCGATGAGCTGCTGGTGGCCTACCGGCGGCTGGAGGAGCTGATCGGCCGCTACCCGCTGCGCGGCATCAAGGGCCCGGTCGGCACCGCCCAGGACATGCTGGACCTTTTGGGCGGCGACCGCGGCAAGCTGGCCGAGCTGGAGGGCCGGGTGGCCGCGCATCTGGGCTTCGCCTCCCGTTTCACCAGTGTCGGGCAGGTCTATCCGCGGTCGCTGGACTTCGAGGTGGTGACCGCGCTGGTGCAGCTGGCGGCGGCGCCGTCGTCGCTGGCCAAGACGATCCGGCTGATGGCCGGGCACGAGCTGGTCACCGAGGGGTTCGCCGAGGGACAGGTCGGCTCGTCGGCGATGCCGCACAAGATGAACACGCGCTCGTGCGAGCGGGTCAACGGCCTGGCCGTGGTGCTGCGCGGCTACGCCTCCATGACGGGGGAGCTGGCGGGCGACCAGTGGAACGAGGGCGACGTGTCGTGCTCGGTGGTGCGGCGGG
The DNA here is from genome assembly GCF_052245915.1 of Nonomuraea sp. 10N515B. Classification (NCBI taxonomy): domain Bacteria; kingdom Bacillati; phylum Actinomycetota; class Actinomycetes; order Streptosporangiales; family Streptosporangiaceae; genus Nonomuraea; species Nonomuraea sp. 10N515B. Next base: position 89,108 of record NZ_JBQQBQ010000042.1, read on the forward strand.
TGGCGCTGCCGGATGCGTTCTTCGCCTTCGACGGGCTGGTGGAGACGATGCTGACGGTGCTGGAGGAGTTCGGCGCCTTCCCGGCGGTGATCGCCGCCGAGCTGGGCCGCTACCTGCCGTTCCTGGCCACGACGAAGATGCTGATGGCGGCGGTGCGGGCGGGGATGGGCCGCGAGCAGGCGCACGAGCTGATCAAGGAGCACGCGGTGGCGGCGGCGCTGGCGATGCGTTCGCGCGGCGCCGGCAACGCGCTGCTGGACCTGCTGGCCGGCGATGAGCGCTTCCCGCTCGATCGTGAGCAGCTGGAGGCGTTGCTGGCCGACCGGGTGTCGTTCACCGGCGCGGCGGCCGATCAGGTGGAGGCGGTCTCGCAGCAGGTGGGCCAGGTCGTGGCGGCGCATCCTGAGGCGGCGCTCTACCGGCCGGGCGCGATCTTGTGACGCGCGCGTGCGCGGCGTGCGGGCCTGGCGTGTGCTCGCCTGACCCGGCCTCCTGACCTGCCGGCCGCCGCGGGGAAAACCGGGTGTGGTTCGGGCGGCGCTCGTGCACAGTTGACGGAGTGATGTCCAACTTTGTGCCTGGTATTGAGTTGTCGCGGGACTTCTACCACGAGGTCGTGGCCCCATTGGTGCCCCGGGTGCCGCACAGTGCGGCGTTGATCGGCCCGGGGTCGGAGGTGCTGGCGTTCGACACCGCGCGGTCGGCCGATCATGACTGGGGGCCGCGGGTGCTGGTGTTCACGGCGGCGGCGGACGTGGCCGAGGTGGAGGCCAAGGTGGTGGCGGGCCTGCCGGAGCGTTTCCGCGGGTTGCCGACGGTGTTCGGCTACCACGGCGAGGTGCGGCCCGGGGTGACGGTGACGGAGCCGGGCGCGTGGCTGAGGGACATGCTCGGCTTCGACCCGCGGGCCGGGGTGTCGCTGCTGGACTGGTTGTCGGTGCCGTGGCAGCGCCTGGCCGAGGTGACGTGCGGGGAGGTGTTCCACGACGGGCTGGGCGCGCTGGAGGCGGCCAGGACGGCGTTGCGCTGGTATCCCCAGGACGTGTGGCGGTATGTCCTGGCTTGTCAGTGGCGGCGGATCGCAGAGGAGGAGCCGTTTCCCGGCCGGTGCGGCGAGGTCGGCGATGAGCTGGGCTCGGCCGTGGAGGGGGCGCGGCTGGCGCGGGAGGTGATGCGGCTGGCGCTGCTGCTGCGCCGCCGTTACCCGCCGTATCCCAAATGGCTCGGCAGTGCGCTGGCGCGGCTGCCGGGCTCGGCGGAGCTGGGGGAGTGCCTGGGGGTCGCCGTGGCGGCGCGATCGTGGCGCCGGCGCGAGGAGGGCCTGACGGGGGCGTACGAGCGGGTGGCGGCGTTGCAGAACCGGGTGGCGCTGGCCGAGCGGCTGGATGAGGGGGTGCGGGGGTTTTTCGACCGGCCGTTCCGGGTGATCGGGGGAGACCGGTTCGCCGAGGCGCTGATGGCGTCGGTGTCGGATGCGACCATCAAGGGGTTGCCGGCGGTGGGGTGCGTGGATCAGCTGTCGGATTCGACGGATCTGCTGATGGCCCCCGGGCGTGCCAGGGCGGCGACGGCGGCCGCCCTTGGCCTCACGGCCTAGTGATCTACATTGTAAAGGACCTCGGGCTGGTACGGCATACCATGATCTCCTGGCACATCAGCCGACGAGGGCAGCGGCCAGTTCCTCGACGCGGACGCGCCAGGCGGGCAGGGTGACCGGGTCGCCGGTGCAGGTGAGGATCAGGCGCGCGCCCTGGCCGGTGCCCTGAGTCAGTTCCCAGCGGACGGTGCCGCTCGGGGTGTCGTATTCGAGGATCTTGCCGGTTTCGGTGCGGGTGACGGGGCCTGCCGGGACGCCGGTGGCGGTGAAGGGCGCGGGGGGCGGGTCGCCGAGCGTGGCCTGGTCGCCGCTCAGGTGGTGCCAGACGTCGTCGGCGGGGCGGGTGAGCTGGCGTTCCAGGCGCAGGGTGTCGCCGTCGACGGTGGCGGGGTCGAGGCCGAGGATGTGGATGTAGTCCTCGTGCAGGCGGGCCATGGCGGCGGGGTCGTGCGCGAAGGGTCGGCCGTCGAGGTGGGCGCGCAGGGCGGCGATGCAGGTGTGCCAGCCGGTGGTGAAGCTGGCGGCGCCGTGGCGGTCGGTGAAGGTGTGGGTGAAGGTGAGCAGGGTGCCGGGGCCGTCGGGCTGGAGCTCCCAGCGGAGGTGATCGTCGCCCCAGGTGTGGGCGAAGACGTGGGGTGGGTCGTGGTGGGTGATGCGGCCGTCGGGGCCGAAGCTGTAGGTGATGCGGTCGCCGTCGATGGTGACCTCGGCGGGGAACCAGGCGGCGAGGTGTTCGGGCTGGGTGATGGCGCGCCAGACCTTGTCGGGTGGGTGGGGGAGGCGGCGTTGCATGCGGACGGTGGTGCGGCCGTCGGGGTGCAGGGTGAGGGTTTCGTTCACTGGTCGTCCTCCATGGTGTCGAGGTGGGCTTCGAGGCGGTCGAGGGTGTGGGTCCAGAGCCGGCGGTAGGGGGTGAGCCAGGCGTCGATTTCGGCGAGGGGGGCGGGGCGGAGTTCGTACCAGCGGCGTTGGGCGTCCTTGCGGACGGTGACGAGGCCGGCTTCGCGCAGGGCGCGCAGGTGTTTTGAGGTGCCGGGCTGGGTGAGGCCGAGGTGGGCGGTGAGTTCGCCGACGAGGCGGGGCCGTTCGAGGAGCAGGTCGAGGATGTGGCGTCGGGCGGGTTCTGCGAGCACGTCGAAGCGCATACCCGCGAATATACCGGCTGGGTTATATGCCTGCAAGGGCATGTATCAGGGGTGGCGGCGGGCGTTGGCGTGGATGGCCTGGCGCAGGTAGCCGGCCAGGCCGGGGGCGAGGGCGTCGTAGGCGGCGGTGAAGCGGGGGTCGTCGACGTACAGGTCGCCCAGGCGGCGGTGCATGTCGTGACTGCAGTCGTAGAACCAGCGGGTGATGTGGCCGCGGTGGCGTTCGGCCAGGTCCATGGCGTGCTCGCCGTCGGCGGGCAGTCCGGCCTTGAAGGCGGCGACGAGGTCGCCGCCGATGGCGGCGGCCTCGGCCTTGAGCTCGAGCCAGTCGGCCTTGGTGTAGCCGGCGACGCGGCGGCGGCTTTCGGCGTACTGGGCGGTGTCGCCCCAGCGGCGTTCGACTTCGGCGTCGTGGTCTTCGGGGCGGAAGCCGCCGAAGATCTCGAAACGTTCCTCGGGCGTGAGGGGGAGGTCGAGGGTGCGGGCCTGCATGGCGCGTTCGACGGCGGCGATGACGTGCTGGAGGTGCTGGGCGCGGCGGGTGAGCAGCTCGTGCTGGCGGCGCAGGTGGGTGAGCTCGTCGGTGGGGGGTTCGTCGAGGATGACGGCGATCTCCTCCAGGGGGAAGCCGAGTTCGCGGTAGAGGAGGATGTGCTGCAGGCGGACGAGGTCGGCGTCGGTGTAGCGGCGGTAGCCGGCGCGGGTGCGCTCGCCGGGGGTGAGCAGGCCGATCTCGTCGTAGTGGTGCAGGGTGCGGACGGTGATGCCGGCCAGCCGGGCGACCTGCCCTACGGAGAAGCTCATGTCTCCACTGTGCGGTCTGCCGTTGCGTGAGGGTCAAGCCGGCTGGACTCTCCCTTGGTGGGAGGCCCCATGCTGGGGGTGTGGAAGAGGATCTGCTGCCGATCGGGCAGTTCGCCCGGCTGGGCCGGTTGAGCGTCAAGCAGTTGCGGCACTACGACGAGCTGGGGTTGTTGCGGCCGGCGTATGTGGACGCGGGGACGGGTTACCGGTATTACCGGGCGGCGCAGGCGCGGGAGGCGCTGGCGATCGGGTTGCTGCGGTCGATGGACGTGCCGTTGGCGGTGGTGGCGCAGGTGCTGGCGGGCGGGCCGCAGGCGCTGGCGCCGGTGCGTGCGGAGCTGGAGGCGGAGCTGGCGCGGCGGCGGCGGATGCTGGCGGCGTTGGAGCGGGTGATGGCCGAGGGGTTGCCGTCGGCGCGGGTGCGGCTGGTGGCCGAGCCGCCGCGGCGGGCGGCGGTGGTGCGGGAGGTGGCGCGGGGCCCGGAGGACATCGGGCGGGCCACGTCGGCGGCGGTGCGCCGGGTGTTGCGGTGCCTGCCGGCGGGCGGGGCGGAGGTGCGGCTGATCGGTTTGTTCCCGGTGGAGCTGGGCGAGGTGGTGGAGGTGTCGGTCGCGCTGGTGCTGGGCGATGA
>NZ_JBQQBQ010000043.1:0-90736 GCF_052245915.1 Nonomuraea sp. 10N515B
GGGACTGCTTGGGGTCCTGCTGTGGTCCTGCCACCTGCTCCAACCTCTTCCAACGGGTGATCAAACTACCCGCGGCTGATAGGTGTTTCGGACCGGGACTGGTTCATTAGCTCTGACGCGGATGGGACAGGCCCCACGCTGTGAGGGTTTCGCGCACGAGCCGACGCGCTGCGGTCACCGTTTCGGGTACGGCGGGCAGGTCCCAGCATGCCTCCCTGCCGTCTGCCCGATCCTCTGGGTGCGCTCCGCTCACTGCCCTGGTCATGTGCGCGATCCGGGCAGACGGCGAACACCGTCAGGAAAGACTTGCCAGCAACTCGGACACGCGGATCGTCGCGCCGTGGTCTGGGCCGTAGAGCCTGGTGAGGTCATTCCGCAAGTCCGTGAGGGTGACGCGAGCCTTGTCCACATCGCCGACGCCGACTTCCAGCTCGCCTATCTGGCGACGCAATTCCAAGAGCCGCGCGTCGTCCTCGGGGAAGCGGCTCATCTCATCCGCCAGCAGTTCGCGCATGATGTGGAGCGCGAGCTCGGGATCGCCCGCGTGGACGTGACAGGTCGCTTCCTGCAGCCTGCACTGGGAAATCTGCTCGTGGTCAGGCTCCGGCTCCAGGAGCAGGTCGTCCGCGATCTGCCGAAATTCGCGTGCGGCCTGCCGATGGTCCTGGCTTGCGAACAGGACATCCGCGAGCTGTCCGCGCAGGCCGATTACGTCCGGGTCGGCCGCGCCGAGGTTGCGGCTTGCCGGGACGGCGACTTCGGCGAGTACGCCTGCCGCATCGCCATAGCGCGACTCTCTGACCAGAGACATCGCCTCTCTGCGAGCACGCCCGATGTCACTGCGGCTGAAGTCGTCATCCGCCGGAGCGTTCCTCATGGCGGGAACCCTGACCGGGTCCCGTCAGTGACGGTGCGGCTGATCGCGTGCGCGTACATCCGGACAGGGCTCGAGCCGGGAGCTGTCATGTCGCCGAGCGGTCCCGTCCCCGCGAGGTACGGCATGAGCCGATCGTGCACCTCGGCCGCCGTCGCAGGGCGGTCTTCCGGCTGCTTTTCGATGCACGTACTGGACATTGAGAACCTGACCACGTCACCCCTGCCGACCACGGTGGAGGTCGAGCAGACCATGACCGAGTACCGGCAGCGCGTGCAGGTCGGCCCCCTGGACCAGTTCGTCGTCGGGGTCAATCCGCGCTCGCTGATCGAGGTCGGTCGCGGGATCCGCGGAGCCCAGATCCTCACCCGCTCAGGCCCGGACGGCGCCGACAGCGTCCTGACGGAGATGGCCGTCAGCGACCGCATCGACCTGCGCTTCGAACGGGTCGTCATCGGTTCAGAAGACGGTTACTTCGCCGGCCTCGTCGCCTGGCTCACCGCCGCCGGCGTCCACGTCACCGTCGTGACGCGCCATGGTGTGCTGAGCTGGCGCCTGTACGTGGCCACCAGCGACATCACTTACCTGGATACGGCTCTGGCAGCTTGATCGTCCGCGTGTCGACCCCTGCCTTTGACGCCTGGTCGATGACGCAAAAGCGCCTGACCGCCGGAAGTGGTCAGGCGCCTGCGAATGCAATATGGAAACGGCTCATATCCCCCAAAGGGGATGGCAGAGTCTCGTTGCCGAGGGCAATCAGACTATGCGTCGAACTCGCCGAGCTTGACACCGCCGAGGAAGGCTCGCCACTCGCCCGGGGTGAAGACGAGCGCGGGGCCGTTCGGGTTCTTGCTGTCACGCACGGCGACGATTCCGGGGATATTGCTGGCGACCTCGACACAGTTTCCGCCATTATCGCCGCTGAGCGAACTCTTCCTCCATGCCGCCCGGAGGAGGTCCGCATGGATCAGGTCTTGAGCTTCCATTGGTCTCGGGCTTCCTCGATCATCTCTAGAGACTGTCCGGGACGGTACGCCTCTGCTCGTAGTTTGTCATATCTATCCCAGATCAGCGTAACGAAGTCGTGTTCAGCTGACACCTCGCCTCTACCTGCGGAGTCCACCGATACAGCCGTGGGGCCGTCCAGTAGCTCAGCGATGATGAAGCCGGACAGCAGGCCGGCGGTACACGGGGTGTCGAAGGGGACGACTTGCACCGTCACGTAGGGGCGGTCGGCAACGGCAAGGAGATGCTCCAGTTGCGCGGCCATGACTTGCGGACCCCCGACAGGGCGACGAAGCACCATCTCATCAAGGAGGACCCACAGCGTGGGCGGTGTTTCGGTGTCGAGGATGAGCTGGCGGTGCATGCGAGCGCTGACGCCATCCTCAACGCTTTTGTCTGAGGTCCCCGCGAGCCCGCCTCGAAAGACGGCTCTGGCGTAGTTCTCGGCCTGGAGCAAGCCAGGGAACAGGAGGGGATCCCAGCTTCTGAGAACGCGTGCCGAGGGCTCGATCTCGTCTGTCCACCGGAGGTACCAGCCTGGCCCGGACGGAGATGTGATGCTGCGACACAGGCGGACGAAGCGGTCGCGTGTCCCGAAAATCTGATCGCATCCTGCGGCGAAGTCGGGCTTCGGCGTCCGGTCCCCCTTCTCAACATGCGCCACAAGCGATGACGAGCACCCCAAGCGCTTGCCGAGCGCTGCCTGTGTCAAATCGTGCTCTCTGCGAGTCCGCGCCAGCTCCTTGCCGAAGCGCTGAACTGGTGTCAGACGCGGATCAAGGTCGTTGCCCATGACTATCCCTCACCTGTCCTCCCCAGCATCTTGACGGGTGCTTGACGAAACTTGACAACGAGCCCCAGCCGAAGGACTTTTTTGGGACTCGAATGTGCGGTGATTTCTTCTACAAGATAAGTCTTCACCTGGGCAGACTGAAAGTCAAAGTTTCCGCTCCGCCTCTGGTCATGACAGGAAATGGACAGCGAAACGCTAGGGGTGGAAGCTTATTGACATACCTAGAGCGGGAGAAAATCGACATTCCCTAGAAAAGGATCAAAATGTACGGAAGGGATCTCTTGTTGAGCGAGATCACATCGGGAGCCGCCCAATCGGTGGAGGCCGCTGTGGCGGCGGAGCGCTCAAGCTCTGTCGAGCAGAGCATGGTCTGGCGGCTTCGGGATGACGCGCGGGCGGTGGGTGATGCCCGAGACCTCGTCCGACGTGCGCTCCTGCTGGTCGGTCTGGGGCGGGATCTCGTTGACGACGCGGTTCTGATGGTCAGCGAGCTGGTCACCAACGCGGTTCTGTACGGTGACGCGCCGTACGAGCTGGTGGTACGGGTCGATCCGGCCGAAGTGGTCTGCATGGTCGTCGACGCCGGAGCCGTTCGCCCGATGCTGCGGGGTGCGGACACTCAAGCCGAGAACGGCCGAGGGCTGCTGATCGTGGCGAAGCTGTCGGCCGGGCTGTATGGCTGCATCCCGCAGGGGTTTGCCACGTGCCCTGGACTGGCGGGCAAGGCGATCTGGTTCGCGCTGCCTCGTACGGAGGATCGGCGATGAGCGGGGCGCATGACCCGCTGGAGGAGTATCACGGCCTCCACGTGGCTCCTCCCCAGGAGGGCCATGAACGGATCACATGGGCGAACCCCGCTGCTCGGTGTGGCCGGGTTCGGCTGGGCTGCCACACCTGTAGCCGTTGCGTGCCCAATTACGAGTTCTGCGTCGCGGGCGAGCTCGCCTTCATCCGGCGGTCTGTCGGTGGCGTGATCCACGAGACGGCGTGGACGGCGGCGGCCGAGGCAGAGCAGGTCTGGGCATCGCTGCTCAGAGGTGCAGCCCGGTGAGCTCGCCTGCCGGGGCATCGGTGAACCTCTTGCTGATCTGCTCCGGGTCCATCAGGGAGATGAAGCGAAGCGTTCCCTTGGTGACGAGCAGATTGCGGTGGTCCAGCCGAAGGCTTTCCTCGGTTCCGTCGTCGTTCTATCGCACGGTGAAGACGCTTCGCTCACGGGAGAGCACCTCTCCTACGCGGACGTGCTCGCCGTCCCCCAGTCTTCGCACCATGACCTGAGTTCGATCCACGAGTCCCAACTGTAGGGGGTTGTCCCTGTTGCTTAAATGAACGATGGGCTTGAAGCGCCCCGGGAATCCCATGGACATCGAGAACCTGACCGTGTCACTCCTGCCGACCATGGCGGAGGCCGGGGAGACATGACCAAATACCGGCAGCGGGTGCCGGTCGGATCGACGCGCAGGTCCCCGACGTCAGCCCGCAGCAGGTCGCGTCACGTCAGCGGTCATCGTGACGGCGCGGATCAGATCGGCGGTGCGGGCGACGGCGGCGGCCGGGCCGCGCTCGCCGCGGAGAACCTCCTCGATCATGACCTGAAGCTGAGCGGAAACGAGCGCGTACACCGGGCTCACCGGACGCAGGACGGCACGGTCGAGAAGGGCGGCGGTCTGGGCGTGGAAGGCCGACACGGCGGCGGCCGCCTGGAGAGAGGTCCGTCGCGGCGGCAGCTGCCCGGTGATGAGGCACAGCCGGACCAGGGCGTCGGGAGCCATGGCGGCCCGCAGCAGCCGCATCGCGGCCTCGGGATGGCGGGCCTGCCGCGGGATCACGTACACCATCCCGCCGCACATCACCGCGGAGCGGCCTTCCGGGCCGCGCGGCATCGGGGCGAAGCCGAACCTGCTGTGCACCTGATCGAGCGAGAGACTCGTCACCTTCGCCAGCGCACCGGCCTGGTAGCTGGCGCCGACGCACATCTCGGCTCTGCCCGCGGCCAGCAGCTTGACGGCCTCGTCCTTGCCGAAGCCGGCGACGTCCGGCGACAGCACCCCGTCAGCGATCAGCTCCCGGACCAGGCGCATGGTCTCCGCGGCCGCCGGGCTGTCCAGAACCACCTCGCCTCCCTCGCCCAGGACGAGGGCGCCGTTGGCGGCGAGCAGCCCGGTCAGCGCGTACGTGGTCTCTTCCCCCGCCCGGCGCCCGCCCGGCATGACGAGGACGTGCCCAAACCCCGGACGACGCCCGGCCAGGAGCCGGCCGGTGGCGCGCAGTTCCTCCCAGGTCCGGGGCGCGCGCAGCCCGAGACGTTCGAACGTCTCGCGCCGGTACCACAGCCCGGTGACGTCGGCCGGTGCGTGCACCGCCGGCGTCCGTCCGCCGAACCGGTGGGAGAACGGGGGCAGCAGGTCGCGGGTGTACTCGTTGGCCAGCCAGCCGTCGGCATCGAGGTCCTCCAGCGGGGTCAGGAAGCCCGCCCTGGCGAACTCGGCCACCCAGACGGAGTCGAGCACGGCCAGGTCGGGGCCGCGCCCTTCGGCGATGGCCCGCAGGAAGGCCGCGTGGAGCTCGTCGAACCGCACCGTGCGGATCCGCGGCCGGACGGCCGCGCCGGCCGCCGCCGTCCGCAGGTGGTCGACGCTGACCGTGCCGGTCGCCAGGACGGTCAGGTCGGCCGTCTCCTGCTCCTCCTCCGCCGGAGCCGCCCCGCAGGCCCACGCGGGGTTGACGAACGTGCCGCGCCGCCGCTGCCGCAGGACGATCCCCTCCTGGGCCAGCTCGGTCAGCGCCCTGGCCACCGGGGTGCGGCTCAGCCCGAACTCCTCGCACAGCTCCTGCTCGGTGGGGATCCTGCCGTCCGGACCGAAGCGCCCGGCCCTGATGTCCGCTACCAGGCGGGCCTTGAGCTGCTCGTACAGCGGTGGCGGCTGACTGTGCGACATCACGCTCCCTTGGTGCAGCACGCTCGAAACCATTCTTTTGTCATCCTATTTGCCACTATTGACACTGCGCATCTCCTTCAGGTCTAATCACCGAATGTCATGACAACAGGTGAAAGGTAGATCCTGTGAGCGGACCAGGCCATCAGCTCGCGGCGCGGGCCATGGCGTGGATGGACTCGCTGTGGGACCCCGAAGTGCGGCTCCTGCGCTACCCGGCGATCTCCCTCGCCAGGTCCTCGCACGCCTGGCGCACCCATGGCGTCAGGGAGACCTCCTGGTACGCGCTCGGCCTGCTCATGAGGGCCGACACCGAGCGGGCCGCCGAGGCGCTGGCTTCGGTTCTGACGCACCAGTACATGGCGCCGGGGACGCCGTACGACGGAACCTGGCGGCGCTCGCCCCAGGAGCCGCAGCCCCCCGCCGACCCGGTCCTGTGGAACGACTACGACCCGAACTGGCGCGAGTTCGTCGGCTGCACGCTCCTGCTCGTCCTGCGCGAGTACGGCGAGACGCTGCCGGACGACCTGGTCCGGCGGATCACCGGGGCGCTCGCCCTCGCGGCCGGCAACGCCGGCGAACGCGCGGTGTCGCCGCACTACAGCAACATCGCCCTGATGAGCGCGCATCTCATGCACGAGGTCGGCGTCCGGAGCGGCGATCCCGCGCTGGCCGCGGCCGGGGAGAGCCTGGGACGGCAGGTCTTCGACATCTGGCGGCGGACGCGGACGTTCGCCGAATTCAACTCGCCCACCTACTACGGAGTGGACCTGTTCGCTCTGGCCCTCTGGCGCGGCAGCTCATCGCCGGTCCTGCGCGAACTCGGCGACGAGATGGAGGTCGGCCTCTGGACGGAGATCGGCCGGCGCTACCACCCCGGCCTGCGCAACCTGGCGGGTCCGTACGACCGCTCGTACGGCATGGACCTGTCCGGCTACGTGTCCCTGCTCGGCCAGTGGATCGCGCTGGCCGACGGCCTGGAGCGCGCGCCGCTGCCCGCCGGCGACCCCTCGCAGGCGGTCCACGCGCACGACCTGTGCTTCGCCCCCTGCTTCGCCCTGCTCGGCGCCCACCCCAAGGCCGCCGGGCTGCTCGCCCCGGCCCCGGAGGAACCGCGCTGGGTCAGCACCACCGTCACCGAGTCCCCGCGGCGGATCGCCACGTCGTGGCTCGGGCCGCACCACATGATCGGCGCCCAGGACACCGGCGGCGCCAAGACAGGTGCGGACGATCAGTACCACCCGGTCACCGTCCACTGGCGCGGCGACGACGGCGCGCCGCACTGGCTGCGCGTCATGCCGTCCGCCGGCGTCGACGCCACCGTGACCAAGGACGGCGTGCTCGAGGTCACCGCCGCGGGCGACCTCGAGTTCGAGTCGGACTGCCGGGCTGACGTCGGCGCGGACCGCTGGCTCCTGCCGGGCCTGTCGGTGACCGTCTCCACCGGCGCCGCCGCCAGACCCGCCCCCTTCCGGATCCGCTACCCAGGCCCCCTCCACCTCACCCTCGAGATCTCGCCGCTCTGAAGGAGATCAGCATGAATCGGCCGGCATCGTCGCCTACGACAACAGCGGCACGCCCGTGGAGTACGGCACGCACCTCTACGCCGCGGCCCGCTACAGCTTCCAGATGAACCCGCTCGTGGCTGGTCGATGCAGAGATGAACGACGAACATGTTGACGCTGCGTTCACCGCGGCGGTCCAGGCTGCCCTGACCGGGCAGGTCAAGGCGATCCTCAACGAGGGCGATGGCGGGGGTCACCTGCAACACCGCCGGCTGGCCGAACGAATCCTGGCCCTCGTCGCGTACGGGCGGGACGGCCGGCTGCTCGATCACGCGGCCCGGCTCGCCGCCCGGCTGCGCGAGCTACAGGGTCCCGGTGGGTTGTTCACCGGCGGTGACAACGTCGACTCCCCGCCGGACTCCGCGTTCAGCGTCAACGATCTCGCCGACGCCCTGTGGCTGCTGCGGCGCGACCCTCCCGGCGGTGCCGAGCACCGGCTGGCGGACCTGCTCGACGACCTACTGACGGCGGTCACCCCGGCCTTGGCGCGGGGTGGAGTGCACACCCCGAACCACCGCTGGGAGATCTCGGCCGCCCTGGCCAGGCTGCACCGGCTCGCGCCCGATCGGGTGCTGGCGGAACGGGTCGGCCAGTGGCTGGCTGAGGGAGTCGACATCGACGACGACGGGCTCTACTCCGAACGCAGCGCCAACTACGCCGCGTACGTGTCGAACCCGTCGCTGCTCGCCATCGCCGAGCTGTTCGACCGTCCCGACCTGGTCGACGCCGTCGAACGCAACCTGGACGCCACGCTCGATCTGCTGCTGCCGGACGGGTCGGTCGAGACGGTGCTGTCGCGCCGCCAGGACCAGCGGCAGCCGCTGCCCCTGGCGCCCCACCTGCTCCCGCTGCGCCGGATCGCGCTGCTGCGCGGCCGGGGCGACCTCGCCTGGGCGGCCGGGCTTGCGCTGTCCCAGGGGGTCGTCTCACCGGCGCGCGCGGCCACGGAGCTGATCCTCGATCCCGGCATCGCGCGGGAGCTGCCGGAACCCGTCCCGCCCCGGAGACCGCGGCAACGCGTCTTCGGTGCCGCGGGACTGCTCGTCGACCATCGGCCCGCGACGACGACCGTGGTCTTCGGCGGTTCCGACTATCCACGCCACAGACGCGTCCGTTCCGGGCTGGCGAACTCCCCGACGTTTCTCCGCTTGTTCGCCGGGGCGGCCGTCCTGGGAGACGTGCGTCTCTCGCGGGTCTTCTTCGGTCTGGGGCCGTTCCGCGCCGCCCGATTGCTGGTCGAGGACGATCAGGGGGGTACGACCGCGACGCTCACGGAATCCGTGTCGGCCTCTTACTACCAGCCGATGACGGATCAGAACCGCGACGCGCGCGGCCGCTACGGGCTGGTGGACGATGGCCGGTTCAGCTCGGCGATGGACTTCGGCCTGCGCACGCGGGACGAGGTCACGCTGACCACCGCCGTCCACGTGGCCATCACGGACACCGGGGCCGACCTGACCGTCGACCTGGCGGGCCCGGCCGTGGACTGGGCGCTGGAGCTGGCCTTCCGGCCCGGCGGGCGCATGACGGGCGCCGTGGCCCTGGACGAGCACGCCTGGCAGCTCGACCCGGGCGAGCCTGCGGTCTACCGCGTCGGCGGCGACTCGATCACGGTCACGGTGCTCGCTATGTCGATGGCCGCTTCCCATGCGGTTCCCGGCTACGAGCCCGGCGAGGAGTACCGGTTCCTCGGGGGCACCGACGCCGTGTCGGGAGAGCGGCTCTACGTCGCCGGACGAGTCCCGGGAAGGTTGCGTTTAGGTCTCACCGCTCCTCATCACTCGGGATAAAACCGCAGCTAAGGAAGTTTGTCCTGATGTCTATATGTCGAAAGATCCTAAACAGCTTACGTACTGACTATTGACCCGGCAAACGCTTTCCAGTTACCGTCCCACGCCACAGGCAGACAACGTTCAAGGAGACGCCATGACGACTTCTGCGACAGCCCGGAGACGACTCATGCGCTGGCGTTGGCTGCCAGTGACCGTCGCCGCGGCGATCGCCCTCACCGCATGCGGTTCCAGCTCCGACGCAGGCTCGGGCGGGGACTCCGGCGCTAAGAGCATCACCTTCTGGCTCTCGGCGAGCTCGGCCCAGGCGCAGGGCTACCACGACCTGGCCAAGGAGTTCCAGGCCAAGGAGGGCGTCACGGTCGAGATCGTCAACGTCCCCTACGACGGCTACCAGGACAAGCTGCGCCAGGCGGCGCAGGCCAACTCCCTGCCCGACGCGGCCAGCGTGCCCTCGCTCGACACCATCTGGATCAACCAGCTCCAGGACCTCGCCGCGACGGCGAACGCCCCGGCCAACAAGATCAACAAAGACCTGCTCACCGTCCAGGACGGCAAGGTCCTCTGCATCCCCTCCGACCTGACGGCGGCCGGGCTGTTCGTCAACAAGACCCTGTTCGAGAAGGCCAAGGTCGAGATTCCCGCCGACCCGAGCCAGACCTGGACCTGGGACGAGTTCCTGGCCGCCGCCACGAAGGTCCGCACCGCCACGGGCGCCAAGTACGACCTGGTCTACGACCAGTCTCCCGCGCGCATCAGGGCCTTCATCTATGGCCACGGCGGCAAGGGCTTCCAGCTCGGCGCGGACAACAAGTACGCCACCCCCGACGACGCCACCGTGCAGGCGATGTCGAAGTTCGCCTCGCTGAACGACGACAAGGTCATGCCGAAGTCCGTCTGGGGCGCGGGCGCTGACCCGAACGCCCTGTTCAAGAGCGGCCAGGTCGTCGCGTACTTCTCCGGCGTCTGGCAAGTGGCGGACTTCGCGGAAAGCATCACGAGCTTCGACTGGGCCAGCGCGCCGACGCCGGGCTCCATCCACGCCACCGACATCAACCTCGGCGGCAAGGTGGTCGCCTTCAACAACGGTGACAAGGCCGAGGCCGCCAAGAAGTGGGTGGACTACATCTTCCAGCCCGCGAACTACACGAAGCTCGCGCAGGTCAACGGCTACCTGCCGGTGGAGTCCGGTCTCACGCTGAACTACCCGTTCAAGAACCAGGCCGCCCTGGACGCGTTCCAGCTCTACCTCAAGGAGATCGAGCTGGCGGACCCGATCTCCTCCTCGGGACACCAGAACGGGACGAAGCTCCTGCTCGCCGGCAAGTCCATCCAGGACGACCCGACCAAGGACGAGATGTCCAAGCTGATCAACGGTCAGCAGGACATCAAGAAGACCGTCGACAACATCGTGTCGGGACTCAACCAGCAGGTCGGCTGATCGCTCGGCCCGCCGGCGCGTCCCCGCGCCGGCGGGCCGAGCGTTGACGAGTGCGGAAAGAGGAGAGCGCAATGGCGGAGAGTGTCCAGCAGTCGACGGGGCTCGCCGACGACACATCGGCCTTGATCGCGTCGCGGCGGTGGCCCCGCCGACGGCCCCGGCGGCATGACCGCTACACCCTGGCGCCCCTGCTGCTCATCTCGTCCAACCTCGCCCTGTTCCTCCTCTTCTTCGCCTGGCCGGCCGTCATCGGCCTGGGATACTCCTTCACCAGCTACACGGGCGTCGGCTCGGCGCCGTTCGTGGGTCTGGACAACTACCAGCGGCTGCTGAACGACGAGGCGTTCTACGCGGCGACGGTCCGTACCGTGATCTTCACCGCGGCCGTCGTTCCGCTGACGTACGTCGCCGCGCTGAGCGCGGCCGTGCTGCTCGTCAGCCCGTACAGCCGTGGCAAGCCGGTCGCGCGGGTGATCTTCTTCGTGCCCTGGCTCATCTCCCCGATCATCGCCGGTGTCATCTGGCGCTGGATCTTCGGTGAGAACTTCGGGCTCGTCAACTACGTCATCATCGCGCTCGGCGGCGAGGCGGTGCCGTGGCAGTCCAACGCGAACCTGTCCCTGATCATCGTGGTCATCGCCGCAGCCTGGGGTAGCACCGCGGTCAACATGCTGATGTTCGTCGCGGCCATCAAGAACGTGCCGACCGCGTACTACGAAGCCGCGTCCCTGGACGGCGCGGGCGCGTGGGCCAAGTTCCGCCACATCACGCTGCCCTCGATCGCGCCCACGTCCTTCATCGTGATCCTGCTCACCACCCTGCACTCGATGAAGGAGTACGCGCTCATCCAAGCGGTCAACGCCGGAGGTCCGGGCACCGAAAACAACCTGCTCATCCAGTACATCTTCACGACCGGCTTCCGCCGCGCCCAGATCGGCTACGCGAGCGCGGCGTCCTTCGTGCTCATGCTGATTCTGATGATCATCGCTATCACGCAGTTGGTCATCAACCGCCGGAAGGACTCCTGAGATGGATTACCTGCTGCCGAAGAAGGTCTGGGCGACGGCGGCCCTGTGGTTCATGGTCGCCCTGTACGGCATTCCCGTCCTGTGGTTCCTGCTCAGCTCCTTCAAACCGGCGGGAGAGCTGTTCTCCTATCCGCTGACCATCTTCCCGAAGCAGCCGACCATCTCCGGCTTCACCGACGCCTGGACGAGCTTCGACTTCAGCCGCTACTTCGGCAACACCCTCATCGTGGCCGTGTCCGCGACCCTCATCACCATCGTGACGAGCGCGACCTGCGGGTACGCCCTGGCGAAGTACACCAACTGGTGGCTGCGGGCGTTCACCATCTGCGTCCTGGCCACCACGATGCTGCCGGGCGAGGTCATCCTTTCCCCCCTGTTCCTCATCGTCCGCGACCTGGGCCTGTACAACAGTCTCGCCGGCGTCGTGGCCCCCTCAGTGATCACGGCAACGGGCACCTTCCTGTTCCGCCAGTTCTTCCTGAGCGTGCCGCGCGACCTGCTGGACGCGGCCCGCATCGACGGCAGCGGGGAACTGTCGACCTTCATCCGGATCATGCTCCCGCTCTCCCGGCCGATCATCATGACCCTCGCCATCATGTCGTTCCAGTGGCGGTGGAACGACTACATCTGGCCCCTGATCGTCCTCAACGACCCGAACGAGTTCACCCTGCAGATCGGCGTCGCGAGCATCGTGGGCGCGGAGAACGTCAACTGGTCCGTCCTGCTCGGGGCGTCGGTCCTGTCCATGATCCCCCTTGTCGTGATCTACCTGATCTTCCAGAAGTACGTGATGAACGCCGACCTCAGCGCGGGCCTGAAGGATTAGTGCCTGTCTTCGATCCCCGACCGTCAGGTGAAGCGGGGCACAGGCGCCCGATGAGGGGCCTTCTCGACAAGGAACTCACCAGAGTACGGGTGAGACCTTCGCCGGGCCAGCGATCCCGCACGATCGCGATGGCTCACCGAGTAAGCACTCGTCACGCCCGCAGGACGGTGACCTGGCGGCCGGATGGGGTGGTGGCCTGGTCGAAGCTGCCTCGTTCCTTCCATGGTGGGGCTTCGGGGCGGCGGTCGAAGATGACCAGGACGCCGGTGGTGAGGGTGAGGCGGTCGAGGTAGCGGTCGAGCTGGGCAAGGCCCTCGGGTTTGGGGTCGTCTGCGCCGGGTCGCCACACCTTTAGTTCCATGGCCTCGCGTTGGATCAGCCGTCCACCGTCGGGGCCGCTGTACGGCCAGCGGACGAGCACGTCCAGGCGTTTGGTGCCGGCGGCGTATTCACGGTTGAGGTAGCCGCCGCCGTTGACCAGGCGGTGCAGGAAGGCCATGAGGATGATCTGGCAGGCGGCCTCGTGGTATCCCTCCTGCTGGATGAGGACTTCGCCGTGTTCGCGCCAGAACACCACGAACTCCTCCAGCAGGCGTGGCAGGTCGAACCGGCCGTCGGGGAGCACGAAGCTGTGCGGGTCGGCGTGGATGTTCTGTTCCGTCAGGTCGCCCAGCACGCGCAGGATGACCTCCCGGTAGATCGGGTTGGCCACCTGCGGCGGGGGTTTCTGCGTGATCAGGCCCAGATCGCGGGCGTAGGACAGGTCGTCGGAGTTGCTGCGGTCGGTGTAGGGGCCGCCGGCCACGATCGGCTCCATCACCCGCTTGACCCGGGGCTCGTGCAGCCGGGCCGCCAGGGAGTCCAGGTGGGTGGCGCGTGCCCGGATCAGCCGTTCCTTGGCGTCCTCCACCGGCTCGGCGGTGATGGTGCCGATCACCTTCATCTTGAAGGTGATCTCGTGGGCGAGGGCGTTGACCAG
The DNA here is from genome assembly GCF_052245915.1 of Nonomuraea sp. 10N515B. Classification (NCBI taxonomy): domain Bacteria; kingdom Bacillati; phylum Actinomycetota; class Actinomycetes; order Streptosporangiales; family Streptosporangiaceae; genus Nonomuraea; species Nonomuraea sp. 10N515B. The sequence goes on from NZ_JBQQBQ010000043.1 coordinate 13,238, forward strand.
CCACGGTTGTCCCTGGGTCAGCTCGAAGACCTGGTCCACCGCGTCCTTGGTGAACTCCTGGCCGGTCGCCTGCGTGTGCTGGTCGTACAGCTCGGCGATCTGGTCGGCGGTGAAGTCGCCCAGGCGCAGCGAGTCAGCAAGGATGTTGAACGGGCTGGCCGGGCTGAACCGAGCGGGGTCGCCGCCCGAGGCGACCTTGTAGTCGCGCAGGTCGCGCAACCCGCATAGCACCACCGAGGCAGGAAACGGATGTCCCTTGTGCCGCGCGTTGTGGCCATCGCGGAGCTGGCTGAGGATGCTGACCAGGCTGGCGCCCTGCAGGGCATCGATCTCGTCGAGGAACAGCACGACCCGGCGCGGGCAGCGGTCGCACCACTCACGCAGCGCCGCGCCGAACCGGCTGCCCGGAGTGGCCTGCGGCCAGGGATCCGGCGGCAGCAGCTCGTCCGGCCATCCCGACCACTGCGCGGCGTCGCAGAGGGAATCGAGCAGCAGCGACTCCGCTGCGGCGTAGTCGTCGCCGGCCGCCTTGGCGCGCTCGCAGGAGAACGACAGGGCGGCGATGTCACCCTCGGCGGTCAGCTCGGAGGCCAGGGTGTCCAGGATGGTCGTCTTGCCGGTCTGCCGGGGCGCGTGCAGCACGAAGTAGCGGTCCATCTCGATGAGCGCCCGCGCCTCGGGAAGCCGTGGTGTGGGGGGAAGCATGTAGTGGAGCTGCGGATCGCAGGGGCCGGTGGTATTGAAATACCTTGCTCGGGGTGGTGGCATGGTCACATTCTGCCACCATTCTGACCTGAGGGCCCGAAGATCCTTATGCGGGCCTCGGCCAGCTTCTCGTCGGTGAAAGGTCCCTGCTGTTCCCGGCGCAGCAGATCGGTGAAGCAGTGCCGCAGCAGGAACTCTCGGTAGATCGGGTTGGCGATCTCCGGTTCTCCGGTTCCCCGGATGAGGCCCAGATTGCGAACGTAGGAGACGTCGTCGTCGAAGGGAGCGTCCGTGCCCGGCAGGGTTTCTTCCATGATCGCCCGGATTACTCGTTCCACCGGGGGCTCGTGCAATCGTGTCATGAGGGCGTCCAGGTGGATGGGGCGCTTCCGGATCAGCCGCTCCTTGGCCTCATCGACCTGTGCGGTGGTGATGGCGCCGCTCACCCTCATCTCGGCAGTGATCTCGTGGGCGAGGGCGTTGACCAGCCAGGGTTGTCCCTGGGTCAGCTCGAAGACGCGGTCTACGGCGTCCTTGGTGAACTCCTGGCCGGTCTCCTGCGTGTGCTGGTCGTACAGCTCGGCGATCTGGTCGGTGGTGAGGTCGCTCAGGCGCAGTGAGTCAGCGAAGATGTTGAACGAGCTGGCCGGGTTGAGCCGTGCCGGGTCGCCGCTGGAGGCAGTTTTGTAGTCGCGCAGGTCGCGCAACCCGCACAGCACCACCGAGGCGGGGAACGGATGCCCCTTGTGCCGCGCGTTGTAGCCGTGGCGGAGCTGGCTGAGGATGCTGATCAGGCTGTTGCCCTGCAGGGCGTCGAAGTCGTCGAGGAACAGCACGACCCGGCGCGGGCAGCGGCGGCACCACGCGCTCAGCGCCTTACCGAACCGGGTGCCCGCCTGCTCCTCCGGCCAGGAGTCCGGCGGCAGCAGTTCGCCGGACAATCCCGACAAGTTTGCGGTCTCGCGGAGGGAGTCCAGCAGAATTGTCTCCGTGGCGGCGATGTCGTCGCTGAAGATCTTGGCGCGCTCGCAGGAGAACGACAGAGCGGCGATGTCGTCCTCGGCGGTCAGCTCCGACGCCAAAGCGTCCAGGATGGTCGTCTTGCCGGTCTGCCGGGGGGCATGCAGCACGAAATAGCGGTCCATCTCGATGAGCGCCCGCGCCTCGGGAAGCCGTGGTGTGGGGGGAAGCATGTAATGGAGCTGCGGATCGCAGGGGCCGGTGGTATTGAAATACTTCGCTCGGAGTGGTGGCACGGTCACATTCTGGCACCACTCTGATCTGAGTGCCTGGAACAAGGGAACCAAGGCGGCTTCTCGTAGCCGAGCCAGGTGACGGGCGCGGTCTGCGTGTGGGCGATCATCCAGGACGAGGTCAGCACGGCGCTCTCATGGCCCGGCAGACCGGCCACGCGCAGAGGCGGGACGGCCTGCCGGGCCGGATGATGTCAGGTGACGGGTTCGACCCAGACGTTGCGGAAGCGGGGATTCTCGCCGGGGTCGCCGTGGTCCTGGAGGCGGATCCCGCCCCAGGCCGCGCTCTCCGGGATGTTGTCGCCTGTGCCGCCGTCGATGCTCACGTCGTTGTGCACCACGACGCCGTTCCAGACGACCGTCACCCGCGCGTTGTCGACCTTCACTCCCGCGCTGGTGTAGCGGGCCGCGCGGAAGGTGATCTCGTAGGTCTGCCAGGTTCCCGGGGCGGTGGCCATGTTGCGGTCGGGCGCGCGCTTGGAGTAGATCGCGCCCGCCTCGTTGGCAGCCGGTGTGGTGTCACCGTACGACTCGAGGACCTGCACCTCGTAGCGTTCCTGGAGGAAGACGCCGCTGTTGCCGCGTTGCTGCCCGGTCACGTCCGGTGGGTAGTCCGGCTCGTACCACTCGACGTGGAGCGTGAAGTCGCCGAACGTCTGCCGGGTACGGATGTCGCCGCCGTAGGACTCCATAGAGCCGTTCGCGATCGGCCAGGTCGCCGGTCCGCCGGCCCGCTTCTCCCACGCCGCCAGGTTGGACCCGTCGAACAGCATGATTCGCTGTGCCTTCGACACGGTGAGGTGGTCGAGGCTGAGCTGTCCTGTGTCGCCGGAGTCGTAGCTATAGGTGATTCTGTTCGATCCTCGCTTCAGGTTGAGTGCCTCGGTCTGGACTGCCCAGGCGTCCCAGCCGCCGGTGGCGGCCAGCCGCACCTGCCTGACCTCGTCACCGTTGACGTACACGCTCACCGACGTGCCGGCGTTGGCCGCGTAGCGGAGCCCGACGTTGTGCATGCCGGGTGAGTCCGTCCGTACGGTGAACGACGTGCTCGCGCCCGTGGCGGTGTAGCCGTCGACGAAGCCCTTGCCGGTGTAGCCCTGATGGTTCGTGCTCACCTTCGCGCCACCGCGCAGCAAGGCGTTCTCCGCCTCGAGCACCGGTCGCGTGGCCACGGTGATGGAGTCCAGGTTGACGTTGCCCGTGTCGCCGCTGTCGTACTTGTAGGCGATGGTGTTGGCGCCTGCCTTCAACGTGAGCGGTTCTACCTGGGTGGCCCACAGGTCCCACGTTTCCGTGGTGGGCAACGGCACCTGTCTGACCTTGGTCCCGTTGACGTACACGCTCAGCGACTTGGTGCCGGGTGCGGGGTGCGGGCCGTTGGAGTAGCGCAGGCCCACGTGGTACGTGCCGGCCTCGGCTGCCCGTACGGCGAACTGCGTGGCCGCGCCCGCCGTCCAGTAGCCGTCGACGAAGCCGCTTCCCGAGTAACTGAGATGGTCGGTGCCCAGCTTCGCGCCGCCGCTGTGTGCCGCGCTCTCCGCCTCGTACGTCGTGTCCGTCGTCGGGCCGCCGACCAGCGAGTTGAGCGTGTACCAGGCCTCGGTGCTCCATAGCGGCTGCCCTGAGGCCGAGCTGAACGGGCGCGGCGACCGCAGGTGCACCACGCGCCCAGGCTTGAGACCGGCGATCTTGAGCGTGACCTTCTTCCCGCCGGAGGTCAGCTTCGCGGAGGTGACGGTCAGCGGCTCCTCGTCCACCTTGGGGCCACCGTACGTGGAGGCGGCGGCGTACCGCCATTGGGTGACCTGGTACTTGGACGCCGGCGACGTGGCGGTCTCCGCCGACAGCGGCTGGGTGTACTCCAGCTCGAAGCCGCCCTCGATCGCGCGCATCCTCAGGATGTCGAACGCCTTGTCGTCGACCGGGGTCAGTTTCTGCAGGCCGTAGGTGAGCTTGCCCGGCTGGCCCCAGTTTCCGCCGGCGCCGAGACCTCCGGCGTAGATGGCGCCGTCGGGCCCCAGGCTGATCCGGTTGACCCCTGCCTCGAGTCCTTGGGTGAAGCGGAAGACCGCGCCTTGGTACTCGCCGTTGACCTTCTCGAGGTAGGCCCGCTGGATCCCGCCGTAGGTGACGTCGCCGAACAGCATCTGTCCCGCGAACCTGCCCTGCCTCATGACCAGCGGGGTGCTGGGGGAGTTGGCGATCTCGTTGTGCGGCAGCCACAGCGCGGGCGGGCTCACCAGGTTGTTGTCGAACGGGCCGTCAGGGTTGGTGTAGTGGTTGAAGAACCGGTCCTTCTTGATGTGCACCAGTTTCGAGGCGGGCAGCCAGCCGCCCTGATTGTCCGTGACGAACAGGTCACCCCCCGGACCCCAGGTGAGGCCGTTGGGCGTGCGCAGACCGCCGGCGATGTATTCGACCCTGCCGGTGGCCTTGTTGACCTTGATGGTCGTGCCCCGGTCCCGCGCCGGCTGCGGGTCGGTGGTGGCGCCACCGTAGTTGATGGCGACGGAGAGGTTGAGGTAGAAGTGGCCGCCACGGTAGAGCAGCCCGAACGCGAACTCGTGGAAGTTGCCGCCGAACGGCCAGCTCGCCACGGTCCTGAGGTTGTCGGCGACCTCGTCGCCGTTGGTGTCGTTCAGCTCCACCAGCCGGGACTTCTCCGACACGTAGAGTTTGCCGTCCACGTACTTGATGCCCATGGGCTCCTGCAGCCCGCCGGCGATCTTCTTGGCGGTCACCTGCGCGGCTGAGGTCTTGCCTGTGACGTTGTCAAGCAGGTAGACCTCGCCGAGCTCGGTTTCCGAGCCGCCCCACGTGGCGATCGCCAACCGGCCGTCGGGCAGCCAGTCCATCCCGGTCACCTGCGGCTGGAAACCGTTCGGCCGCAGGTCGGTGAGCGCGAAGTCAGGGTGTACCGACTCCAGCGGCAGCCCGTCGCCAGGCGAGTCGGCGCCGCTCTCGCACTCCTTGCGCCCGGGGGCGGTGACCCGCACCACTTCCGCGTCCGTGCTCTGCACCGAGTTCGGTACGAGGGTGAACTCCGCGGATCCGGGTGGTCTCCACTCCAGCTTGAGCTGCTGGCCGTACAGGTGTTCGAAGTGGTCGACGCGCAGCGCGTGGTAGCCAGTGGTCAGGGTGATCATGCCGTCCACGGCGATCGGGCCGTGCCGCCCGTCGTTGGTGATCACGACGGTGTCGTCGATGCGCAGCCGGGAGCCATCGTCGCTGGTGAGCCGGAACTCGTACGTGCCTGCGGCGGCGATGGAGATGTTGCCGATGACCTCGGTGACGAACGTGTCGGTCAGGCCGAAGTCGGCGTCGGAGTTCCAGTCGATCGTGGGCATCAGCTTGTCCACGTTGGGTGTTTGACCGGGCTTGAGCGTGCAGAGCTTGGACAGCTCGACCTGGACGTCGTAGGTGCGCAGGGTGATGCCCGGCTCCTGCGGCGGCACCGCCGCGTGCGCTTGAGCGGGTACGACGAGGCATGAGAGCGCGATGATCAGTAAGACGGATAACAGGGATGGTTTCCGCATGAGCTGTCCCATCTCGGCGGGGGTGTGGGGGTGCGGCATCGCCGGGACAGCTGCGATCCATCGGCGGATGCCGGGTCTCATTCGCTGGAACATGAAGGGGTTAACGCTGCTCTGCGCCGTAATATAAGGCGAAATATCTAACCTGCCCATATCTTTCTCCAGAAATCGAAGAAAGCTATGAGTTGTCAGGCAGAAGGGTGCGGGCACCGCTGGCAACAAGTGCTGGGAGCGCTCCCAGATAGATGACGAAGTGGTTTCCCGTCTGTCAAGGGTTCGAAAAATTGGGCTGGCGAAAAAAGGGAAGCGACGTGCGCACATCGCAAATCGTATTTGTTAGGGCACTGGCTGCAATCGGAAATGTCGATCTAGTGCTTGACCTCCATAGGGCCGAAACCTAGCCTCACTCGTGGGAGCGTTCCCACGCCTGCGCAATATTTCGCCGTTCCGGCTACACCGATCGCACTGCAGCACCTCCCGGTCTGGGGCGTCATCGTCACGGACCCATCCGTGTACAACCGCGTGTTCCGAGGAGAAAGACGCGTGACCAGGAGCTCCCTTTCACCCGCCAAGCAGGCTTTGCTCGAGCGTCGCCTTCGAGCGCGCGCCACCAAGGTCAGCGTTCCCCGCCGTGCCCCCGGCACCGCGCCGCCGCCGTCGGCCATGCAGGAGCGATTGTGGTTCCTTGACCAGTACGCTCCCGGCACGGCCGCCTACACCGTGCCGTTCGCGGTCAGGCTGACCGGCGAACTCGACGAGAACGCGCTGGCCAGGGCGCTGACGGAGCTCACGCGGCGGCACGAGAGCCTGCGTACCAGCCTGGTCACCACCCCGGACGGCCGTCCGGAGGTGGTGATCGCCGAGGAGCCGGTCGTGGAGTTCCGCGTCACCGCCGATCCCGGCGAGCTCGACGAGGAGCTGGCCAGGCCGTTCGACCTGGCCCGCCCGCCCCTGCTGCGCGCCCTGCTGGTGCGGTCGGCCCCCGAGGAGACCACGCGCGAGCACGTGCTGCTGCTCACCATGCACCACGCGATCATCGACGGCTGGTCGTGCGACATCCTGTTCCAGGAGCTGCTGGCGCTGCACGCGGGCCGGGAACTGCCGCCTGCGCCGCTGCAGTTCGGCGACTACGCGCATTGGCAGCGCGGCCGGACCTTCGACGACGACATGCGCTACTGGGTGTCCCGGCTGGACGGGGTGCCTGCCCTGGAACTGCCGACCGACCTGCCGCGGCCCGCCGAGCAGCGCTGGACCGGCTCCGCCGTGGATGTCATCGTGGACCCCGCACTCACCGCGTCGATCGCGGAGCTGGGCAAGGCACATCGAGCCACGCCGTACATGACGCTGCTCGCCGCCTTCCAGGTGCTGCTCGGCCGGTTCGCCGGGCAGGACGACTTCGCGGTGGGGTCGCCGGTGTCCGGACGGGAGCTGCCCGAGCTGGAGGGGGTCGTCGGGCCGTTCATCAACACCCTGGCCATGCGGGCCGACCTGCGCGACGACCCGACCTTCAGTGAGTTGCTCGGCCGGGTCCGCGACGCGACTTTGGACGCGTTCGCGCATCAGGCGCTGCCGTTCGACCGACTCGTCACCGAGCTGGCCGTGGAGCGGGACGTCAGCCGTACGCCGGTGTACCAGAGCATGTTCGCGCTGCAGAACTATCGTGGCCGGACCCTGGACACCTCCGGATTGGGTGCGGAGCCGTATCCGATCCCCACCGTGGCCAGCCGGTTCGACCTGGCGCTCTATCTCTTCGAGGGTGGAGGCGGGTTGCACGGGCAGCTCGCGTACAGCACCGCGTTATTCCGGGAGGATACGGCGCGGCGGCTGGTGGGATGCCTGGAGACGCTCCTGCGGGCGGCGGTCGCCGACCCTGGGCTGCCGATCTCCCGATTGCCGCTGCTCGGCCAGGACGAGCGGCGGCGCGTGCTGGCGCTCGGGGTCGCCGAGCCGGCGCCGCCCGCCGGGATCCGGCTGCTGCACGAGGTCGTCGACGGCCAGGATCCCGCAGCGGTCGCGGTGGTCGCGGGCAACGTCTCACTCACGTACGGCGAGCTCGACATCCGCGCGGATCGGCTGGCCCGGCGGCTGCGGACCCTCGGCGCCGGGCCCGGGGAACGGGTGGCGGTGTGCCTGGAGCCGTCCGCCGGACTGGCCGTGGCGGTGCTCGGCGTGCTCAAAGCGGGGGCCGCCTATCTGCCGCTGGATCCGCAGCATCCGCGCGAGCGGCTGGAATATGTGGTGCGGGACGCCGGAGTGCGGATCGCGGTGGCCGATTCGTCCTCCAGGGGGCGGTTGCCCGATGGGCTGGTCACGGTCGGCCTCGATGGCTCCGGTGCACTGGACGAACCCCATGGGGATCTCGACGGCGTGCCGGTCTCTCGTGACGTGACTCCCGACGACCTGGCTTATGTCATCTACACGTCCGGCACCACCGGGAGGCCCAAGGGCGTCGCGATCCAGCATCGGCAGGCGCTCGTCTATCTCGCGGGCCTGCGGGAGCGCCTGGAGATCGAACCCGGCGGTTCGTATGGGCTGCTGCAGTCGCTGGCCTTCGACTTCGGGGTGACGGTCTTCTACACGTGCCTGGTCACCGGCGGGACGCTGCACATCATCGCGCCACGCACTGCAGGGCATGAGCTGGCCGAATACGTCCGGGACGCGGGCATCGACCACCTCAAGATCACTCCTTCTCATCTGGCCGCGTTGCAGGCCGACGTGCTGCCGCGCAAGCTGCTGATCCTCGGCGGTGAGGCGGCGCCTCGCGACTGGGCCGAGGAACTGGCCGCGTCCGGGCGGTGCCGGGTGGTCAACCACTACGGGCCGACCGAGGCTACGGTGGGCGTCACCACGTATCCGGTCGAGGGCGGCGGCACGACCACCACGCTGCCCATCGGCAGGCCGATGCCGGGGGCACGGGCGTACGTGCTGGACGAGCATCTGGAGCCCGTGCCGATCGGCGTCGCGGGGGAGCTGTACCTCGGCGGGGATCGGCTGGCCAGGGGGTATCTCGACCGTCCCGCCCTGACCGCGGAACGGTTCCTGCCCGATCCGTACGGTCCGGCCGGTGCACGCATGTACCGCACCGGTGACCTGGCCCGTCACCTTCCCGACGGGAACCTGGAGTTCCTCGGCCGCCGCGACCTGCAGGTGAAGATCCGCGGCTACCGCGTGGAGCTGGCCGAGATCGAATCGGTGCTCGGCCGGTGTCCCGGCGTGACGTCGGCGATCGCCGACATGCGCGGCGGCCTGCTCGTGGCGTACCTCGTCGGCGAGTCCGTGGGGGCCCGGCCGGAGGCCGCCGAGGTGCGGGCGTGGCTGGCCGAGCGGCTGCCCGACTACATGATCCCCGCCAGGTACGTATGGCTGGATGAGCCGCCGCCGCTGAAGTCGCACGGCAAGGTGGACCGGGGCGCCCTGCCCGACCCGGCGCCGGAGACGACCGGCCGGTTCGTGCCGCCGCGGACCATCGTCGAACAGGCCGTCGCCGCCGTGTGGGCCGAGCTGCTCGACGTCCCCGAGGTCGGCGCAACGGACGACTTCTTCGAGCTCGGCGGGCACTCCCTGCTGGCCATGCGGGTGGTGGCCCGGCTCAGGCAGGTGGCGCCGGAGCGCAGCGTCACCGTACTCGACCTGTTCAAGCACCGCACCGTGCGGGAGCTGGCCGCGACGCTGGAGTCGGCCGCCGACCTCCCGCGCCGCCTGCTGCACCGGCTCACGCCCACCAGGACGGCCGCTTCGACGCTGATCTGCGCGCCGTACGGAGGTGGCAGCGCGGTCATCTACCAGCCGCTGGCGGACGCGCTGCCGGCCGACTGGGCGCTGTACTCGATCGCCGTGCCCGGGCACGAACTGGGCGAGGAGGCCCGGTCGCTGGACGAGGTCGCCGACGGGTGCGTACAGGAGATCCTCGACGGCATCGAGGGCCCCGTCACCCTGTATGGCCACTGCGGCCTCGGCGTGATGCTGGCCGCGGAGATCGCCCGCAAGCTGGAGGCCGCCGGCCGCGAGGTCGAGGCGGTGTACCTCGGCGGTGTCTTCCCCTTCGCCCGTCCCCGCGGCCGCCTCGCGGGCCTGACCGACCTCATGGAGCGCATCCGTGGCGACCAGGCCTGGATCAACGACCTGCGGTCTGCCGGTCTGGACGTGGAGGAAGTGGGCCGCGACCAGCTCGACCTCATGGTCCGCAACCGGCGGCGCGGCACCCGGCAGGCGGAGCGGTACTTCACCGGCATGTTCGAGGAGTCCGCGGCCCCGCTGCGGGCGCCGGTGATCGCGCTGGCCGGCGAGCGCGACCCGGCGATGGAGTTCTACCAGGAGCGGTACCGCGAGTGGCACGTGCTGTCGGAGCTGACGGCCTTGGTCGTGCTGGATGAGGCGGGACACTTCTTCCTGAAATATCGGGCCAGAGAACTGGCGCACATCGTGACCGGCACGCACCGCGCCATCGCCGAGGGGCGGGCCGAGCGGCTGGCACGTACACCGCGATCGACGTGGTGGCTGGAAGGCGTGTCCTCCGGAGACTCTCCGGCCGCGGACGGGGCTCCTCGGGTGCGGCCGGGCATGGGCCGGTTCGCGCTGGTCGCGGCCGGGCAGCTGGTGTCGATCCTGGGGTCGGCGCTGACCGAATTCGCCGTGCCGCTGTGGATCTACACGACCACCGGCTCGCTGGCGAACTTCGCGCTGTTCGCGGTGCTCGGGCTGCTGCCGGGCATGCTGGTCGCGCCGCTGGCCGGGGCCATCGTGGACCGGCACGACCGGCGGGTGGTGATGCTCGCCGCGGACGTCACCGCGGGCGGCGTGCAGTTGATCCTCGGGTTGTTGCTGTGGACCGGCAACCTGGAGATCTGGCACATCTACCCGCTGCTCGCGCTGCTGTCGGTCGCGCTGACCTTCCAGCGGTTCGCGTACGCCTCGGCGATCCCGCAACTCGTCCCCAAGCGGTTCCTCGGCCACGCCAACGGGGTGGTACAGCTCGTCACCGGTACGGCCCAGGTGGCGGTGCCGCTCTTGGCGGTCGGGCTGATGGCGGTCATCGGGCTGGAGGGGATCCTGATCATCGACGTGGTGTCGTACGGGTTGGCGGCCGCGGTCGTGCTGGCGGTCCGGTTCCCCCGGAGCATGGCGTGGCGGCGCCGCGAGACGGTCATGGCGGAGATCGCCGGCGGCTGGCGGCTGACCTGGGGAAATCGGGGCTTCCGCGGGATGTTGGTGTTCTTCGCCGTGCTGAACGTGTTCCTGTCGCCGCTGTTCCTGATGATCTCGCCGCTGGTGTTGTCGTTCGCGACGCTGCAGGACGTCGGGCAGGTGTCGCTGGCGGGCGGGATCGGCGTGCTGGCCGGTGGGCTGCTGATGGCCGTGTGGGGCGGACCGCGCCGGCGACGGCTGCGCGGGGTGCTGCTGTTCACGCTCGCGCTGGCGGTGTTCTGCGTGGTCGTCGGCGTACGGGCGGATCTGGTGGCGATCATCGCGGGGGCGTTCGGGATGTCGCTGTGTCTGACGCTGCTCAACGGGGTGTACGCGACGATCATTCAGGTCAAGGTGCCGCAGCGGTTCCACGGCCGGGTCATCGCGCTCAACACGCTCGTCGCCTGGTCCACGCTGCCGATCGGGTTCGGCCTGGTGGCGCCGTACGGGGCGGCGGTGTTCGAGCCGCTGATGGCGCCGGACGGGCCGCTGGCCGCGACAGCGGGGGCATTGCTCGGGACGGGGGAAGGGCGCGGGATCGGGCTGATGTACGTGGCCTTCGGGCTGGCCATCGCGCTGATCGCGGTGTGGGCGATGCGGGTGCGGGTGCTGGCGCGGTTCGACAGCGAGGTGCCCGACGCGCTGCCCGATGATCTCGTCGGCATCCAGGAGCTGCGGCGGCGCGCCGGGGGAGAGTCATGATCGTTCCGGAGTTGCTGGCCAGGCGGGCCGCGGAGGAGCCCGAGCGGGCCGCGCTGGAGGTCGCCGGGGGCGGCACGCTGACCTTCGCGGAATGGCACGCGCGGGCGGATTCGCTGGCGCGCGGGCTGGTCCGGCGCGGGGTGCGGCGGGGCGACCGGGTGGGGCTGCTGTTCGGGGCGGAGAACTGGACCGACTTCGCCGTGGCCTACTGCGCCGCGCAGCTCGCCGGCGGGGTTGCCGTACCGATCTCCGATCGGTTCGCTCCGGCCGAGGTGGCGTACATGCTGGAGCACTGCTCGGCGACCGGCGTGCTGCACGCGGGCAAGGGGCCGCCGGACGGCGGGTATTGGAGCGCCGTGCCGGCCGAGCTGGAGCCCGGTTCGCGGGAACCCGAGCCGCCGGGGCCGGGGGATCTGGCGCAGATCCTCTACACCTCTGGCACCACGGGCCGGCCCAAGGCGGTGGCGGCCACCCACGCCAACCTCACCTATGGCTGCGCCCCCCGGGCCAATCGCCGAAGGTTCGGGCATTCGCGGCTTCTGCTGCACGCGTTTCCGATCGGCACCAACGCCGGCCAGGCCATGCTGATCAACGCCCTGGACGCGCGCCCGTCGGTGCTGACCCTGGCGCGGTTCACCCCGGGCAGGTTCGCCAGGCTGATCGAGTCGCGGCAGGTGGGGACCGTGTTCCTGGTGCCCGCGATGGCCCTCGAGCTGCTCAACGCCGGGCTGCACGAACGGCACGACTTCTCCGGCGTGGTCCTGCTCGGGTCGGCGGCGTCGGCGCTGCCGGCGGCGCTGTGCGAGCGGCTGGCGGCGGCGTTCCCCAAGGCGACCGTGACGAACTACTACACCTCGACCGAGGCGGCGCCCGCCCAGACCGTCATGATCTACGACCCGTCGCGGCCTGCGGCTCTAGGCCGGCCGGCGCTCGGCAGCGGACTGAGGATCACCGGCCCCGACGGCGGGCCACTCGCGGCCGGGGAGACGGGGGAGATCTGGCTGCGGTCACCCGCCACCGCGCGCTCGTACTACCGGGACGAGCAGGCCAACACGCACACTTTCCGTGGCGGGTGGGTGCGGATGGGCGACCTGGGCTACCTCGATGAGGACGGCTACCTTTATCTCGTCGACCGGGAAAGCGACGTCCTCAAGTCCGGGGCGTACAAGGTGTCGACCGTGCAGGTGGAGGCCGCGCTGCACGAACACCCTGACGTGGCCGAGGCGGCGGTCGCCGGTGTGCCGCACCCCGTGCTCGGCACCGTGCCGGCCGCCGCCGTGGTGCCCCGTTCGCGGGCGCCGCTCGTGACGGAGCTGCGGGCCTTCCTCATGACACGGCTGGCCCCGCACGAACTCCCGGCACGAGTGATCTTCGTGGACCGCCTGCCCAGAAACCACTCGGGCAAGGTCGTCAAGTCCGGCCTGCGTGATCTCCTGAATCAGGCGGATTCTGTGGTGGAAGTGGGTTCGGCGGAGAAGTCGGGCCCTTTTCAGAAAGAAGGCGGGAGATGACCGGATCGTGGCCGGCCTCCCCTGCGCAGCAGGGGATGTGGCTCACCGAGCGGGCCGGGGTTGCCGGGCGAGCCTTTCACATGCCGCTGGCCGTGTGGCTGGACGGGCCGCTCGACATGATGGCCCTGGGGGAGGCATGTGAGCAGGTGGCGCGCAGGCATCCCGGGCTGGGCGGCGTGCTCGTGGAGGACGGCGGTGAGCTGCGGGTGGTCCCGCACGCGATGCCGCCGATGCGCGAAGGGGGCGATCTCCAGGAGGAGCTGGCCAGAGCGGTCGATCCGGTGGAAGGGCCCGCGGCGTGGTTCACGCTGATCAGGGAGGACGCCAAGCGGCATGTGCTGCTGTTCCAGGCCCATCATGCGGTGTTCGACGGAGAGTCCAAGGACATTCTGCTGCGGGATCTGGCCGCCTGGTACGGGGGCGCGACGCCGGCGCCGCTGGGGTCGACGTACCCGGAGGTGATGCTCCAGCAGAAGGCCAGGCTTGGGGAGGCGCTGCCGGACGCGCGCCGGTACTGGCAGGACCGGTGGCAGGACCAGCGGGAGCTGCGCCTGCCCGGCCTGACCGGTGTGTCCTTGGCCGCGGCTCCAGGATCCGCCCTCGACTTCGAGGTCGAGGACCTCGCCGGGCTCGCCGCGCGGCTGGAGGTCACCCGATTCGAGGCGGTGCTGGCCACGTTCGTCGCACTGCTGCACGCGTACGGCAACGCGCGGCCCGCGGTCGGCGTGGACCTGTCCACGCGGACCGAGCGGAGCCGGGACCACGTGGGCGCCTTCGTCAACGAGCTGCCTGTGATCGGGGTGCCCGAGGGGGCCACGTTCGGCGAGTTCGCCCGGAGCCTGCGGGGCGATCTGCGGCGGTTGTACCGGCATCGCGAGGTTCCGCTGGCCAGGGCCGTGGACGGGATCGGCCCGCGCGCCGCGCTCACCCCCGTGTCGCTCAGCTACCGCCGGCGGCCGGAGACGAGCCCGCTGTTCCCCGGGCTGGGCGCGTCGGTGGAGTGGATGATGTTCAACGGCTGGGTGCGCAACACGCTCCATCTGCAGATCGTCGATGACCAGGCGGGTACGGCGGCGCGGCTGCAGTACAACCCCGCGCTCCTCGACGGGACGGGTGCCGGGCGGATCCGGGAGCACCTCGCCGCGCTGCTGGCGGCGGTCGCCGCGGATCCGGAGACGCCGCTGGACCGGCTGCCGCTGCCAAGTCCCGTTCCGGCGGTGTCCGTGACCGCCGTCACCGCCGCCGTCAAGGACGGGCCGGTGGACGCCGATCTCGTACGGGAGATTCAGGCGATCTTCGCCAAGGAGCTCGAGCTGGACGACGTGGAACCCGACGACGACCTGTTCGATCTCGGTGGCCACTCCCTGACGATCACCCAGATCATGGTCAGGACCAAGGAGCGGCTCGGTGTGGAGCTCTCCTTCGAGGTGTTCATCGACGACGCCACCGCGACGCGGATCGCGGCGGAGGTCGCCCGACTGCGGGAGCAGACATGTTGAGGGAGCGCGTGGCCGCGCTGGTGGCCCAGGCCAGCGACGGTGAACTCACCACGGCGGAGATACTGGCGGCCGACTGCTCGCTGACGGCACTTGGCCTCACCTCGCTGGGCTACATACGGCTGATCGACGCGATCGAGGACGCGTTCGGCTTCGACGTCGAGCTCAACGGCAGCCTCGACACGCTCGACGGGCTGGTCGAGCACCTGTCGCAGTTGGCGGACCGCCCGTCATGATCGCCCCCGTGACAACCGAGGTGTTCTTCACCGTCGGGCCCGCCACTCACACCTGCACGCTACTGGTCAACGAGGAGAACACGTGAGTGCCGAGATGAGGGTGGTCGTCAACCACGAGGAGCAGTACTCCATCTGGGCCGCCGATCGAGACCTGCCGTCCGGCTGGTCCGACGCCGGGTTCGCGGGCACTCGGGAGGAGTGCCTGGCCCACATCGAGACCGTCTGGACGGACATGCGCCCGCTCAGCCTGCGAGACTGAAAGGCGAGATCGACGTTGAGTGACGACACGACGCCGCCCCCGCGGGGGGCAGTGCACGGCGGAGCGGGCACGATATGGCGGTGGCTGGACCATGCGCCCGACGCGGTGGCCGTGACCGGCTCCGACGGTCAGGTGACCTACCGGGAGCTGTACCGGCGCGTCGATGACCTCGCCGCCGTGCTGCGCAGGCACGGCGTCGGTCCCGAGGTGCCCGTGGGGCTGTGCGTGGAGCGGACCACCGGGATGCTCGTGGCGATGCTCGCCATATGGACGGCGCGCGGGGCCTATGTACCGCTGGATCCGGCGTTCCCAGCCGAACGGCTGCGGATGATGCGCCAGGATGCGGGCATCGGCCTGGTGCTGACCCAGGCGGGCGTCGATCCCGCACTGCTGGACGGCGTTCCCACCGTTCTCACGCTCTCACCCGGAGGCCGGCCGCTGAACGGTGCTCCCCTCTCGCCCGCGCGGATCCCGGCCGTGCCCCCGGCAATCCGGCCGGCCCACGCCGCGCCGCCCCCGGCGGTCGTGGATCGGCTGGCGTACCTGATGTTCACCTCGGGGTCCACCGGTCGCCCGAAGGGGGTGGCGGTGCCGCATCGGGCCGTGGCGAACCTGCTGGAGTCATTCGCCGAACTGCTGCCGATCGGGCCGGAGGATCGGTGGCTGGCCGTCACCACGCTGTCGTTCGACATCTCGGTTCTGGAGTTGCTGCTGCCCTTGTTCACGGGAGGCCGGGTGGTGATCGCGACCACCGGGGAGGTCTCCGACGGGTGGGCGCTGCGCGAACGGGCCGCCGCCGAGGGGGTCACGATCATGCAGGCGACACCGGCGGGCTGGCGCATCCTGCTGGAGTCCGGCGGAATCCCCACGACGATCAGGACGCGGTTGTGCGGTGGTGAGGCGCTGCCCCGCGATCTCGCGGACGAACTGCTGGCGGACGGCGCCGAACTGTGGAACGTGTACGGCCCCACGGAGACCACCGTGTGGTCCACGGCCGGCCGGGTGCGGCCAGGACCTGAGGCCGTGGATCTCGGGTCGCCCATCGGGCGGACCTCGGTTCACGTGCTGAACGAGAACGGGACGCCGGTCGCCGACGGGGAGATCGGCGAGCTGCTCATCGGCGGCGCGGGGGTCGCCCGGGGATACCACGGGCTACCCGGTCAGACGGCCGCGCGTTTCCTGCCCGACCCGTACGCCGGCACCCCCGGCGCCCGCATGTACGCCACGGGCGACCTGGCCAGAATCACGCCCGCCGGTCGGCTGGAGTACCTGGGCCGCGCTGACCAGCAGGTCAAAATCCACGGATTCCGCATCGAACTGGGCGAGATCGAGGCCACCCTGCGCGCGGCCGCCGAGGTCAAGGACGCCGCGGTCGCCGTCCGCGACGGGCGTCTGGTGGCCTACCTGGTTCCGCGGGCGCAGGCCGTCGACTGGGCGGCGCTGCGGGAACGACTGCGCGCATCGCTCCCCGACTACATGATCCCCGTCCGGCACACGACCCTGACGTCCCTGCCGCTCACCCCCAACGGCAAGCTCGACCGCGCCGCCCTGCCCACCCCGTCGTGGACGCGCCCCGGCACCGCCGCCTTCCGGGCCCCGGCCACCGCGGTCGAGTCCGACCTCGCCGAGCTCTGGGCGGGAGTGCTCGGCGCCACTGAGCCCATCGGCGCCGACGACGACTTCTTCGAGCTCGGCGGCCACTCACTCGCCGCGACGCAGATCATCGCCAGGGTCCAGGCCAGGTACGGCCTGGAAGTGCCGATCGTCGTCCTGTTCGAGCATCCGACGATCGCCGGATTCGCCGCCCGGCTCGACGACATGGACGACGCCGATCTCAGCCTGGCCGACGTCGCCGCGCTGCGCGACGAGCTGGACGGCCTCAGCGCCGAGGAGCTCGAGGGCCTGTTCGACGATCTGGCGGCCGGGTCATGAGGACACCGCTGTCGCCCGCGCAGGAACGGCTCTGGATGCTCCAGCGGCTGGTGCCGGGCGACGCCTCGTACACGATGTACCTGGTACGACGCCTGCGCGGCCCGCTCGACCGCGACGCGTTCACCGGCGCCCTCGGGGCGCTCGTGGCCAGGCACGAGAGCCTGCGGACCGCCTTCACCGAGGAGGACGGCACGCCCTGGGCGGTGGCCGGGCCGGTCGGCTGGGCGCCGCCCATCGAGTGGCTGGCGGCGGCCGAGGAGCAGGTGGGCGCGCTGGTCGACGAGCGTGCCAACGCCGCCTTCGACCTGGCCGCGGGCGTTCCGCTGCGGGTCGCCGTCATCGAGATCGCCCCGGACGATCACGTGCTGTGCCTGACGCTGCACCACATCCTGGCCGACGGGCACTCCCTGGAGATCATGCTCGACGACCTGGGCGAGTACTACGCCGCCGCCGTGGAGCGCCGCCCCGCCCGCCTGCCCGACCTGCGCATCCTGCCCAGCGACTACGCCCGCTGGCAGCGGCGCAGGGCGGACAAGGCCATGCCGTACTGGAGCGAGGCGCTGGCCGCGCCGCCGGTCACCGAGCTGCCCTTCGCCCGCCCCGGGGCGCGCGCGGCCGTCCGGGAGGGCGGATATCACTGGGTACGGCTGGGCGCGCGTCACCTCGCCGAAGTGGAGCGGCTGGCCCTGGCCCATCGGGCGACCCCGTTCATGGTGCTGATGGCGGCGTACCAGGCGCTGCTGTTCCGGCACAGCGGGCAGCAGGACATGCTGGTCGGCACCGTGGTCGCCGGGCGGGATCGGGTCGAGCTGGAGCGGATGGTCGGATACCTCACCCAGACCCTGCCGCTGCGCGGCGACCTGACGGGTGATCCGACGTTCGCCGAGCTGCTCGGGCGGGTCAAAGGGGTGGCGCTGGACGTGATGGGCCGGCCCGCGCCGCTGCTGGAGCGGTTGGCGCGCGGCGTCGAGACGCTGCTGCCGACCGTGTTCATCATGCAGGACTACGCCGCCGGGCAGGACCGGGTGTACGGAGGAGTCCGGGTGTCGGACGCTCAGGGAAGCCACGACCAGATCGTGGTGGATCTGCTGGTGGAGGTCTGGCCGGCTGGGGACGAGCTGGCGATCTGCTTCGGGTACGACGGCGCGGTGTTCGACATCAGCGAGGTGGAGACGATCGCCGAGCGCTACCTGACGCTGCTGGCCGGGGCCGTGACCAAGCCGGACACGCCGATCTCGCGGCTTCCCGCGTGGACCGCACAGGACGAGAAGACGATGGCCGAGCTGGCCGCCGGGCCTGCCGAGCCGGTCGCGGACGGGGTGCTGGACCTGGTGGCGGACGTGGTGCGCCGGATGCCGGACGCCGTCGCCGTGCGCTGCGGTGATCAGGTGGTCTCGTACGCGGCTCTCTGGGACCGGGCAGGCACGCTCGCCGGCACCCTGCGGGAGAGCGGCGTCCGGGAGGGCGATGTGGCGGCCGTACGGCTGGCCCCGTCCGCCGAGGTGATCGCCGCGCTGCTGGGCGTGTGGCGGGCGGGCGCCGCGTACCTTCCCTTGGACCCCGCCGACCCGTTCGCCCGGCACACAGACTCCATGGCCGCCGCGGGCGCCGCCTGGCTGATCGGCGAGGACGGCGTGCGCGCCGTGGGGGAGGGGAGCGCGGCCAAGGGACCGGAGAAGGGAATCGCCTACGTGATGACCACGTCGGGGTCTGCCGGGCTGCCCAAGGCGGTTCTCGTCGAGCATGGTTCGGTGGCGGCCAGGGTCGGGTGGATGCGGCGAGAGTACGGCCTGGGGCCGGGGGATCATGTGGTGCAGTTCGCGTCGCTGAGCTTCGACACCCACGTCGAGGAGATCTTCCCGGCGCTCGCGTCCGGGGCGGCGGTGGTGCCGCTGCCGGACGGCCCGGCGAGCCTGCCCGATCTGCTGGCCGAGCCGGACGGACGGCGGATCACCGTGCTGGATCTGCCGACCGCGTACTGGCATCGGCTCGTCGAGTCGCCGGCTGAGGTGGCGTGGCCGCCGGCGCTGCGGCTGGTGATCCTCGGCGGTGAGCAGGCCGACGGGGCGGCGGTGGCGCGCTGGCATCGCGAGGGGCCCGGGGTCCGGCTGGTCAACACGTACGGGCCGACCGAGGCCACGGTCATCGCCACCTGGGCCGAGCTGGACGGGACCGACTCCGGCGGGCGTCCGCCGATCGGCCGGCCGCTGTCGGCCACGTCGGTG
The DNA here is from genome assembly GCF_052245915.1 of Nonomuraea sp. 10N515B. Taxonomy (NCBI): domain Bacteria; kingdom Bacillati; phylum Actinomycetota; class Actinomycetes; order Streptosporangiales; family Streptosporangiaceae; genus Nonomuraea; species Nonomuraea sp. 10N515B. The sequence continues at coordinate 32,274 of NZ_JBQQBQ010000043.1, forward strand.
CGGGTGCTGGACCCTCGGGGCGAGCCGGTGCCGCCGGGCGCTGCGGGGGAGCTGGTGATCGGCGGCGCCGGGGTCGCCCGCGGGTATGCCGGGTTGCCCGGCCGCACCGCCGCCGCCTTCGAGCCCGACCCGTACGGCGATCCCGGCACCCGGCGCCTGCGCACCGGCGACCGGGCGCGGTGGCGTTCGGACGGACTGCTGGAGTTCCTGGGCCGCCTGGACGACCAGGTCAAGGTCCGCGGCGTGCGCATCGAGCCCGGCGACGTGGAGGCCGCCCTGCGCGAGCACCCAGGCGCCGGGCAGGTGGCCGTGGCGGCGCGCGGGGAGGACCTGGTGGCTTACTTCACCGGCCCCGCCGATCCCGCCGAGCTGCGCACGCACGCCGCGCGCAGGCTGCCGAGGGGCTTCGTGCCGACCCTGTGGTCACAGCTGGCGGAGCTGCCCCTCACCTCCCGGGGCAAGGTCGACAGGGCCGCGCTGCCCGAGCCGGACCGGGTCACCGGGACGGACCACACGGCGCCGCGCACCGACAGCGAGGCGCTGGTCGCCGAGATCTGGGCCGAGGTGCTCGGCCTCGAACGGGTCGGCGTGCTGGACGATCTGCTGGAGCTGGGCGGGCATTCGCTGATGACCACCCGGGTCGCGGCGCGGCTGCGGGCGATGCTGGAGGTGGAGGTGCCGATTCGGACCGTGTTCGGCTGCGGCACCGTGGCCGAGCTCGCCGAGGCCGTCGAGGACCTGCTCATCGAGGAGATCGACGCGATGAGTGAGGAGGAGGCGCGGCGCGCCCTGACCGGGCAGTCCGGATGACGTGCACGTCACCCCCGCTCAGGGGGTGACGGTCTTCCGCACGGCATTCAGGAACATCGCCGCCTCGCGGCCGTTGACGACGCGGTGGTCGAACGCGAGCCCGAGGGTGACCGTGGTGCGTTTCACGACGTTTCCGGTCGAGTCGAGGGCGAACTCGTGCTGCGGCGCGCACAGCGACAGCGCGCAGGTCTGCCCCGGGAACACGATCGGCACGGCGAGGAGCACGGCCGCGTCGGTGTGCAGGGTGACGACGATGTTCCCGCCCGCCAGGTCCTCCTCGCGGAAGGCCCCCCGCATCGCCGTCGTCCGGTACGCCGTGAGCCGCTGCGCGATCTCCCCGAGGGACAGGCGGTCGGCGCCGCGCAGCACGGGGACGTACAGGCCATCGCCGACGTCCACGGTGACACCGACGTTCGGCGCCGACGAGGGGACCACGGCCAGTTCGCCTCCGGGCCTGTCCACCACCGGCTCGGCGAAGCACATCGGGAACTGCCCATGCAGCGAGGCGACCGCCGAAACCAGCAGCTCAGGCAGGCCGATCAGCGCCCTGGCCTCTTTGCTGAGGACGCGGGCCCGGGCGATGGCGGGGCCGGCGTCCAGCTTCACGGCGGTGAAGGCGGCCGGGATCGTCTGATGGGAACGGGTGACCGCAGCGGCCACGGCCCGCTGAACGGCCGGCAGCGTCCTCGGCCGCGACGACGCGTTGTCGCCGCCGGTCTCCATCAGGGTTGTCACGTCGGCGCGCCTGATCACCTTCTTCCCCAGCGCGCGGATCCGCGCCGGGTCCACGCCGTGCTCGTCGATCAGCGCCTGGGCGGGCGCGGTGATGATCGGCTCGGAGGACTCACCGTCGGTGTCACGCGCATGGGCTTCGTGATCGGCGGCCGCCGGCGGAGGCGCCGAGTCATCGGAAATGTACGCGATCACCTCCCCGGGAACGCAGGTCGCGCCGGTCTCCGCCGTCCGCCGCAGTACGCCATCGGCCTCGGCCACCAGTTCCTCGGCCGCCTTGGAGGTCTCCAGAACCACCACCGGATCGCCCTTCAGCACCCCGGCGCCGTCCTCGGCCAGCCACTCGACCAGCAGGTACTCGGTGTCGTTGTTGTTGAGTTTGGGCACGCTCAGCTCGGTCAAGGCAAGAGCTCCTGTACGGCGCGGACGATCGCGGTGTCCCGCACCAGCACGTCACGCTCAAGATGGACGGCCGCCGGGATCACACTGGCCGCCGAGTGGACGAGGGACACCGGACGCCGCAGGCGCCCCCAGAGCCGGCTGTGCACCTGCTGCGCCACCTCGGCCCCCCAGGTGCCGCCGGCGGTGCTCTCCTCGGCGACGACCACGGCACCGGCCCGCTCCAGCAGCGGCGACAGCGGGGTCACGTCGAAGGGATACAGGCGCCGCGGCACGAGCAGCAGACAGGTGATCTCCCGCTCCAGCAGCAGTGTGCGCATCGCGGCCAGGGCCCGGTGCGCCAGCCCGCCCGGCGCGATGATCACGCAGTCTGCCTGCTCGGGATCGTCCAGGTACACCCTGGTCACCTCGCCGGCCGCGGCGGCCCGCGGCAGCACGTCGTACCGGAACAGATCGTCCGCGACCCCGCCGCCGAAGATCTGCCGGGTGTAGAGGGTCTTGTCCTCGAACAGCAGGCACGGCTCGCCGCGCGTGAGCATCTCGCTGAACAGCTCGCGATGGTCGTCGAAGGGGGACACCTCGTACACCGCGAGACCGGGGACGCCGATGAAGTGCTTCTGCAGGCTCTGGCTGTGCGTGGGTCCGTAGCCGCGGCCGCCCCCGGACGGGCATCGCACGATCAGTGGCAGCCGCAGCGGCCGGCCGTACATGGAGACCGATTTACTGGCGAAATTCACGATCTGATCGAAGGCCAGGGTCACGAAGTCGGAGAACATGATCTCGACGATGGCCTTGCCGCCCGCGAGGGCCAGGCCGCCCGCCACGCCGACGATGCCGTTCTCGCTGATCGGGGTAGCCAGCACCCGGCCGGGAAAACGGCTGGACAGCCCTTTGGTGATCTTGAATGCCCCGCCGTACGGATCAAGCACGTCCTCGCCGAGCATCCACACGGACGAATCGCCGGCGAGCACCTCGTGTAGCGCCTGGTTGAGGCTCTCCGCGACCCGCATCTCCCTCAGCCCTCCCGTGCCGACAGCGGTCGCCCGAGCACCTCACCGGCCACCACCTCGACGAACGCGCGCGCCTCCGCGTCCATGCGGGCAAAGCGAGGGGACACGGTGGCGCCCTCGCGCGGGCACCAGTCGTGGTCGCGGGCGCGCCGGATCTCCTCGGCGGAGCGGGTGTCGTCGCCCTTGCTGTGCGGCCCGAGCCGGTGCGTGGCGAACTCCACCACCAGCGGCCCCGCGCCCTGCCTGGTCCGCTGGAGCAGCGGCCGCAGCCCGTCCCGGATCTCGCCTATGTCCCGCGAGCCGACGTGCAGGAACCGGCACCCGAACGCCCGCGCCCGATCCCCGATCGTGCCCGCCATCTGCGCCGACGTCGGTGTGGTCTGCGCGATCCCGTTGTTCTCGGTCACCACGACCAGCGGCAGCCGCCAGAGCGCGGCCATGTTGAGCGCCTCGTAGACGGCGCCCTGTCCCCACGTTCCGTCGCCGATGTACGCCAGCGCCAGCGCGCCCGGCTCGGCGTCCCGCAGATGCAGGGCCACGCCCGCGGCGACCGGCAGGCTCTCGCCCTGGATCCCGGTGGACAGGTAGCGGCCGGACAGAATGTGCTGACTGCCGCCCACGCCTCCGCAGACCGCGCCCTCCCGCCCGAGGATCTCCGCGAGCAACCCGTACGGGTCCCGTAATCGGGCCAGGTAGTGGCCGTGCCCGCGATGATTGCTGAAGACGAAGTCCCGCTCGCCCAGCAGCGGCGCCAGCGCGACCGGCACGTACTCCTGCCCCAGGCAGGTGTGGGTGGTGCCCTGTACCAGCCCTTGGCCGAACAGGTCGAGCAGCTTGCGTTCGAAGTGCCTGATCAGCAGGAGCAGCCCGAGGTCGTCATCGGACAGGTCCTCCGTGATCTCTTCCAGCAGTCCTTCTGGCACGATCGGCACTCCTTGGTGGGTGTCGAGGAGATTGGGAGCGCTCCCACGAATTCTATTCGATCAGTTGGATGTCGTCAGCATCAGACGAAGAAGTTTCCAGGCTGTCAAACGCCGAGAATGAAGCGTTCGGAATGGCCCGCGCCACGTGCAGGAATCGCCTACCGTCCCGGTCGGATCACATTGGGCTGCGGCGAACGGCAAGAAGAAGATCTTGACCGTGCTCAGAGTTGAAACCTAGCCTCTTTTGGGAGCGTTCCCAAAAGGCGCCCGCACCACATTCTGCCGGCGAACGCGCGAGCCGGAGACGCTGCCGATCAACGAGGAGGGCTCGTGAGCCCCGAGACGAGGGTGGTCGCCGACCATCAAGAGCAGGGCACGGCCGAGCGCGAGGAACTGCGGCGGCGCCTGGCCGCGCTGCCCGCCGAACGCCGCGCTGCGCTGCGCCGGTCGCTGCTCGGCGGCCAGGAGAAGCGGACCTGGCCGCTGTCCACCGGGCAGGAGCGGCTGTGGTTTCTGCAACGCTTCGACACTGACGACTGCGCTTATCACATCACGTGGCCGGTAAGGCTGCGCGGCCCCATCGACGAGACTGGTCTCGCCGCGGCGTTCACCGCGATCGCCGCCAGGCACGAGGTGCTGCGCACCCGCTTCGTCCTGGACGGCGACCTGCCCGCCCAGGTCGTGGACGAGCCCCGCGAGGTGCGGCTGGACCGCCTGGATCCCGCCTGCTCCGATATCGAGCCGGCGATCGCCGCCTACGCCGGGCGGCCGTTCGACCTCGCGGCGGCCCCCGCATGGCGGGCGGGGCTGCTGCGCCTGGCCGCCGACGACGGCGTCCTGTGCATCGTGCTGCACCACATCGTGGTCGACCACTGGTCGCTCGACGTGCTTATGCGCGAGCTCGGCGAATGCTACCGCGCCCACCGGGAAGGCCGTCCTCCGATGCTGGACGAGCTGCCCACGCAGTACCGCGACTTCGCGGTGACGGAGCGGCGGCGAGCCGAGGAGGACCGGGACCACCTGGACTACTGGGTCGAGCGGCTCGCCGGAGCGCCGCCGCTCGACCTGCCCCTCGACCGCCCTCGCCCCGCTCGCTGGACCGGCCGCGGCGCCAAGGCCGGCGTGGCCGTGCCGGACGCGGATGTCACCCGCCTGGAACTCCTCGCGCGCGCCCACCGGGCCACCCCGTTCATGGCCCTGCTCGCCGCGTGGCAGGTCACGCTGGGTGCGGCCGCCGGGCAGGACGACTTCTGCGTAGGCGTGCCCGTGGTCGGCCGGGACCGGCCCGAGCTGGCCCCGCTGATCGGCTACTTCTCCACCACGCTCGTCGCGCGGGCCGACCTTTCGGGGGATCCGCCCTTCGGCGAGCTGCTGCGGCGTACCCGAATCAGCACCCTGAAGGCCCTCGCCCACGGCGGTACCTCCTTGGATCGCATCCTCGGCGCACTCCGGGTGCCCCGCGACCTGAGCCGTCCGCCGCTGTGCCAGGCGATGTTCAACCTCACCCACAACCTGCCCACCGGCGACCTGCTCCGTACCGAGTTGGGGGACCTGGCCGTGGAGGTGTATCCACAGCCTGACCTGGGCCGGGCCCGGGTGGAGGTGTCCCTTGACGTGTACCGGGGGCCCGAGGGGATCGGCGGCTGGCTGGAGTACTCGACCGACCTGTTCGACGCCGCCACCGCGCACCGCCTGGCGGATGCGTTCGCCCGCGTGGTGACGCGCGCGGGCGGCGACCCGGGTCTGCGGCTGTCTGAACTGGGAGCCGCGGACTGGAAAGTCCGGAGTTAGGGGTGTCTAACAGCCGAAGGAATGTCATGCGGCTTTCGGTGGACTTCGCCGCCGACCGTTCCGGTACGGCGGAGCTCGCGTGGGGACAGCGGGACATCTGGGGGGCCATCCAGCGGGTGGGCCCGGACGCGCGCTACTTCAACGTGCCCCGGCTGCTCGCAGTCCCGCGCGCGGGCGGGCCGCGCCATCCCTCGGCCGTGGCGGCCGCCCTGGCCGAGGTGATGCGCCGGCATGATGCCCTGCGATCCCTGGTACGGCTCGGCGTGGCCGGGCCGTATCAGGAGGTGGCGGCGGCCGGGACCCTGTCGATCGAGATGGTTGAGGCGGCACGCGGCGACGTGGACGATGCCGCGGCGGAACTTGTGGCCCGCCTGGCCGGACGAACCTTCGGCGACGGCGAGCAGCCGCTGCGCGCCGGACTCGTGGTCTGCGACGGCGCCGTCACCCACGTTGCGCTCGTGATCAATCATGTCGTCGCGGACTGGCGCGCGGCCGACGTCGTGGTGCGCGACCTGCGGATACTGCTGCTCCGCGGAGTGATCGCGCGGCCGCCGTCGTCGCAGGTGCTCGACCTGGTACGGGAGGAGGAGGCGGCATCGGCCCGTTCGGACCGGGCGATCGCGCAGTGGGAGGCGCTTCTTCGGACCGTACCGTCCTCCATGTTTCCCACCGTTGTCGGGAGCGGCACGACGCCCAAGTTCGCGCGGGCCGTGCTGTCGTCGCCCCGGCTCAACCACGCCGCACACGTGCTCGCCCGCCGTACCGGCGTCAGCACGGCCACGGTCCTGCTGGTGGCGGTCTCCATGCTGCTGCGCGAGCTGACCGGGCACGAGGTGTGCGCGATCACCCCGATCGTGCACAACCGCTTCAGCGACCGAACCCGGGACCTGGTCAGCAGCCTGAACCAGCTGGGACTGTTCACCCTGGGCCCGTGCGGAAGCCTTTCCGAGACCCTGGTGAGCGCCTATCCGGCGGTTCTCGCGTCTTACCGGCGCGCCCGCTTCGACTCGCTGGCCCTGCATGCGATGGTCGACCGAATGAGCGCCGACCGGGGCGTCCCCATGTTCCCGTTGTGCTGCTTCAACGACCTGCGCCCCGGCGAGGATCCAGGCGGCGCCGACCACGCGGACGGGGAGTCCGAACTGGAGTGGCTGCCCGGCATGGACCAGCGCAGCTGCGACTTCTGCGTGGCCCTGATGCGCTGGAAGGGCACGCTCGGCGTGGAACTGAGCGCCGACACCACCCGCCTGCCCGAGGGCGAGATGGCCGCCCTGTTGCATCGGCTGGAGGCCTTCGTGGTCGGCTCGGCTCGCCGGGAATGCGCCACATGAGGCAAACGAGATCTTGAGAGATCGTCGTAGGCAGCACACTTCGACCTCGCTCGACCGAACCGATGATCGGTAAGACCACGCGCCCTGGCCAGGATCGACTCTGATCGGGGCGTGTATCTGCAGTCGCGGCGCGGCACCCGCCTCCATGAGACCTTTCCGGAGGTCGTGTGGGCGGTCTACGAGCACCTGCCGGTCGCCACGGTGGTCGACAGCGAGATCGTGCGCTGGTCCATCGGGCAGGCTCCCGCTCCCGCGATCATGAGAAGAGGCGCCGTCAGCAGCGCATGACCCGGCGTCGATCAGGTCACCGAGCGAACCACCGGGCCCGGCGAACCGCCCGCGGCGAGGACCGCCCAGCTCGCCGCCGTCGTGGCGGCCATGAGCAGGGCCAGCGCGCCCAGCGTCTGGCCGTCGGGGTGAATCAGCGCTTGGCCGCGCAGCGCCTGCCAAGTCACCAGGACGATCAGGCCCGCGTACGCCGCGGCCGCTACGATCATCAGGCCCGCCCGGGTCCGCTCGTCGCGCAGCGGGGTGACCCGGCTCGCCAGGAACCCGAGCACCAGCGCCACGACCAGCATGACCTGCAGCCCGTACAGGCCGACGAAGTGCGGGATGCGCAGGTCGCCGCCGACCGTGCTCCAGCCGGTGAGTGGCAGCCCGGGGCCGCCGTCCGGGACGCCCACGTTGTGCTGGGCGGCCAGGGGGATGGCGTGCCCGGCCGCGTCCTTGGCCGTCCACACCTCGCTGGACCTCGTCGGTATCAGGAGCCCGAGGCCGATCCCGGCGATCACGAAGGTCAGGCCCGCGCGAATCGCCCAGGTGAGCACGCGGTCGCCGACCCTTTGGAAGATCAGAAGCCCGGCGAGGACGAAGTTCGCCAGCATGAGCAGCTGCACGCCCACACCGAAGATCAACTGGATGACGTTGGTGAACGGGTCGTCCGCCTGGTTGAAATGGCTGAACGTACCGCGCGCCGCCTGGACCACGACGACGCCGACGTCGAGCGTGCCGGTGACGGCCAGCAGCGTCGCCATCCACCAGGTCCAGCGGCTCGCCCTGTGCGGCAACGTCAACAACCAGGCCAGTGTCAGGCCGTACACGATGAACGACACGGCGAACTTGAGGGGTTTTCCCCAGACCGGCGCGCCGAGCAGGACACGGTCGTCGGCCACCATGCCCACGGCCGAGACGACCAGCAGCAGTGCCATCGAGGCGACCATCAGCAGGAGCGGGCGGTGCAGGCGGCGGACCGCCGCACGGGCTGGTTCGAGGACTGCGGGCATCGGCACGCCTTTCGAAGCGGAAGCCGCGATGACGGAACAGCCTCGACGTTAGGAATCGGCGCGGTTCCGTCCCAGCCTGGCGACCCCCGAACCAGAGGACGGCCAGCCCTCCCACGGGTGGTAGGGCCAGCCGTACCAGGGTGTTCGGCCTGCTCGGTGGTGGTCCGTGGTGGGCCTTGCCGCAGCCCAGGAGGTTCCCCGGCGACCCGTTCCAAGACCGGCCAGCCAGTCACGCGCTCCTTGATCGCATTCGATCACTGAACACGTCGGACTTGATCATCTAGGCCGATGACACTTGATCGAGGATGGCGCTCTGGCGCCCGTCTCGAGATTCAGTCGGCGCGGGACGGGGCGGCTGGGTAGACCCCGAGGATCTTCACGTCGGTGGTGAAGAACGCCAATTCCTCCAGCGCGTTCTTCAGGCCGGGGTCCTCGGGGTGCCCGTCGACCTCGGCGAGGAACTGGGTGGCCGCGAAGTGGCCGCCGACCATGTAGCTCTCCAGCTTGGTCATGTTGATGCCGTTGGTCGCGAACCCGCCGAGCGCCTTGTAGAGCGCGGCCGGCAGGTTGCGGACGTTGAAGACGAACGAGGTGACCACCGGGCCCTCGCCGCGCGGCGCCTGCACGTAGTCCGGGCTGAGCACCACGAACCGGGTGGTGTTGTGCTCCTCGTCCTCGACGTCGCGGGCGAGGATGTGCAGACCGTAGATCTCCGCCGCGAGTGGTGGCGCAATCGCCGCCTGGGTCGGGTCGCCCGCCTCGGCCACCTCGCGCGCAGCGCCGGCGGTGTCACCGGCGATCACCGGCACCAGCTTGTGCTCGCGGATGATCCGGCGGCACTGGCCGAGGGCATGCACGTGGCTGTGCACGGCCTTGATCGTGTCCAGGGTCGCACCCGGCGGCGCCATTAGGTTGAACTGGATGCGCAGGAAGTGCTCGCCGACGATGTACAGGTCCGAGGTCGGCAGGAAGTGGTGGATGTCGGCGACCCGGCCGGCGATCGAGTTGTCGATCGGGATCATCGCCAGCTCCGCCTCCCCGTTCTCCACCACCGCGAACACGTCCTCGAAGGACGCGCACGGCACCGTATGCCAGTCGGGGTAGTGGAGCTTGCACACCATGTGGGAGTTCGAGCCGGGCTCGCCCTGGTAGGCGATACGTCGTGCGGTCACCGCAGCAGTTTCCCATGCGGCCGGGCGCGGCTGCCCGGCGACGGCCCGGTCCCGAAGGGCGCCTCCGTGACCGGAGTACGCCTGCAGCGTGTTCCCACGCAGGCGGCGATGACGATCCGTTCGCGATAGAGGGCTGATCGGCGAGAACGGTGCGGGCAAGTCCACCCTGCTGCGGCTGCTGGCCGGAGCGGACGAGCCGGACTCGGGCACCGTCGTGCGGCCCGCCGACCTGGGCTTCTTGCATCAGGAGGCGCCGTTCGCCGGCGACACCACGGTCGCCGGCGTGCTCGACGACGCCGCTTTGCTTCTTTTCTCGGCGATGTGTTAGCGCTAACTTGGCTTGATAGACGGATTTCTCTCCGGGCGGGTGTCAACGATCACGCCGTGAGCGTGCACAAACCGGCAGTGCCGCCGGTCCATGGTGTATGCCCTCAAGGAGAACCATGACAAGCACCACGTCTCGTCGTGCCCGCTTGACCGCGCGCGACTACGTCAGGCACCAGGACCATCTCGGCCGGATCGGCCGACGCGACCTTCCGGCCCGTGAGCAGACCACCGCGACGACGCACGAGAAAGGTTCCCTCATGGACACATCCCGAGCCAGGCGGCTGCTCGCCGGACTGGCAGCCCTGGTGCTCCTGCCGATCATCGCGGTGAACTTATGGACGACGCCCGCAGCGGCCGCGACCAGCCAGTTCCGCGGCATGAACTGGGCGGTGCTGGGCGACAACTTCAGCACCGGCCCGCTCGTCGTCGACGGGCTGAGCGGCTCCGACAGCTACGCCACGGTGCAGGCCAAGGCCAACGCGCTGTACGACGACATGCAGTCGACACTCGGCGTGAACACGGTCCGGCTGCCGATCAACACCCACACCGTCGGCACCACCTGGTGGAACGCCTACCGCGGCGCCGTCGACGCCGCCACGGCGCGCGGGTGGAAGGTCATCCTCGCGTACTGGGAGGACGGCGCGGCCTCCGGGGGCCGTATCACCAACCTGTCGGCGTGGAACTCGATGTGGTCGACCGTGACGTCCCAGTACGGATCGAACAGCCTCGTGTACTTCGAGCCGATGAACGAGCCGCACGGCTACAGCTCGGCCGAGTGGCGCAACATCGCCGCCGACTGGCTGGACTACCACTACTCGGCCCCGCCGAACCGGGTGCTCGTCGGCGGTACCGGCTACAGCCAGGACCTCCGTGACCTGTGCAACGACTCGCGTTTCGCCGGCACGCTGTTCTCGTTCCACCACTACGCGTTCTTCTATTCGGCGAACACGTACGACGGCTGGCGGTCCCACGTCCAGACCCGCCTTGGCAACTGCGCCTCGCGGGCGGTCGTCACCGAGTTCGGGGCTCCGATGAACAACGGCCTGAACTACGCCGACGCGAACAGCACGGACAACTTCGTCCGCCACATCCGCGCCGTCACCCAGGTGATGCGGGACAACGCCATGGGCGGCACCTACTGGCCGGCCATCGGCGGCAAGCCCGGCGACATCGGCTACGACTGGTACTCGATGTACGCCAGGAGCGGCAGCGGCACCGACCTCAACCTCACGATCCGCAACCAGTCCGGTGCGAACCGCCTGCGCTACGGCTGGGGCGACGCCGTCGACGGCGGCGGTGGCGCAACGACGACCCAGATCGTCAACCAGAACTCCGGCAAGTGCGTCGACGTCCTGCAGGGCTCGACCGCGAACGCCGCCGAGATCATCCAGTACACCTGCACCGGGGCCGCCAACCAGCAGTGGCAACTGCGCGATCTGGGCAACGGCTACCACAACATCGTGGCGCAGCACTCCGGCAAGTGCCTCGACGTGAACAACGGCTCCACCGCGAACAACGCGGCCGTCATCCAGTACACGTGCGGCAGCGGCACCAACCAGCAGTGGCAACTCCGCACCGTGTCCGGCACGAGCTACGTCGAGATCGTCGCCCGGCACTCGGGCAAGTGCCTCGACGTGTCCGGCCAGTCGACGGCAAATAGCGCCCGTCTCCAGCAGTACACCTGCTGGGGCGGCGCCAACCAGCGCTGGGACGCTTGAGGCCACACCAAACAGAAGCACGTGAACACGAAGGCATCGAGGTTCTCGCAGCTCAAGCACCGGATCTGCCCGAAGCTCTCGACCGCGCCCAAGCCGAAGGACTGGCCTACGTGATCCTGGACGGCACCCTGATCCCGATCGACCGCTGCGCGGAGCAGATCCTCAGCGTCAAGGGCGAACCCATCCCTGTCCGCCGCCCGCACCCACGTGCTGGGCGCGGTGTACGCCGCTGCCGCTGCCGCAGCCAGTCTGCCGACCCTCGCCGACAGCGGATTCGCCCTGCTCAAAGGCCGGTGGCGAACCCTCCAGCACATCACCATCAGCCCCAGCCGAATCGGCGACATCGCCCGTGCAGCGCTCGTCCTCACCCATGTCGAGCACGACTACCTACCGGCAATGGGCTGAGATCACGTCAGTGAACTCACATAGCACGCCTGAGTCCTTCGTCAATGCGGGTGCGCAAGGAGTGCAGCGCCTGCCTGAGCTCTGCCGGTTCGATGTCCGTGACGTCAGCGTCGAAAGTCAGGAGCAGTCCTGCCAGCCCTGCCCATGACCACGCACCGAGCGTGAGTCGGCAGCTGGAGTCGGTGTCGTGCTCGACCGTCGATCCGCCGGGGGCGAACTGGGCGACGACGGGCGCAGGGAGTGCGACGAGCGCCGACCCGCGGCATGGCCATTCCGCCGGGGTGTCGCCGCGGTCGTGCGTGCTCATGACGAATGCGACCGGATCGTTGTGCGGGACGTCGCGGCGGTTGAAGGTTCTCCCCGTGGGCATGCGTGGTTCGAGGCGGTCGATTCGCATCGCGCGCCATCGGTCCGCGTCCGGTTCGAATGCGACGAGGTACCACCGTGCCGCCCACACGACGAGGTCGTGCGGTTCCAGCGTGAGCGTCGTCGATTCGTCCTCGCCGGTGTAGTCCACACGAACGATGTGCTGTCGGTTGATCGCGCCACCGATGACACGGATGATCTCTGCATCGATGGGCGCTGCGGGGAACTCCCAGTAGTTGCGCGCTGCGGAGACGGTGAACGCTTCGGCGTGGATACGGCTGCGGGTGGGCATCGCCTGCTGCAGCGTGGCGAGGGCGCGGGCCGAGTTCTCGCGGATACCGGACAGGATCATGGGGACGGTCTGGAGCGCGACGGCCACCGCGACAGCCTGGTCCTCGTCGAAGACGACCGGCGCCAACTGGGTGGCGCGCCCGAGCCGGTAACCTCCTCCCGCCCCGCGCACGGCCTCGATCTCGTACCCGAGCTCTCTGAGCGTGTCGATGTCGCGTCGCACGGTCCGCACAGACGCCCCGAGCCTGGTGGCGAGCTCCACGGCGGTCAGGGTCGCGCCGATCCCGAAGATCGACAGCAGCTTGAGCGTCCGCGCGGAGGTGGCAGCCATCGCTCATCCCCTCACTTAAAGCGGTCACTCGATGGCAACTATACCCGTCATTGTGGTCGGCATGACCGCTTCACAGAGCCCTCAGAAGGGCACGCATGCACCAGCCGCTTCCTCGGCACTCATCTCCGGCGCCGGCGCGGGCGCGGCGCTCCTGGTGGTGCTCTTCGGCTCCTTCATGGACCTTCTCGACGCGACGATCGTCACCGTCGCGGCCCCGGCGATAGCCCAAGACCTGGAGGCCGGCGACGCTCAGATCCAGTGGACGATCGCCGCCTACGTCCTCGCCCTGGGTGCGGGCCTGATCACCGGCGGGCGGCTCGGTGACCAGTACGGCCGGAAGCGCCTGTTCATGATCGGGCTGGCCGGGTTCATGCTCACCTCCGCGCTCTGCGCGCTGGCCGCCGAACCGGGAATGCTCATCGGCATGCGCGCCGCGCAGGGACTGACCGCCGGGATCATGGTCCCGCAAGTGTTCGGGATCATCCGGGCATCGTTCGCTCCGGGCGAGCGTGGCAAGGCGTTCGGTGCCTACGGGGCGGTCCAGGGTCTCGCGTCGGTCGCCGGCCCGCTGCTGGGCGGGCTGCTTGTTGACGGCGACCTGTTCGATCTGGGTTGGCGCACAATCTTCTGGATCAACGTGCCTGTCTCGATCCTGGCGCTCATCATCGGCGCGAAAGTTCTGCCGGAGTCCCGCTCCGCCTCGACCGCGCGGCCGGACCTCCTGGGCGCGCTGCTCGCGGCCTCGGGCATCCTGCTCCTGCTACTGCCGATCATCCAGACCGAGACCTGGGGATGGACCTGGGCCAGTTACGCCCTCCTCGTCGCCGGAATCATCGTGCTGGCGATCTTCCTCGCCTACGAGCGCCGCCTCACCGGACACGGGACCGAACCGGTCTTCAATCCGGCTCTGCTCCGAATCCGCGCCTTCGCGATCGGCCTGAGCGCGTCCGTGCTCTTCTTCGGCGGCATCGGGTCGTTCTTCCTCACCCTGTCGGTCTACCTCCAAAACGGCACCGACCGCACCGCGTGGGAGACCGGCCTGGTGATCCTGCCTTACGCGCTCGGCTCGATCATCACCTCAGGACTCGGCGTCGCTCTCGCCGCCAAGGCCGGGAGAGCCCTGGTGATCACCGGCTCGCTCACCATCGCGGCATCCCAGCTCGTCCTGTGGGCGATCATCAGGGACGGTAACGATCCCGGATACTGGCAGCTTGCCCTCGCTCTTTTCATCGGTGGCCTCGGGCTCGGTCTTGCCGCCCCCATCCTCGTCAACGTCGTCCTCGCCGGCATCCCTGGACGCAACGCAGGCGCCGCGGGCGGCGTGCTCTCCACCGTCAACCAGATCGGCGGCGCCATCGGCATCGCCGTTCTCGGCACAGTCTTCTTCACCGCCGTCACCGGATCGACGACCGGCACACCGGGACTGGCCGACTACGGTCACGCGCTCAGCATCGTCCTCGTCGTCTCCGCGGTGCTCTACGTCGTGGCGGCACTCGTGATGCTCGCGCTCCCGAAGACCGCGACCGAGCACGTCGATCAGTGAACACCCGTGTGGGGGAGAACTGCACCGCTCAGCTTGCCGATTAGCCCCGGACGCCCTCCCGGCCGCAAGAACGCCCGACGCACACCGATCCCACCGGTCGGTAAGATCGCCCGAAGTACCCGAACACCAGCCCGCTGGCGTCCACCCCGATGCCCGTCGGGCTGGCGGTGAACCAGGTTTCCAGATGACGGCCAGGAACCCGACCATCACCCATAACGCCTTGCAGGCTTCGGCGATCATGATCTCGGCCGTTGGGCCGCTCTTGCCCTCCATCTGTTCCTCCCTGATCATCCGAGGTGCGGCCATCAGCGTGGGGCTCCAGGTCACGGAACGGGACACTTCCCACGGGCGGGCGTCCTGGCGGTGCCGCTCGCCGATTGGAATGATGACGGGATGGAATATCGCGAGCTGGGACGATCGGGGCTGCGGGTATCGGTGCTCACCATGGGCACGATGACGTTCGGCGGCGGGGGCAAGTTCGCCTACGTCGGCGACACCGGGGTGGAGGAGGCGCGCAAGCAGATCGACATGTGCGTGGACGCCGGGGTCAATCTCATCGACACCGCCGACGTGTACTCCACCGGCCTGTCGGAGGAGATCGTCGGCAAGGCGATCCAGGGCCGCCGTGACGACCTGCTGCTGGCCACCAAGGTACGCATGCCGATGGGCGACGGCCCCAACGACGCCGGGCTGTCGCGCCACCACGTCATCACCGGGGCGGAGGCGAGCCTGCGCCGTCTGGGCACCGACCACATCGACCTGTACCAGGTGCACGAATGGGACGGCCGTACCCCCGTCGAGGAGACCCTGGCGGCGCTCGATCACCTGGTGACCGCCGGCAAGGTCCGGTACGTCGGCGTCTCCAACTACACCGGCTGGCAGCTCATGAAGACCCTGGG
Organism: Nonomuraea sp. 10N515B; assembly: GCF_052245915.1. Lineage (NCBI taxonomy): Bacteria > Bacillati > Actinomycetota > Actinomycetes > Streptosporangiales > Streptosporangiaceae > Nonomuraea > Nonomuraea sp. 10N515B. The sequence goes on from NZ_JBQQBQ010000043.1 coordinate 47,605, forward strand.
CACCGCCGACAGGCTCGGCCTGCCGCGCTTCGTCAGCCAGCAGATCTACTACTCTCTCCAGGCCCGCGACTCCGAGTACGAGCTGATCCCGGCCGCGATCGACCAGGGCCTCGGCGTGCTGGTGTGGAGCCCGCTGGCGGGCGGCCTGCTGTCCGGCCGCTACCGCCGGGACGTCCAGCCGTCCCAGGGCCGCCAGCTCACCGAGTGGAACGAGCCTCCCGTACGCGATCAGGAGCAGTTGTACGACACCGTCGAGGTGCTGGTCGACATCGCCGGGGAGCACGGGGTGTCGGCGGCGCAGGTGGCGCTGGCCTGGTTGCTAGGACGGCCCGCGATCACGTCGCTGGTGGTCGGCGCGCGCACCAGCGAGCAACTGGCCGACAACCTGGCCGCCGCCGACCTGAAGCTGACGGCCGAGCAGCGTGACCGGCTGGACGAGGTCAGCCGCCAGCCGCTGCTCTACCCGTACTGGCATCAGGCGGCGACCGCCTCCGACCGGCTCTCGCCCGCCGACCTGAGCCTGCTCGGACCGCACCTGTAGAGAGGTTGCCGCACCTGGAGACAGGTTGTACGTACGCCCGCCGACGCCGGGTTCATTCCGATGCCAGGTGGGGGTTTGTCTAGATAACGGTGTTTCTCGATCTTGATTTGCTCTATCGGGTGGTGGGGTCAGGCGTGTACCGCGTCAAATACAGCTAAGAGGGCTCTGGCCTGTGGTTTGACGGGGTCAGTTCGCGCAGAAAGATCGCGGCTTGTGCTTGTCCGCCTGCTGTATCCGCTCGCGCTTCGGGTGTTCGGCTGGCTGATGTTGCCGGGCCGCGATCAGGCGGTGATGGATCTGCAGGACGCCGGCTGCCGGGCTCGCTCCCTGATCCGCGACCGGGCTGGGAAGTTTCCGGCGCTCATGGACGAGATCCTTGCCGAGGCTGGCATCCGGACCGTGCTGAACGCCAGGCAGCCCGCTGCGTCCCGTCCCGGATCGCCGCTCACCGCCCACAAAGCGGAACCGGTGGACCATGGCCCGTACTCGATGGGCAGGTCCCGCCACGGGCTACCGGTACGAAACCGCCACACCACCGCGTTGATCTGCCGCCGCAGACCCGGAATCGGGCCTCGCTCACCCAGCGGCAAGTGAGGCTCGATCATGGACCGCTCCTCGTCGGTGAGGTCTCCGCGCGTCATGGCGAAGGCCTGCCAGAACCGCAGACCGGAGCGCAGGCCGTCCCTGTGATCTCGACTCCGTACCGGCTCTGGTACTTCCGGGGCTGTGCCGGAGTAGCCGACAGAGTAGGTTCTCGCCTGTGAGTGATATTCGACTTCTCGGTCCCGAGGAACTGCCCCTGTGCCAGCGGCTCGAAAGCGATCGCGAGTGGTCCACCGACGAGGCCAAATGGCGGCTGATGTTCGAGACGGGCGAGGTCTACGCCGTCGACGCGGCCGACGGCGACGGCCTGGCCGGGTGCGTCGTGGTGACCCGCTACGGCGACTCGCTGGCCGACGTCGGCATGATGCTGGTCGCCAGCAGGTACGGCAGGCAGGGGCTCGGCACGCGGCTGATGGAGCACGCCCTGGAGGCCGCCGGAGACCGCATCGTGGAGCTGACCGCGACCCGGTTCGGGCGCCCCGTCTACGAGCGGCTGGGCTTCCGGCCCACGGGCAACCTGACGATCACTATGGGCCCGATGGAGGGGGCGGCGGGGTCGCCCGGAGTCCGCGTGGCGACACCGGACGACCACGCCGCGCTCCTCGACCTGGACGCCGAGGTCACCGGGGCCGACCGGAGCAAGGCGCTGAACGCCCTGCTGGCCACGGCCGAGCGCACGATCGTTACCGACGGCGGCTTCGCTGTGGCCTGGAACGCCGGCCCCCACCGTGTCATCGGCCCCGTCGTCGCGCCCACGGAGGAAGCCGCCCGCGAGCTCATCCTGGCCGCCGCCCACGGCGCCGACCGCGACGTGCGGATCGACCTGCTGGACGCCTACCCGGGCTTGCGCCCGTGGCTCACTGGGCTGGGGCCCACCGAGGGACCCGCGGCCCTGCCGACGATGGTCTACGGCGCCCACCGCCACCCGGGTGACCGCGGGCGATACGTCGCGCCCATCCTCATCTCGATGGGCTGACCGGCCATCAGGTCGGCCGCCGCCCAGGCGAAGACGCGGACCCGCGCGGTCCGGCCTCCGGCCGGCCTACCCACCCTGCCGCCCGGGTTCGGGCGCAACACGGCCGGGATGCTGATCGCCTCGCCTCCGCCGGCACCCACAACGGTGGTCGAGTTCGGTGTTCCGCAGCCCGATGGGGACGTCGCCCTGACCGTCGAGGGATTCCAGGTTAGCCTGCGCCGCGCCAGCGGCACCCCCGTCACCGTCACCTCGATCGCCGGCCCGGTACGCCTGACCGACAACACCCGTCAGGCCTCAACCTACCGTCGCGGCCGAGTGCTGCTGGCCGGCGACCGCCGCTGACGTCCATTCCCCGATAGGAGGTCAAGGCCTCAAGCTCGGTCTAGAGCGCGAGGCCACGCGTCCTTGGGAATGCGGTAAAGGACGCGCGGCGCCGCGAACCAGTCCCGATCGAGGAAACGGCCCGTGATCCGCCCCGCGAGGATGAGGTAACTCTCCACCAACTCCTCGAACTCATCGTTCGCGTGCAGATCATCCGCGTATTCCTGGAATCCTTGCACTCCGACCATGCCCATGAACTCTCCGTCCTGGTAATAGCGCTCGCCCCCTCCCGAAGGGTGAGACTGCCGTCTATGGTGATCGCGACGGACCAGCCCGGGGAGTGCGTCCCGATCCAGATCAGAGTGTTCTGCTCGTTTTGCGGCCAGGCGGAATGCCGCGGTGAGGTCGCAGGGGGTCCCGGAGTCGGGATCCGCGCGGAAACGCTCCGCGATCCCTTCGATGTCCTCCGTGTCGATCCAGACCGCAGCGAAGTTGGGTATCCCGGCTAGGCCGTTGCAGCCTTCCGGCCTACACAGGTTGAATTCGTAGAGTCGGTCAATGACCGTCGCCACGGCGGCGAGTGTGACCGCCCGGCGGGCGCCCGCCGGGAGCCGGCGGATCAGCACCAGGTGCAACGGCGCCCAGCACGCAAGTCGCCGGCCGTGTGCCACCTGGGTCGTACCTGGCGTAAGAGGACCGTCCTGTTGCCAGCAACCGTGTCCCACATGACAGCGCAGTCCCTGGGGAAAGCGTTCGCTGGGGCGGCGCTGACACCGACTCCCACGGCGGCCGCGGCAGCGGGGCGAGCACGCCCGCGGCGATGCGACGGATCGACATGATGGTGTCCTTAGGCGGAAGTGACGGGATACACCCCCGAAGGCGTTTCACCTGTGTGCCATCCGCCGTGCCCTGGTGTGCCGCGCCGAGGTGCCCGGATCCACGTTGCCTTCACTCTCGGCGAAGAGGGGATGCACGGCGCTGCGGGCATCGACGCGGTGGGACCGATACCCGCAGTACCTGAGAGCTACATCCGGAAGTGGGCTCTACAGCGGGACGCTGATTACTTGCGCCTCTTCGTAACTTCCTGACCAGGTCAAAACCTCTGGAAGGGAAGGTGCGACATGTGGATCCCAGGCCGCGGTACCCGGCTGTGGCGTGGTGCGCTGGCCGGGCTGCTGATCGCCGCGCTGTGCGCACCGGTTTCGGCCGCGGCCCGGGCGGGCGTCCCTGCCCCCGACCCGGCGATGCTGCCCGTCCTGTCGACCGGCACCCTCGAGACCCGGTACGCGGCCAACCGGGCCAACATCATCCAGGCCGCGCGCATGGCCGAGAAGGGCGGGGACCACCGGCGGGCAGAGGCCCTGCGGGCCATGGCCGGCTCCGCCCGGACGTTCCTGTCCTTCGACGCCCGCGGCGAGGGCCGGGCCGTCGAGGTCCTGGGCGACCTGGCGACCGCCCGGCGGATATCGGTCTTGGTGCCCGGTTCGGACACCACCCTAGACACCTACGACGCCCGTACCCCGAAGCCGCACGCCAGGCTCGGCTGGGCGGCCCGCTCGCTGGAGGAGCAGATCCGCCGCCTGGACCCGGCCGCCAAGGTCGCCGTCGTGGCCTGGCTCGGCTACACACCACCCCGGCTGATCAGCACCGACGCGGTCACGACGGGCCGGGCCGAAGACGGCGCGCGTGCGCTGCGTGCGTTCGTCGTCTCGGTGCGCCGGGCGAACCCGGCCGCGCAGGTCTCGCTGCTGTGCCACTCCTACGGCTCGGTGGTGTGCGGGCGCGCCGCCGCCGGCCTGGCCGTCGCCGACATCGCCATGTTCGGCAGCCCCGGCACCGGTGCGGACACGGCGGCGGGATTGGGCACCGCCGCGCGGGTGTGGGCGGGACGGGGAGCGCGGGACTGGATCGGCGGCGTGCCGCACCTGAGCATGCCCGTTTTCGGCACGACCATCGGCTTCGGCGCCGATCCGGTCTCGGGCGGCTTCGGCGCCCGGCTGTTCGCCGCGGGCGACGGCGGCCACGGCGACTATCTCGCGCCCGGCTCGGCATCGGTGGCGAACCTGGCGCGTATCGCCCTGGGACACGACCGGGAGGTGACCCGGTGACCGCCCAGTCGTTTCGTCCCGTCCGAGCCGGTCACCGCCCGATGCCGGGGTTGCGGGAACTGGCGCGGCGCGTCGATGCCCGGACCCCACCTGATCGCGACCGGGCCGTCGATGCTCTGCGAGCCCTGGCGATCCTCGGCGTGATATTCGGCCACTGGCTGGTCAGCGCCGTGGTCGAGGCCGGTCGGGGTCCCCTGCAGGGGGCGAGCCCGCTGCAGTACATGCCCTGGCTCGCCCCACTCTCCTGGATCTTCCAGACCCTCGCCGTGTTCTTCCTGGTCGGCGGGCACGTCGCCGCGAAGGGCTACCAAGCCGCCCGTCGGCGCGGTGTGGAGTACGGCCGGTGGCTCGGCGGGCGGCTGGCCCGGTTGTTCCGGCCTGTCGTCGTGATCCTCGCTGTGTGGGCGGTGACGGCCGTCGTCATGCTCTTGTCCGGCACACCCCTTGAGACGGTGCGCACGCTGCTGACCCTGGTCCTGTCGCCCCTGTGGTCCCTGCTGGTGTTCGCGCTGCTCACGGCTTTGACCCCGATGGTCTTACGGGTCGGCCCGTGGTGGCCGCTCGCGGTGGTGGCCGCTGTTGACCTGGTCCGCTTCGGTCTTGGGGGTCCGGCCTGGCTCGGCTGGGTGAACGTGGTGGCCGGCTGGCTGGTGCCGTATGCGCTGGGCGCGGCGTGGGCGCGGGGCCGGTTCGACACCCGCCGCTCGGGTCCGCTGCTGATCATCGGTGCGGTCGCCGCCGTAGGCCTCGTCATCTGCGGCGGATACCCGGCGTCCATGGTCGGGGTGCCCGGCGCGCCGGTCTCCAATCTCAACCCGCCCACCCTGGCGGCCGTCGCCTTCGGCCTGGCCCAATGCGGACTGGCTCTGCTGCTGCGCGAGCCGTTGCGCCGGATGATGATCCGGCCGATGGTCTGGGCGGCGGTGGCCGCGGCCAACCTCTCCGCCATGACGATCTTCCTCTGGCACCAGACGGCGATGCTCGCGGTCACCGCCATGGGGCTGTTGTCCGGCCCGCTGCCGGGCCTGCACACCAGGCCGGACGATCTCGGCTGGGTCCTGGCCCGGCTCGGCTGGCTGCCGGTCTTCGCGATCGCGCTGGCCGTGTGCCAGGCCGCGTTCGGCGCGGTCGAGCGAGGCGGGGCCGGCCGTCCGTCGAAGGGTGGAGCGCGAAACGCCTGCGAGGAGCCGCCCCGTGTCTAGGATCGTCCACGTGGACAGGGCCGACGTGATGGGTGCCGTGCTGCGGGGCGTACGAGCGGATCTGCTCACGTCGGCCCGGCAGCCGCTGCCGCCCATGGCCGGGCCGCGGCCGCTGAAATGGCTGCCACACGTGCTGATCGTGCTGCCCGCCGTTCTCCTCGCCGCTGCGGCCGAGGGCAGCGCGGCCGCGCCGTTCGCGATCGCCCACGCGGTGATCCTGGTGTCGGCACTGCGCTGGCCGGTGCCGGCGTGGTGGCTGTCGATGGCGTTCCTGGCCGGCACCGCCGCGACGCCCTACTCGCCCACGCTCATCGGCCAGCCGTGGCCATGGTTCGTCCATGCCGGGGTGCTGTTCCTGGTGGCGCTGCGCAACCGGCCCCGGGTCGCCGTCGAGACACTGCTGCTCAGCGGCTTGCTGGCCGGCGGCATGCAATGGCCGGGCGGAGACCTGCTCTGGGAAAGGCCGCTGACTCCCGCGGTGATTTTCGCGGTCGCCGTGTTCCTCGGCACCTCGGCACACAGCCGCCGGGAGACACGGCAGCGGCTCCAGGTGCAGCAGGCGGCCACCATCGCGGAGAGGGGGCGCCGCGCCCTGCTGGAGGAGCGTGCCCGGATCGCGCGCGAACTGCATGATGTGGTCGCCCACCACATGTCCGTGATCTCCGTCCAGGCCGACGCCGCGCCCTACCGCGTCGAGGATCCGCCCGAAGAACTGGTTAACGCCTTCGCCGTCATCCGCCAGAACGCCCTCGAAGCCCTCACCGAGCTGCGCCATGTCCTGGGGGTCCTGCGCGCGGAAGCCACCGATGACTCCCCGGCGCCCGGCGGCCCCCAGCCCACCCTGGACCAGCTTGGCAGCGTCGTCGCCAACGTGCGCTCCGCCGGCCTGCGCGTTGAGCTGGACGTCTCGGGTACGGCCCGCCCGCTGCCACCGGGTGTGGAACTGTCGGCCTTCCGCATCGTTCAGGAGGCTCTGAGCAACGCGCTGCGCCACGCGCCCAGCTCCACGGTCCGCGTCGAGGTCGCGTATGCGCTCTCCACGCTGCGGCTGCGGGTGCTCAACGGCCCCTCGCGTGACAAGACCAGGCCCTCGCCCGGCGCCGGTCACGGCATCATGGGCATGCGTGAACGTGCCGCGATGCTCGGCGGCGAACTGGCCGCCGGTCCCACGCCCGGCGATGGCTATGAGGTCTCCGTCCTGCTCCCGGTGCCCGTGGACACCGCCACGACCGCGAAGGAAGGCCACACGTGACGATCCGCGTGCTCATCGCCGATGACCAGGCCATGGTCCGCGAGGGTTTCTCCGTCCTTCTCAACGCCCAGCCCGGCATCCAGGTCGTGGGCCTGGCCGAGGACGGCGCCGACGCCGTCGCCAAGGCCGCCGACCTGCACCCCGACGTGATCGTGATGGACATCCGGATGCCCGGGCTGAACGGCATCGAGGCCGCTCGTCGCATCACCGCGGATCCTGGCCTCGCCACCAAGGTCCTCATCCTGACGACCTTCGACCTCGACGAATACGTGTACGAGGCGCTGCGGGCGGGCGCCAGCGGATTCCTGCTCAAGGACGCCTCGGGTGTCCAGCTCGCCGAGGCCGTACGCGTCGTGGCCGCGGGCGAGGCCCTGCTCTCCCCGAACATCACCAGGCGACTCATCGCGGAGTTCTCCCGGCTGGGCGGCACCCCGCGGCCCCCGGCCCAGGCCCGCGCCGGCGACCTCACCGAACGCGAGACCGAGGTGGTCGCCCTCATCGCCCACGGCCTGTCGAACGCGGAGATCGCGGGCCGGCTCGTCCTCGCGGAACAGACCGTCAAGACTCACGTGGGCCGCATCCTGAACAAGCTCCAGCTGCGCGACCGCACCCAAGTCGCCGTCTTCGCCTACGAGACGGGCCTGGTCAGACCGGGACACGCAAACGCGTGATCCCAGAGCCGCGTGCGCTGCCGCCCGCAGAGTTCGTCGAGAACGGGCTGCCCGCAGATTCGATCAGTCGGCTCGTCGAGATCGAGTTGCGCGAACCGGACTACACCAAGTGGGTCGACATGGCGCGCGGGCTGGCCCAGATGGTCGTGCTCTCCATCGGGCACATGAACCTCGCGGTGGGCCGCATGGCGGCGTTCTCCGCGATGTTCATGGGGCTGTCCTACGACCGGCTCCACCTGCCGTTGTACGCCGGCCTCTGCATCGGCCTGCTGGCGGGCGCGGCGATCGGCGCCTTCACCGGTTGGATCATCGCCAGGACCGGGATCAACTCCTTCGTGGTCACGCTCGCGATGGACTTCGCGCTCCTGGGGCTGATCCCGGTCGTCTACACGGCGCTCACCGCGAACGCGGCCTTCACCGTCAAACCCGATGGCATGCGCGAGTTGCGCCAGTACTCGCTGGGCGATGTGTGCCTGGGCAACCTGTGCGGGTCGCCCGCCGTACCGCAGATGATGCTGCTCGCGGTGGCGCCGATGCTGGCGCTCGGATACCTCTACCACAGCACGCGGCCTGGCCGGGAGCTGTTGCTGACCGGGTCCAACCCGCTCGCCGCCGAGCTGTCGGGCATCCCGACGCGCCGCCGGATAGTCACCGCGCACCTGCTGAGCGGGCTACTGGCGGGGCTGGCCGGGTTCATGCTCGCGGTAACCACCGGGTCGTTCCGGGCGACGATCGGCGAGGAGTTCCTGCTGCCCTCCTTCCTCGGTGCGATTCTCGGCGGCACCGCACTGGCCGGCGGAGTGATCTCCGTCATCGGCACGTTCCTTGGCACGTCGCTGACCCTGGTGATCCGCAGGGGGCTCGAAATGGTCGGGATCGGCCTGGAGTACCTCAACGTGTACCTGGGCGTCATCCTCCTGCTCGCGCTGTCTGCTGACCGCTTCCTTCAACGCCGGGGGGTGAAATCGTGAGGGTGCTCATCGCGATCTGTGTCGCCGGCTACCTCTCGCTCGTGGTCGCGTCCGGCGGGGCGTTCGCCTCCGGCAACGCCGTGCAGACCTTCTTCCAGTTCCTGCCCGTGCCCGTGCTGATCGGCCTGGCCCAGATGATCGCGCTGAGCGTCGGCCAGCTCAACCTGGCCGTCGGCGCGCTCGGCGGGTTCCTCGCCTGCGCGATAGGCGTGCTCATGGCCGATCTCGGCGTTCCCGCCCCTGCCGCCATCGTGCTCGGGCTGGCGCTCGGCACGGCCATCGGCGCGGTGACGGGTGCGCTGGTGGTGTACACCCGCATCAACGGGTTCGTCGTCACGCTCGCCACGATGACGATCCTGATCGGCGCGCAGTACCGCCTGGTCGGGACCCGCACCGTTAGCGACTACTCACCCGGCCTGAAGCAGTTCGGCCAGGCGTCCGTCCTGAACATCCCCCTCGTCTTCCTGCTCGCTCTGGGCGTGGCCGCGCTGGTCGCGGTGTTCTTCAGGGCCACGGCGCCGGGCCGCAGGATGCTGGCCTCCGGCTCGAACCCGCTGGCCGCCACGCTGTCGGGCGTCTCCAACGACCGCTCCATCATCCTTGCGCACACCTTGTCGGGTCTGGTGGTCGCCATCACGGCCGTGGTGACGGTGGCGGTCTCGCCCGGCGTCAACAGGAGCATCGGCGGGGACTGGCTGCTGCCCAGCTTCGCCGCCCCGATCATCGGGGGCGCAGTGCTCACCGGCGGCACGGCCGTGGTGCTCGGCACTGTGCTGGCGGCGTTTGTGGTGCGCCTCGTCGACAGCGCGCGCGCAGAGTTCTCCCTCCAGCCGAGCTGGGTGAACTTCGTGGTCGGCGCCGTCGTGCTCGCCACGGTCGTGCTCACCCGCACGCGCGAGACGCGCCGGTCAGGGGGTTCATCGTGATTGTCGCAGACCAGCTGGTGAAGGTCTTTCCCGGCGTCCGCGCCCTCGACGGTGCGAGCCTGCGGCTGGAATCCGGTTCCGTGCACGCCCTGCTGGGCGAGAACGGGGCGGGCAAGTCGACCCTCATCAAGATCCTCACCGGAGTGCAGCGCCCGGACGAGGGCCGGCTGCTCGTCGGCGGCGAGGTGATGACGCTGAGATCGCCGACGGAGGCGGCGCTGGCCGGGATCGGCGCGGTCCATCAGGAACGCAACCTCATCCCCGCCTTCTCGGTGGCCGAGAACATCGCCCTGCAACGGCTTCCGATACGGCGCGGACTGGTCGACCGGGCGTACATGCGGGCGGAGGCCCGGCGCATCCTCGGCCTGCTCGAGGTCGACCTCGACCCCGACGTGCTGGTCGACCGGCTGTCGGTCGCGCAACGGCAGCTCGTCGAGATCGCCAAGGCCCTGTACGGCGAGAGCCGCGTGCTGCTGCTCGACGAACCCACCGCCTCGGTCAGCCCGGGCGAGGCGGAGTTGCTGTTCACCGTTGTGCGCAAGCTCGCAGAAACCGGGACGGGCGTGCTCTTCGTCAGCCACAAGCTCGAGGAGGTTTTCGCGCTCTGCGACACCGTCACCGTCCTGCGCGACGGCCGCACGGTGCTGGACGCCGCGCCGATCGCCGATCACGCCAAGGACGACCTGATCGATCTCATGGTGGGCCGCTCGCGGGAGGCCCTGTCCTTCCCGCCGCGCGCGCCTGCCGTACAGCCCGCCGTACTCGAGCTGGATCGGGTCTCGACGGCGGCCGGCCACCGCGAGGTCTCGCTCTCTGTCCGGCCGGGCGAGATCGTCGGACTCTACGGCCTGGTCGGGGCCGGCCGGTCGGAGCTGGCCAAGGCTCTGCTCGGGCTCGAGCCCATCGAGTCGGGCTCGGTGCGGGTGCGCGGAAAAGACGTGGTCATCAAGGACGTACGGCAGGCTCTGACCAGGCACCGGATCGGTTATGTGACCGAGAACCGCAAGGAGGAGGGGCTCTTCCTCGACCAGCCGGTCTCGCGCAACATCGCCGTGACCGTCTGGGGGCGCATAGCCGGCGCGCTCGGCTACGTGTCGCCTGCCCGCGAAGGGGAGGTGGTCAGCACGTGGGTGGACCGGCTCGGTATCAAGCTCGCCTCGTCCGGCCAGCTCGCCGGGCAGCTGTCCGGCGGGAACCAGCAGAAGGTGTCGCTGGCCAAGTGGCTCGCGGCTGAGACAGAGATCCTCATCATCGACGAGCCGACCGTCGGTATCGACGTGCGCACCAAGGGCGCCTTCCACGAGCTGATCTGGCGCCTGGCCGCCGACGGCATGGCCATCCTGCTCATCACCAGTGACCTGGCCGAGATGGTCACGCTGGCCGATCGCGTGCTTGTGATGCGCGACTTCCGGATACGCGGCGAACTCGACAACGACCACGACTACGACCGGACCAGCCAAGCCGTGATCAGGCTCATTCACTCAAAGGAGATCTGAGCCATGAACGTAGGCCTCGCCTTACTCCTCACCCTCTCCATGGCGACAACTCCCTGGTCTTGGGCGTCTGAAGCAGCAAGGCGGTGGACGGCGTTCTCAGTAGTTGTGTCCTTGGTGACCGCTCCTCGAATCAAGGCGCTTCTGCGGTGTGGCGATGCGGCCGACCTCGGGTTGCCGCGGTGGGCGAGGCTTGGCGGCGAAGGTGGCGTTCTCGGGGATGCTGAGCAGGCCGCGTTCGACGCCGTAGCGGATGGTGTCGCGGATGTCCTCGGCCGTGGCCAGCAATGGGCCGGCGAGCTCTTCCGGTGTCGCGGTGACGGCGCCGCCCGGGCTCCACACTGCCAGGGCGGCGAGGTCGGCGGCGAAGGAGGTGTGGCGCTGGCGGTCGTCCTGACGCCGGATCATGGCGACCTGGTCGGCGGGCAGGTCCAGCACCTCCTCGGCCCGCGGCGGGTCGGGGGCCAGGTGGAAGCGGGTCACGCCGCTCGCGGTCTCGGTGCTTAGCAGGCCCGCGGCCACCAGGAGCGGCAGCAGGTCCGGGCGGGTGGCCGGTGCGGGCAGGCCGAGCTGGGCGGCGAAGCCCGACAGGTCGTCGATGGGGGAGTTCCAGCCGCCCGAGCCGCTGGACCATGGCTGGTAGGCGGCGGCGATCCGGTCCTCGGTGGCTTCGCCGGTGGCCGAGGCAAGCTGGACGGCGTACAGCACCTCCTGGCCCGGCAGCCCGAGGCACCTCCGCCAGCCGGTGCTCGCCGGCCGCACGGCGGGCCGGCTGCGGGCCAGCCAGCGGGGCGGCTCAAGGCCGGCCGGCCAGAACTGCATGCGCCACAGGTCGCCCTCCGACGCCTCGAAGCCGGGGATCTCCGGCGGCGTCCTGCGGCAGGAGACGCGGACCCGGTACAGGCCCGGCGCGTCGAGTTCCAGCGGGGTGTCAACGTAAAGGTCGCTGCTCATGACGCTGGTCAGCACGACGGCCCCGGTGCCGGCGTGGTACGGCGTCTCGACCACGTCGTCCCACCCGTGGTCGAGGGGCGGGGGAGCGCCATGGGCCTCCAAGCGCACGCGGTGACGCCCGTCCCGGGAGGACGCCTGTAACCATCCGGCGCCGGCCTTGGCGATCGTGCCCGAGGGCTGCGCGTCCAGGTCATGCTCGTCGAGCAGGGGCAGATCCGTTTCCGCCACCGGTTCCTCGTCCCAGGTGTCCCGGACGACGATCGTGCCGTACTCCGGCCAGTAATCCTCTACAGCGATGATCTCCATGCCATGACCGTAACCGTGAGCGGGCTGTTCTCGCGGAGCGTTTGGCGCCTCCGAACTCCAGCGGGATAGCGGCGCCCCTCCGGGGATTCACCGTGGGCCGATCAGGTGCCGCGCCTCCAGCCGCCGCAGCGCCTCGCGCACGACGTTGCGGCTCGCCCCGAACTGGGCGGCCGGCTCACGCTCGGAGGGGAGCTTGGTCCCCACCTTGATCTCACCGGAGCGGATGTCGTGCTCAAGCTGACGCGCGATGCACTCGATCAGCAGCCCCCGGTAGGAGTGTGATACGTCCTGGCCCATCGGTGCCGGCGGCCCGGCGGGCATGCATCCCGAGGTCATAGGAGGTCTTCTGTGGCGGAATCGCGGTCTGTGACCGGTGCCACATGGGCGATCCGGCTCTGCCCTGAGCTCGTACAATTGGACCACGCCTCGGAGATGGAGCCATATGGTCACGCCTGGTCGACGAGTGACGATTGCAGACGTGGCGAGTCACGCACAGGTCTCCGTCACCGCGGTGTCCAAGGTGATCCGCAACGCCACCGGCGTCAGCCCCGCCATGAAAGACCGGGTCAAGACGGCCATCGAGGAGCTCGGCTACCGGCCGCAGGCCGTGGCCCGGGGCATGCGCGGGCGCACCTTCACGATCGGTCTGGTGCTGCCGCACATCAGGAACCCCTTCTTCGCCGACATCCTCGACGGTCTCACCGACTATCTGGACAGCACCGACTACCAGGCATTCATGATCCAAGGCGGGGCCACCCGGAAGGTCGAGCAGCGGGCGGTCGACGCCCTGCTGTCGCGACAGGTGGACGGCATCATCATGGTCGCTCCGCTGGCCTCGAAGGCGCGCCTGGAGGATGTGGCGAAGGAGAAGCCGCTCGTGGTGCTCGCGCGCCACGAACGCTCGCCGCACTACGACTCGGTGTTCGACGACGACGAGGCGGGCGCCGAACTCGTGGTCGAGCACCTCATCGAGCTGGGGCACCGCCGCATCGCGCACATCACGCACCAGGACGACAGCATCGCCCGGCCCGGCGACCTGCTGCACAACATTCGCTCGGCGGCCTACGAACGAGTCATGAGTGAGCACGGGCTCGCCGCTGAGATCGCGGTCGCGACCAGCTTCTACAGCGAGAAGGGCGGCTATGACGGCGCCCGTGAGCTGCTGAACCGTACGCCGCGCCCGACGGCGATCTTCGCCGGAGCCGACCAGGCGGCCCTCGGAGCCCTCGCCGCCGCCCACGAGGCCGGCATCTCGGTCCCAGGAGACGTCTCGGTCGCCGGCTATGACAACACGCACCTGGCCGCCCTGCCCAACATCGCGCTGACCAGCGTCGACCAGGACGGGGGCGAGATGGGCCGCGCGGCGGGCAAGCTGCTGCTGGAACGCGTCGAAGGCCGCATGACGCCGGTGCGCTTCTCCGTCACCCCCAGCCTGGTCGTCCGCAGTTCGACGGCCGCACCGCCGGTCTCATAGGTCACCGCGGATAAGCTCGTCGCGACGGCGGATGCTCATAGTCCGGACCCCTCGCCCCGCCAATGAACGCGCCGTCGAGACGCGCATGCGTGCGGAGCTGGACGGCGCCGGCATCGCGCGGCTGCGAGAGTCCGTGGTCCGGCTGACGCAGGCACTGCACCGTCCCGCTGCAGACGACCGCTCCTGAGCGCGCTGCCGCCTTCGCGTGCGACCGCCCTCACTCTTCCGAGACGCTGGTCAGCAAGGGAAACGTTACTCCTGGGGTCCATTGATTGCCCGTTTCATCTGCATAAAGAGTGGGAAACGTTACCCAAATCATGCCTTGACACCCTCTCAAGTAACGCCTACGTTAACCGCAGCGGGGGATCGCTTAAAACGATTCAATAGCCCTGGAGGGGTTGTGTTGGAAACCTCCCACCGCACGCTTGCCGTGGCCCTGGCCGTGCTCGCAACGGCGGCCCTGACCTCCTGCGGATCCAGCTCCAGCTCGGAGCCCGCTGCCGGCGACACCGTGACCTTGTCCTTCCAGACGGGATCCGACCAGACGGCCGTGGACATCGCTGCGGCGCTGGCCAACGCCTTTATGAAGGCCAACCCCACCATCAAGATCGACACCGAGTCGCGGCCGGGTGGCAGCGAGGGCGACAACGTCGTCAAGACCCGGCTGTCCACCGGCGAGATGACGGACGTGTTCTGGTATAACTCCGGCTCGCTGCTGCAGGCGCTCAATCCGGCGCAGACCCTCGTGGACCTCACCGGCGACCCGGTTCTGGCCAACGTCCAGCCGGACTACCTGCCGGTGGTGACGAACGAGAACAAGGTGTACGGCGTCCCGGCGAGCACGCTCACCGGCGGCGGCATCCTGTACAACCGCAAGGTCTACGACAAGCTCGGCCTGCAGGTCCCGAAGACCTGGGCCGAGTTCATGGCCAACAACGACAAGATCAAGGCCGCCGGGATCACCCCGCTGATCGGCACCTTCAAGGACACCTGGACCTCGCAGATCTTCGTGCTCGCCGACTACCACAACGTGCAGGCCGCCGTGCCGACCTTCGCCCAGGACTACACCGCAGGCAAGGCCAAGTACGCGACCACCCCTGTCGCCGCCGGCGGCTTCCAGCACCTGGCGGACGTGCACGCCAAGGACTACATGAACAAGGGCTTCGGCTCGGCCACTCTCGACCAAGGCCTGAAGATGCTGGTGGAGGGCAAGGGCGCGCACTACCCCATGCTCAGCGCACTGCTGCCGCCGCTGCTGGCCACCTACCCGCAGACGGCCACCGACGTGGGCCTGTTCGGCATCCCGGGCGACGACCCGGCCAAGAACGGCGCCACCGTTTGGGAGCCGAACGCCATCTACATCTCCAAGACCACTGAGAAGCTGGAGGCGGCCAAGAAGTTCCTGGCCTTCGTCGCCTCACCCGCGGGAACGGAGGCGGTGACCACGGCCGTGCAGCCGTCCGGACCATACCGGATCAAGGGCTCCAAACTGCCTGAGGACGCCCTGCAGGTGGCCAAGGACCTGCAGGCTTACATCGACCAGGGCGCGACCACGCCCGCGCTGGAGTTCCTGTCGCCCATCAAAGGCCCCTCGCTGGAGCAGATCACCGTCGCCGTCGGCTCCGGCCTGACACCACCCGCCGAAGGGGCGGCCCAGTACGACAAGGACGTCGAGAAGCAGGCCAAGCAACTGGGACTCGCCGGATGGTGACGAAGCAGCATGCCGGGCCCCGCAGGGGGTCCGGCGCGCCGCTTGGCCATCGGCACGCCCACTCACCTGCGAAACGCCGATCGGCCTACCCGTACGCGCTGTACCTGCCGGCCGCCGTCGTCTACCTGGTCATCTTCCTGGTGCCGACAGTGATGGCGTTCTACTTCGCGCTGACCCGCTGGACGCTGTTCGACAGCGAGTTCGTCGGCCTGCAGAACTTCCGCGACTTCCTGTCCGAGCAGAACCTGCGCATCGGCTTCCAGAACACCGTCATCTACGCGGTCGTCACCAGCGGCTTGAAAGTCGTGCTCGGGCTGCTGCTCGGTGTCCTGCTCACCTCCCGGCTCCGGTTGCGCGGCTTCCTGCGCTCGGTGGTGTTCTTCCCCGTGCTGGTGTCCACCGTGGCGGTCGGCATCACCTTCAGCGCGCTGCTGCGGCCCGACACCGGCCTTGTCAACAAGGCCCTCGCGCTGGTCGGCGTCTCCGGGGCGGACTGGCTCGGTGACGCCAACACCGCGCTGCTGTCGGTGGCGCTGGTGGACGTGTGGAAGGGCGTCGGCCTGGCCACTGTCATCTACATCGCCGGCATCATGTCCATCCCGCGCGACTACTACCAGGCGGTCGCCGTGGACGGCGGCAACGCCTGGCACCGGTTCCGGCACGTGACGCTCCCGCTGTCGTGGCCCGCCACGTACTCGGTGATCATCCTGTCGTTCATCGGCGGACTGCGCTCCTTCGACCTCATCTGGACGATGACTCGCGGCGGGCCCGGCTTCACCAGCGATACCATCGCCTCGATCATCTACAAGCAGTACCAGGCCGGTTTCTTCGGCCTGTCCACGGCCGGGAACGTGCTGCTGTTCCTCGTCGTGACGGCCATCGTCGTCCCACTCAACTACGTCCTGGGCAAGAGGCAGGTCGCCGTATGAGAACGCTCAAGAAGCTCAGCGCCGAGACGATCACGCTGGTTCTGGCCACCGTGATCTTCCTGGTGCCGTTCTCGTTCATGCTGCTGACCGCGGTCAAGGACCAGGTCCAGTCCGCGGACCTCGACTTCGCCTGGCCCGCGAGCTGGCCGATCGTGCAGAACTTCATAGCCGTGGTCGAGGCACGTGACTACGTGCTGCTGCGCGCGTTCGTCAACAGCACGATCCTCACCGTCGCCTCCGTCGCGCTGGTCGTCATCTTCGCCGCGATGGCCGCCTTCGTGCTGCAACGCCGGGCCGGCAAGATCGGCTCGCTGGCCAACTTCCTGGTGCTGTCCGGATTGATCATCCCGCCCGCGATCGTGCCGACCATCTGGCTGCTGCAGGCGATCGGCCTGTTCAAGACGCTGCCCGGGCTGATCCTCGTCGAGGTCGCCTACGGGCTGTCGTACGCGGTGCTGTTGTTCCGCGCCTTCATCGCGGCCATCCCACGTGAGCTGGACGAGGCCGCCCAGATCGACGGCTGCAGCGGGATGCGGCTGTTCTTCCGCGTGATCTTCCCGCTGCTGCGGCCGGTCACCATCACGGTCATCCTGACCAGTGCGGTGGCCGTCTTCAACGACTTCGTCAACCCGCTCTACTTCACCCCCGGCGACGACAACGCCACCGTCCAGGTCACCCTCTACAACTTCCAGAGCCAATACAGCACCCAGTGGAACCTGCTGTTCATGGACATCGTCCTGATCACGATCCCGCCGCTGCTGCTGTTCATCTTCTTCAACCGCAAGATCGTCGCCGGCATGACGGCCGGCGCCATCAAGGGATGACATGACCTTCCTGAACGTCGAACCGGTCACCTTCGAACACCACCGCGAGCCCGTCGGCATCGGCGAGAGCGCCCCGCGCCTGTCCTGGATCGTCCGGACGGATCTGCCGGGCTGGCTGCAGCGGGGCTACGAGATCGAGCTCAGCGACGGCACCACTACCGGCCTCGTCGAGTCGGGCGATTCGGTGCTCGTGCCCTGGCCGGGCCCGGAGCTGGGCTCGCGTGAACAACGCGGCGCGCGGGTGCGCGTGCACGGTCACGACGGCTCGGCCAGCGACTGGAGCCCCTGGTCCTGGGCGGAGACGGGACTGTTGGACCCCGCCGACTGGCAGGCCCGCGCCGCGGCGCCGCCGCTTGACCTCCTCGGCGGCCCCGATGGGCCGGCGCTGCTGCTGCGCCGCACCTTCACCTCGCGTCGGCCCGTCGAGCGCGCCCGCCTGTACATCACCGCCCACGGCACATACGAGGCCGAGCTCAATGGCCAGGTCGTTGGCGACGACGTGCTCGCCCCCGGTTGGAGCAGCTACCATCACCGCCTGCGTTACCGTACCCACGACGTCACTCATCTGCTGCGCGAGGGCGCCAACACGATCGGTGCCACCCTGGCCGACGGCTGGTGGCGGGGGCGGATCGGCTTCGCCGGAGGTCGGTCCGCCGTCTATGGCGACCGCACCGCGCTGATCGCCCAGCTGGAGATCACCTACGCCGACGGCACCACCGACACCGTCGTCACCGACGACACCTGGCGCTGCGCGACCGGCCCTGTCACCGCGGCCAGCTTGTACGACGGAGAGAAGCACGACGCCCGCCTGGAGCCGGCCGGCTGGTCGCGGGCCGGCTTCGACGACACCGGCTGGTTGCCCGCCGACGCCCTTCCGCACGACCAGAGCCTGCTGGTCGCCCCGACCGGCCCGCCCGTGCGCCGGACGGAGACACTGCGCCCGAAAGAGGTGCTGACCGGCCCGGACGGGGAGACCATCCTCGACTTCGGCCAGAACATCGCCGGCCGCCTGCGCATCCGCGTCCAGGGCCCCGCCGGGCACACGGTCACGCTCCGCCACGCCGAGGTCCTGGAGAACGGTGCCCTCGCCCTCCGGCCGCTGCGCCACGCCGCCGCGCTCGACCGGTACACACTGCGCGGCGACGCGGAGCCCGAGACGTGGGAGCCGCGCTTCACCACCCACGGCTTCCGCTACGCCCGGATCGACGACTGGCCCGGGGAACTGGGGCCAGACGACGTGCTCGCCGTCGTCTGCCACACCGACATGCGGCCCATCGGCGAGTTCGACTCCTCGAACTCGTTGCTGAACCGGCTGCACGACAACGTCCGCTGGAGCATGCGCGGCAACTACGTGGACATTCCCACCGACTGCCCACAGCGCGACGAACGTCTCGGCTGGACCGGCGACCTCCAGGTCTTCGCCCCCACCGCCGCCTTCCTCTACGACTGCGCGGGAGCGCTCGCCTCCTGGCTCGCCGACCTGGCGGCCGAGCAGACCGTGCACGGCACCGTCCCCGTCTTCGTGCCCTGGCTGTCCCTCAGGCCCGAGCCCGACCCGGTGGCGGCGGCCGCCTGGGGTGACGCGGCCGTAGTGGTGCCCTGGACGCTCTACCAGCGCACCGGCGACCTCGGCCTGCTGCGCCGCCAGTACCCGAGCATGAGCGCCTGGGTGGACCGGATCGCCGAGCTGGCGGGCGAGACCCTCCTGTGGGACACCGGCTTCCAATACGGGGACTGGCTGGACCCGGCCGCCCCGCCCGAGCGGCCCTTCGAGGCACAGACCGACACCGGCCTGGTCGCCACCGCCTACTTCGCCTACTCGGCCGGGCTGGTCGGCGAGACCGCCGCGCTGCTCGGCCGCGCGGCCGACGCCGCCGGCTATCGCGATCTGGCCGAGCGCGCCGGGGCTGCCTTCGACGCTGCATACGCCACGTCCGAGGGCAAGATGAGCAGCGACTCCCAGACCGCCTACGCCCTCGCCCTGCGATTCGGGCTCCTCGACGGCGCAGAACGTCGCGCCCACGCCGGCGAACGCCTGACAGAGCTCGTGCGGACGAACGGCCACCGCATCGGCACCGGCTTCGTCGGCACCCCGCTCATTTGCGACGCCCTCACGGACTCCGGCGCCATCGACGACGCCTACCGGCTGCTGCTGCAGACCGAGTGCCCGTCCTGGCTGTACCCGGTGACGATGGGCGCCACCACGATCTGGGAACGCTGGGACAGCCTGCTGCCTGATGGCAGCGTCAACCCCGGCGAGATGACCTCCTTCAACCACTACGCTCTCGGCGCGGTCGCCGACTGGATGCACCGCACCGTCGCCGGGCTCGCCCCGGCCGAGCCGGGCTACCGGCGGATCGTCGTCCGTCCCCGTCCCGGCGGCAGCCTGACCCACGCCCACGCACGGCTCGACACCCCGTACGGGCGGGCCGAGGCCGGCTGGGAGATCACCGGCGAAGAGCTGACGCTGACCGTCGTCGTCCCCGCCAACACCACCGCCGCCGTCCACCTGCCCACCGACCCGGACACCCCCATCGAGGTGGGCGCGGGACATCACGTCTTCCGTTGCGTGCCCCCAACTGCCACCCGATGATCCGCGCTCACGAGTTCCAGCACCAAGGACGCACGCTGCGCGCCACCCTGCACATCCCCGACGGCGAGACCAGGCGGCCCGTGGTCGTTTTCGTGCACGGGTTCTCCAACAACCGGATGAGAACCGCTCCTTCGTCCTGATGGCCCGGAGTTTGGAGGCGGCCGGCATCGCGCCCGTCTCCTACGCTCGCCGCTATCTCGACCACTACGACGGCAGAGCATGATCGATGAGCTTGTGGTGAAGCTGGACCTGGACACGAAGACCCATCGGCGTGCAACGGACCCAGGGGCGGACTCCTTACCTCCGCACTCGTGGCAGGGGGATCTGAGCGGCCGTCCCCGAGGTTGAGCTCAAACCAAACGGCAGTGGGGAAGCCTCAGAGCCTGCGAGGACCCGGGCCGGTCTCGGCGAGTACGTCGCCCGGGTTCAGCAACGCGCACGCCTTCATCGACAGGCAGCCACAACCGATGCATCCGTTGATCTCGTGGATGAGCCGGTCCAGTGCCCGGCGGCGTTCCTCCAAGAGCTCCTTCCAGACGCGCGAAGCCCGCTTCCAGTCATCAGCGGTCGGCGCACCGTCGGCCGGAAGCGCGGCCAGAGCCGTCTTGACATCCGACAGGGGCAGCCCGAAGCGCTTCGCCGCGCTGATGAGGGAGACCCGCCGCAGGACATGGCGAGGGTATCGGCGTTGGTTGCCCGCGGTGCGCGTCGAGGTGAGAAGCCCTTGATCCTCGTAGAAGCGCAAAGCCGACACGGCGACCCCGCTGCGTCGGCCGACCTCGCCGATCGTCAGCAGTTCCTCTCCACCTTGTGCCGAAGGCGTCGGTTCCACGTCTCCTCCTCTTGCCTTCTCAGCCAGAAATCTCAAGTGGGCTTGAAGTATAGGCACATCACCCGGTGCCGACCTGTCCAGCTCGATGACCTGGAAGCATTAGTCGCTCTCGGTGGCCGAGGACGGCTCACTCCACAAGGTTTCCCGGCAACTCTCCATGGACCATGGCAGATGGTCACGGCCGCCCCCCGGCGTACACGCGTCAGCCGGCCATCGCGTGCCGCTGTCGTGTGAGGCCGTGTGTCAAAGGTCACAGCGCCGAGACGGTCGCATAGCTGGACCTCAAGTGCGCTTGAGGACATACGGTCGAGTTCGTCGAAGGGAGAATCATGACCTACGTCGTCGCCCAGCCGTGTGCGGATGTGAAGGACCGTGTGAACGTGCGGTTCTTCGACAACAACGGCTCGCCGGGCGGCGAAGGGTGACCAGCGAGTTCGCCGAGCGCTTCAAGGCGGGATTTCGACGGCACGCCGCCGGTGTCACGATCGTTGCCGCCTCGACTGAGAATGGGCCCGTCGGGGCGACCGTCTCCAGCGTGACGTCGGTCAGCGCGAGTCCGCCGATGCTGTCCTTCTCAATGTCCCGCTCCGGCAGATCCGGCCCCAAGCTGGTCGAGAGCTCGCGACTTGTGGTTCACGTGCTGGCGGCATCGCAGGCGAAGGTGGCGGCGGCGTTCGCCGATCGCTCGGCTCCCCGTTTCACCGCCGAGCAGGGCTGGATCGTACGAACAGGCCATCCACCGGTTCTCGACGGAGCCGTGGCCGGCTTCTACGGGCGGGTCGTACGTGTGCTGCCGGCCGGGGAAGCCTGGCTGGTGCTGGTCGAGGTCGACGAGGTCAGCCTCGGCGACGGCGCTGCACCCCTTCTGCACCACGACCGCCGCTTCTGGTCGCTCGGCGAAGCGCTGGGCCCCGCCGTCCATGCCGGACCCGCCCAGGCCCTGCGGCCCCTCTGACCCGCCCCTATAACCATCATTTGAAAGGAAATTCGTTATGCGCCTCTTCGCGCCCACTCTGACGGTCTCCGCGCACTGCGACCTGCCCTGCGGCGTCTATGACCCCGCGCAGGCGCGCATTGAGGCCGAGTCGATCAGGGCGATCATCGCCAAGGCCGCGGACAGCGACGACCCCGACTTCCGCACCCGTGCCATCGTGATCAAGGAGCAGCGCTCCGAGCTGGTCAAGCACCACCTGTGGGTGCTGTGGACCGACTACTTCAAGCCCCCGCACTTCGAGAAGTACCCCCAGCTCCACACCCTCTTCAACGAGGCGACCAAGCTCGCCGGCGCGGCCGGGACCAAGGGCACGCTCGACGCCGAGGCAGCCGACCGGCTGCTGGCCAAGATCGACGAGATTGCCAAGGTGTTCTGGGAGACCAAGAACGCCTGACAGGCCGTGATGGGGGTTTGCTTCGCGCCGCCGGGCCCCGCTGGTACGGGTTCGCGGCGGCGAACGCGGCACGCGTCGTTGCCGTGGGGGTGAGGATGCCGAGGATGCCGACGGCGATCGCAACCCTGGCGAGGGTCTTACGGCGTAACCAGGTGCGCGGCTTTCTGTTCGCAAGCGCTGCGCTCTGAACGTGCGGCATCTGCGTTTCTCCTTGATGGCAGGGTGAGCGGGCTCTGCGTGCAGCGGGTTTGCTCGATCCTGTCCCGCTCGAAAACACGGTTTTGGGTTCTGAGCTGGGATTCTGCTGCGCGAGCAGTGCGGCGGCTGTCACCATCGCGGCGTGTTGTTGTCGCTGATCTACCGGGTGGTTCGGTGCTTATTCGGCCTTCTGGCGGTGCTGGTCCGCTCTGATGCGCCCAGGGAGGCTGAGCTGCTGGTGCTCCGACACGAGAATCAGGTGCTCCGCCGTCAACTCGGAGGCCGGCCGCGGTGGGGTCGTGCCGACCGGCTCTGGTTCGCGGCATTGTCTCGACTGATCCAGCGCCGCCGGTGGGCCGAGGTGTTCCCGGTAACCCCTGCGACGATCTTGCGCTGGCATCGCGGCCTCGTGGCGCGGAAGTGGACTTTCACCGACAAGCGGCGCCGGGGTCGGCCTTGCACTCGACGGCCGGTCAAGGCGGTGATTGTGCGGATGGCGCGGGAGAATCCGACCTGGGGGCATCGCCGAATCGAGGGCGAGCTGGCCCGCCTGGGGTACACGATCGCGGCCTCCACGGTGTGGGAGATCCTGCACGCGGCCGGTATCGATCCGGCACCCCGCCGGGCCGGGCCGAGTTGGCGGCAGTTCCTGACTGCTCAAGCCCACGCGATCATCGCGTGCGACTTCCTGATGGTCGAGACGATCCTGCTTAAACGGCTGTACGTGCTGGTCTTCATCGAGCACGGCACCCGCCGACTGCGCCTGGCCGGAGTAACCGCGCACCCGACCGGCGCGTGGACGGTGCAGCAGGCCCGTAACCTGGTGATGGACCTGGGGGAGCGCATCGCCGGGCTGCCGTTCTTAATCCACGATCGGGACCCGCTCTTCACCGTCGCCTTTCGGGAGGTCTTCACAACCGAAGGGCTTCGGATCATCACCACTCTGCCGCGGACGCCGAGGATGAACGCCATCTGCGAGCGGGTCATCGGCACCCTGCGCCGCGAACTGTTGGACCGGATCTTGATCCTCAGTGAACGCCATCTTGCCTTGGTGCTTCGCGAGTACCCGATTCACTACAACGGCGGCCGCACCAGTCCCGGCACCAACGGCCCCCGGACATGGCAACACAGCCCGCTCGCGACGTGACCGAACTCAACGACCTGCGGTCCATCCGCCGAAGACCCGTCGTCGCAGGCGTGATCAGCGAATACGACCACGCCGCTTAACCGCAGCTCAGCCCAGGAAAACTCAATATTCGAGCGGCACAGGATCAACTGGGACGTGATCACCTACGTGCTCGGCTCCCGACGGAAGATGCGTCCCCAGGTACTGGCCAAGATCCGCGAGTTCGCGGCCGGAAAGAACGTGGTAGTCCTGACGAGCCGGGCACGGGCGCGACGTTGGCTGCAGGAGCTGGCAACCGAACGAGCCGGGCATCTTCCGACCTGACGTTGTGCGAATCGCCGGCTGGCAGTGAGATGGCAGCCGGGGTTCCCGCCAGGGGCCGACCCCATCTACTGACGGTGTCGCACAGCCGGGAGGATCTTGCCGAGCGGAGACGGCGGCTCACGGGTAGCCGGTGATGTCTCCGTACTTCTTCGGCACCCCTGCCCCGCACCGTACTCGCGATCAGGCTGCGATCAGCAAGTTCCCTGCCGAGCGGGGCAGCTCACTTCTGTGATCGCTTAGTTCTTCATCTACACGCCCATGGAGGCGAGGATGTCGTGGGCAAGCGGCGCGCTCGAAGCGGCCACGAACGCTTGCCGGCGGTCCATGGCCCGGTTGATATCGGCCAAGCTTCCGAACCCATAGTCCAGGGAGATGGGCCGGCCTTCGAGATCGAGGACCACGCCGCCCGCAGCGTCGAGAACGTAGTGTCCGGGTGCGAGGTCCCAGACGGCGAACCCTTTGGCGAACTCGATCACCGCGTCGGTGAATCCCGCCGCGACATGGCACAGACTGACGGACCCGAAGTCGACCCCGATACGGCCGCGGACCGCCCCGTCGTCCGATGGCTGGTTCAGCGCATCGATCAAGCCCGTCTGCAGTGCGAGCGGTCGAAGCCTCTCCACGGGCTTCATGAGGTAGTTGGTGATCAGGGCTTCCCGCAGCTCGGCGAAGCGATGGAGCCTCAGCTCGTGAGTCTTGCCTTCCGCGGTGATGATGAACGCCTGATCCCGGCCGGCCTCGTCGCGAGCGGCGAGATAGATCTGCAGGTGGTGGAAGATGTCGCCGATCACGGCGGCGACGGGCCGGGCAAGACTGCGGGAGTAGACCATGACGTGCGTGTAGCCGTGCAGGGCCCGCACGGCCAGCTCGCTGGTGTCGAGTGGGTCGACCAGGACGCACAGGTCAGGGTCGGGGTCGTCGCCGATGACCTGCGGCTCGGCCTCTTCTGAGGCGTAGACGAATGAGGGGATGATCGCAGTCAGGAGCTCCCGGTAGCGCTCGTGCATCCACAGGTCGTGGGCGGACAGGAAGTTGTCGGCGTGCCGCAGGTTGGCGGCCTCTGAACGCTCACCCGACAGGGCAGCCTGGATCAGGCGGGGCCTAATCTCGCTGATCACCAGGGCGACCAGGTCGGCGAGCTGGTGGGCCAGGCCGGGAAGCGGGGGTGAGGCGTTCACGGTGTACCTCCGTTGGTTCAGCGCAGCTCTAGCGGCGGCTCGATGCCGGGAGGGCTCATCGTCGCGGCGACGAACACCGCCTTGAAGTTTGCCGCCCGCATGATGCTCGCGCCCGTCAGATCGTCGAAGTCGCTGACTTCGAGCTTCCCCTTCGTCATGGCCCCGAACACCGCGAAGTAGATCTCCGCTCCTGGGTAGCGGCTGCGGATCTCCCGGGAGATGAAGCCCACCACGTCGGCATGCTTGACCTCGAAGTCACACAGAACGATGGTCGGGGATTCAGGCAGTTCGGGGTTCATCGAGGCTTTGTCGAGCGCGATGAAATCGCGGCTCTTGCTGCATTTGAAATAGCCGATGGGGCATCGACCGAATTGAGCAGACGCGAGGAAGGTCGCCATCACGAGCCCCGCTTCGTTGATGCCGAAGCAGGCGTCCACATCGGTGCGGCGGCCGATGTTCTTGATCTGGTGGATGAGTCTTTCGATGCCGTATCCGAAGGAGGCCCAGGTGAGGTTCAACAGTTCACCTGGCTCTGGGTTGGGCAGCGAGTAGACCAGCCGCACAGGATTGCCGTACTCGACCGTGGGGACGGCGAGACCGAAGTCCGGACCGACGTTGTTCACCTCGGCGGGGATCTTCCGGGTACGGGGTTCGGCAGGGGGCCCTGTAGGCGCCAGCGGGTGCTCCGCCCGGCTGGCGGGCTTGGCTGTGGTGAATCTCTTCAGGGCGAGCTGGTCCTCCACGGCCAGGCGCTCATAGGCCTCGGCCACCAGGTCGCTGGGGGAGATGCTCTCCTCGGCGGTGCCTGTGGGACCGCCGCCGTAGGCGGCGGCCAGGATGAGAAGGCTGGCGAAGCTGGGCGGTGAGCCTGCCGAGCCCCGCTCTCGCGCCCAGGTCTCCCAGGCGTTGACGGATGTGCCGCCGAGGCTGGTCTGGTGGCCGGTCACGCTGTTGTAGCGGACCGCGGCCTGGTCCTGGGAGAGGCCGCATACGTACCGGTGGGCTTGGAGGCTACAGATGTCCGGATGCTGATTCATCAGCTCTATAGCGGCCTTTTTGACCGATCCGCTCTCTTCCCAGAATTGCTTTCCGATACGTGCTAGTTTGCGACCTCGTGCCTGAGGGCTTCCCGTATTTGATCGTTGTCCACGCATCGGGTGCCTCCTCTCGGGAAACGCCCATCAGGTTACCCATTCCAATGGGCAATGGTATGGGAGTTGATACAAACTCGCAGCTCAGCTTCGCCTAGGGATCGGGGTGATTGCGGCCAGCTCAGAGGTGTGACAGTAAGTCGTGCAGTCCTAACGTCGTTGTCATGCCACCCGGACACGTTTCCTCCCGCCGCAAGGGCGTATCCGCTGAGACCGCCGATCAGTTCTACGATGCGTTGGAGCCGGTGCAGCAGGAGTTGAAGCGGCGGCATATCCCGTGCCTGCGCGTGATGCTGATCAGCATGGAGTTGCGGGACGCGCAGCCTTGCACCTTCCCCCGCTACCACATGCCGGCGCTGGAGATCTGGGACCGGCAGGGCAAGATCGTGGCTGCGGTCACCGCCAGCGTGGACCTGAGCTGCTTCTACGTGGCGGTCCCCGCTGAGCAGAGCAAGCCGTACGTGGTGCCCGCCGAGGCACCCGAGCAGGTGAGGTGGCGGTGCTCATTCCGGGCTATGACCGGGAGGGCTCATGAGCCCGGCCACCAGGGCGTCGGAGACAGGGTTCCGCTACCCGTACGTGATCGGGTGGACCGGGGAGGCCCTGGAGCGTCACGTCTTGGGCTGGCAGCCACACCGTGAGGGGGAGCGGCTGAGCTACGCCGACGAGCGCAGGCCCGACTTCAGGACGGTCAACACCCGCCGCCAATGGCGCTGCATGTCTAAGCAGCTGTGCCAGGTGTGCACGCGATCGGCGGCGGACCGAGGTACGGGCCGGACCTGGTGGCTCCTTTCCTCACGCGAGGGCGCGGGGACGGGTTCACCAACGCTCCACCACCTGCCTGTTAGCAGAAGTGGGCCGTGCCGGTCGAGGAGGAAGACGGAGGCGGGCAACAGATGCCCTCCCCTCGGGAACACCCAACGCAGAACAGGAGCAGAGGTCATGAGCACTTCGACCATCGAGCCGAGCATCGGTCGGGCGGACGCTGTCGCCGTTGGGGAAGCCGCGTTCGACCCGTTCGACCTCGACATCAAGCTCACGGAGAACACCCCGGCGGCCAACACGTCGCTGAGGTGTGGCACCGGTGACACGTGCGGCAGCTCCTGCCCGAGCGCCTGCACCACGTCATAGACCAGCCATCGGCCCGGGTCCCCTCAACGGGCCCGGGCCTGCGCCCCCGGAGGGTGAGTAGGAACGGAGTGAACACGATGACACGGACGCGGATCAGGCGGTATCGGCGCACCGGCACCGCGATGCTACGCGCCACGATCCATCTGACCCCACCTCACCTTCCGGACTGGCCGAAGCCCGGCTGCTCGATCGAGCGATGGCGGTCGTGGCTGTCTGCGGTGTGGGCGGATGAGTCCTTCCGGCAGGCGGTCACCAACGCCAGTCCGGATCTGGCGCGGCAGGTCAGGGCTGTGCTCGACGGGCAGGTGAACAACGTGCGCCGTGCCAGACGCGCTGCGCTCGCCATCGCCCGGTACGCCCTGCGCTACGCGCATCGCTCCACGCCGTTCGGTCTGTTCGCCGGGGTCGTCCTGGTCGAGTTCGGCGGCAGCTCGCTCGTGCGCGTCGGTGATGCGCACGAGGCCGTCCACCGGCCCGACCCGACAGCCTTGGACTCGGCGATCACCGCGTGGGAGACGGATGAGAGGCGGATGGCCGACGTCGAGGTGTGCGTGAACAACCTCGCCCGCGTCTTCGACGGCCGTGTTCACGTTCCGGCCGAGGGAGCGGACGAGTTCACCCTGATGTCGACGACGGCAGTGGAACTGGTGCTGCAGGCCGCCGACTCCCCGATCCCGGACGCTGCCCTGCTCGGCAAACTCGCCGCCGAGTTTCCGCACGTCGAATGCCGCCGCCGCGCGGAGCTGGTTGCGGACCTCCTGCGCACGCGCCTGCTGCGCTCCCGTCTGCGGGCCGCCGCCACCATCACCGACCCGGCCGCCGTCGTGCCGTCCCCGCTTCTCACCGCCTGCGAGCGCACAGCGGTGGACATGCGGTTGGACGCCGAGGTGCGGCTGCCCGACACCGTCGCGGTCGAGATGGAGACTGCGGCGACGATACTGGCCCGCCTCGCAACGCATCCCGCCGGTACTCCGGCCTGGCGGCGCTATATCGAGCGGTTCGTCGATCACTTCGGCGAGGGGACCGAGGTCTCGGTGGAGCAGCTCACCCACCCCAGCGTCGGGCTTGGCCTGCCGGACGGGTTCAGCGTGTTGTCGGAGCCGCCGCGGCCGATGTCACGCCGTGACCGGTTGCTGCTGGATCTGGCCGGGGCTGCCGCCGTCGAGGGCAACCGTTCGGTGATCTTGTCCGAGGCGATGGTCGAGGAGTTGGAGGCCGCCGCGGCCGAGCCGTTCACCAACCTCGTGCCCGCGCCGCACTTCGAAGTGTGCGCCCAAATCCAGGCTCGGACGGTGGCGGCGCTCGACGCGGGCGACTTCCGGCTGCGCGTCCAGACTGTCTCCCGCGCGGCCGGCGCCATGTCCGGGAGGTTCTGGCATCTGTTGCCGGACCTGGCCGCCGGATACGCCGACCTGCCCACCGTCGCGCCCGACGCGACGTCGGCGCAGTTGTCGTTCCACCCAACCCGGGCCGAGGCCGATCTGCTCACCCGGGCTCCGCGCGTCCTGCCGAATCTGGTCAGCGTCGGCGAGTATCGAGATGCGGGGGAGAACGTCCTGCATCCCCGTGATCTGGTCGTCGGCTCTCGCGACGGTCACCTCTATCTGGCGGTGGCCGCGACGGGGGAGCGCCTGGAACTGCTGGCACCTACGGCGATCAACTTTCTGTGGAACAGCTACACGCCGCCGCTGGTCCGGTTCCTGGCCGAGATCAGCCGTGCCGCCACGGCGCAGGTGACCTGGTTCGACTGGGGCGCCGCGTGGACGTTGCCGTTCACCCCGGCCGTGCACTACCGGCGTACCGTCCTGGTCGCCGCTCGCTGGCAGCTCCACGCCCGGAAGCTGCCCGGCCGTACGGCGCGCCTGGAGGCGTGGGCTGAGCAGTTGCACGCCTGGCGCGGCAGGGCAGGGGTTCCCGAGCGGGTCCTGCTTGCGGTCGATGACCAGCATCTGCCGCTGGACCTGGCGCGGGAGATGGACGTGGACCTGCTGCGCGCGCACCTGAGCGGGACACCGGTCGCGGTGCTGCATGAGGCGCCGCCGCCGGATGCCGATGGGTGGATCGGCGGGCGGGCGCACAGCATCGTCGTCTCGCTGGAGTCGCGGCGATGAGCGCACTCGCCACACAAGCCCTGGCAGAGGGCGCACTCGGCCAGGCGCTGCTGCACATCGAGCGTGCCGATCTGGCCGGCGCGCACCCCCTGCTGCAGGAGGCAGTCTCCGGCGGGGTCAGCACCGGCTCCAACGCGAGCTTGTATCACGGAGCCCCGGCGCTGGAGTTCGTCCTCGGTCGCGCCGGGCGCGTCGATCGCGACGTGCAGGCAGGTGTCGACCAGGTTGTAGCCGCTCGTCTGGCCGCCGCCCGCCGGCGGCAGCAGGAGGGGCGGTTGCCGTCGCTGGCGGAGTTCGACCTCATCAGCGGGCTGACCGGGCTGGGGGCGCTCCTGCTGGTCCGGCCCGGCTCCTCACCGCTGCTCGAAGAGGTCTTGACCTACCTGGTGTCGCTGGCGCGCCCGATCAAGATTGACGGCCGGATGCTGCCGGGCTGGTGGTCGCCGGACACCCCCACGCACGAGGTGGAGGTGTCTGGCGGTCATAGCAACAACGGCATCGCGCACGGCATCGCTGGGCCCCTGGCGTTGCTGGCACTGGCCGCTCGCCGGAGCTTCCATGTCGACGGCCAGCGCGAGGCCATCAAGACGTTCGCGACTTGGCTGGAGGAGTTCGGCGGCTCCTACTGGATCACCCTCGACCAGCTCACCGCCGACGAACCGCCGCGGGTGTCTCCTTCGCGGCCGTCGTGGTGCTATGGGGATCTGGGGATCGCCCGCGCCCTGCAACTGGCCGCGCTCGCGCTGTGCGACCCGGCCCGCAGGCAGAAGGCCGAGGACGCGGCGCTGGCGGCGCTGCTCGACGCGGATCGGCTCGGCCGGGTGAGCGATGCGTCGCTGTGTCACGGCTGGGCCGGGATCTTGACCGTCATCACCGCCATCGCTGCCGACAGCGCCACCCCCGGCCGGTTCACTACGAGCATCCAGCACGCACGCCAACGCCTGGCCGCCGGACTCGGCGACCTGACCAAACCCGGATTTCTGGAAGGGCGCGCCGGGGCGCAACTGGCGCTGGAGGGCTCGGATCTCACCGGCTGGACCTGCGCTCTGCTACTTCACTGACCCTCGCAGGACCACCTGGCACGAACACGAAGCAAAACGGAGCGATCAGGAGCGACTCGACACCATGGACAGCTACGAGGACAACCTGGCCCCACCGGTCGAGCCGGAGTGGTGGCAGGCCACGATCCGTTTCCCCGCCGACGCCGGGGTGAGCCCGGAGGCGGCGGCTAAGGTTTCGGCTGCGCTGGCCGGACGGCGCTTCCACTTCCTGCGCAAGGAAGGCGGGCTGCGGCTGCGCACCGATCAGTTCGTTGGCGCCCTGCTCGACCGGCTTGTCGCCGAGCAGGTGGTGGCCGGATGGGTCGGCGGCGTCTATGAACCTGAGACGGACGCGTTCGGCGGCCCGCAGGGCATGGCCATCGCGCACGAGGTGTGGTGCGCCGACAGTCCCGCCGCGTTGGCCGAGACCGGCAGTCCCGACAGCAGGGAGCGGTGCATCCTGCTGCTGTCGGCGATGTTTCGGGCGGCCGGGCTTGACGCGTTCGAGGTCGGCGACGTGTGGGCGAAGATCGGCGAACTCCGCCCTGCGATCGACCCGCCCGCCGCAGCGCGCCGGGCGGCGGCGATCACCGCGATGCGGCGCTTCATGAACGCCGACGCCGCCCAGCGGCCCCACCCCGAACCGGGCTGGGTCGAGCGCGTGGCCGCGTTCCAGGACGCCGGTCGGCGTCTCGGCCGGCTCGCGAAGGGCGGGCATCTGAGGCGGGGGCTGCGCGCTGTCCTCACCCACCACGCCATCTTCGCGTTCAACCGTGCCGGCACGCCCGTGGCCGAGCAAGCCGCAGCGGCCTGGCTCGGCTGGCAGGCCGCCTTCGGAGATACCGCATCGGCGGCCGCGTCTACCAGCCCCTCCTCACCGGTAACACCTACCTTCACCAGGATGGAGACCACCATCACTACCACCGTCGACCCAACCGAGCTGCGCGAGGCCATGGTGGCCAAGTACATCGACTCCAGTCACCAGCGCACCCCAGAGATCATCGAGGCGTTCCGTACGGTCGAGCGCCACGCGTTCATCCCCGACGCCGCCGTCGAGGCCGCCTACGTCGACGACGCCGTGGCGATCAAGCACGACGCCAGCGGCGAGATGATCTCGTGTATCTCAGCGCCGTCCATCGTCGCCACCCAGCTGGAGCAGGTGGGCGCGCGGCCAGGCCAGAACATCCTGGAGGCCGGAGCCGCCACGGGCTACAACGCCGCGCTCCTCGGCCACCTCGTCGCCCCGACCGGCCGGGTGTGGACCATCGACGTCGACCAGGACCTCGTCGACACCGCTCAACGGCACCTGCAAGCCGCTGGGGCCAACAACGTGACCGCGGTGCTCGGCGACGGCGCGGCCGGGCTGCCCGAGCACGCTCCTTACGACCGCATCCAGTTCACCGTGGGTGCCGGCGACATGCCGGCCAAGGTACTCGACCAGCTCGCCCCCGACGGCCGTCTGATCATCCCGATGCGCATCCGCGGCAGCATCTCCCGATCCTTCGCCTTCAAGCGCGACGGCGACACCTGGAAGACGGTCTCCTGCGAGATGGCGACCTTCGTGCCGCTGCGCAAGGGCATCTGCGACGACATCTACACCCGCGTCCAGATCGACGGGGAAGGCGATGTCCACCTGGAGACCTTCAGCGAGCAACTCGTCGACCGCGAGTCGATGCGCACGATCCTCGACACCCCCGCGCACCCGATCTACACCGGGGTGAAGTTCCGGCAAGGCGACCCATGGCAGTGGGTGTATCTGTGGCTGGCGTGCGTCCTGCCGAACGGGCTGTCCCGCATGCCCGGCAACCGTCCGGGATTCACGCCGCACTTCGCGTGGGGATCGATGGCCGCGCTCGACAGCGACACCCTGGCCTACCTGACCGTCCGCGAAGGCGAAGACGCCAAGGGGCGTTTCTGGGAGATCGGCGTCATCGGTCACGGCCCGCGTGCCACCGCCCTGGCCGAGCAGGTCGCTGCGGCGATCGATGAATGGGATCGCGACTACGGCAACCACGCCCCGGCTCCCGGCTTCCGCATGGCCACCGGCGGCAGCCGTGACCTTCTCAAGGCGGCCGACCCGCGCTTCATCATCGACAAACCCGCTAGCCGCCTCGTGATCGACTGGCCGTAGAAGGGACACAGCGTCGTGATGAACCCTGCGATCGCCGCCCGCATCCCGCTGGTCTGCCGTACCAACCGCCCGGCAAACCCCTGTCGGAGCGCATCGCCGATCTCACCGCGCTGAGCATCGAACCCGCAGGCGCTGACCACCGGGACCTGGTGGCCCGCGCCTCCGGGGTACTCAACATCTCCGCGCTCATCGCCTCCGACGCCGCCCTGCCCGACCTGGCCGCAGATCTGTGCTGGAGGCAGTACAAGGTCTTCGCCGAGGCCGGGGATCTGCCTCAGGACATCGCGGTCATGTCGCTGATGCCCCTGATCAACATCGCCCGGCTGCTGATCCGCGAAGGGGACGGCAAAGCCGCCTACGAGATACTCGATCAGCTCTACCGCGCCGCTCAGCGGCGCGGTAGCACCGTGATCTGTGGCCACACCGTCGACTTGTCGCCTCTGACCCGCAGCAGCGACCAGCACCGAGCGGTATGCACGGAGCTGTGGGTGGCGCTGCTCATCGATGGGGCCCGAGCCCTCGCCCAGCAGGGCCGCTGGAGCGAGGCTGCCGATGCCATGGCCGCCCACCGCGGCATCGGCGACCGGCTTCTGGACGGCCGCCAGCTCAAGATCATGGCGCTGGTGGAGCAGGGACTTCTCAACGAGGCGACCGAGGTGATCGATTCCACGGTGCCGACCGAGCCGTGGGAAGCCACCGTGGCGTCGCTCCTGCGCATAACCGTCCGCTCGGATATCACGCCGACCCCGGAAGACGAGCTAGAGCGCGTGGTCGGGGAGGCGCTCATCCTGATCACCTCTGAGGAGCCGACTACGGCCGCGTTCCGGGTCCGCCTCGCCCTGACCGCACTCGACGTGGTCGCCGACCACGGCCCGTCGAGCAGCAGTCGCCTGGCCACTGCAGTCATCGACGTGGCATCCACCGACGCCTACGCCGCCCGCGACGTCCTCGGCCACCCGGCGATGCACTCCTCGATGACCAGCCAGCAGCACCAGAACCTCACCACCGTGATCGCCGCCGCAGCGCTTGGTACCGGGAGCATCCCAGACGTCCATCGGGACACCATCACCAAGGGGGTGGATCACGCAGAAGCACGCCTGCGCACCCTACTCTCCGCGGCCACAAACTCCCGCCTTACCTCATCGGAGAAGACATGATGGCTCAGCCGTGGACGACCGCGCCTCTTGTGGCCCTCGACTTGGAGGGGACCGGCGGTCAGGATCGTGACCGCGAACAGATCCTGGAGATCGCGATCGTCCCCATGGATAACGGCTTCCCGAACCTGACGGCAGCCTGGGACAGCACGGTCAACCCCGGCCGCACGGTCGCGCCCCGCCCGTGGATCTCCCGGGACCTCACCGGGAACATCCTGGCCACCGCGCCCACCTTGGACGACATCCGGGCAGAGATCATTGACCGCCTCGACCGACGCATCATCGTCGGGCACAACATCGGCGTGGACTGGCGCCTGCTGCACCGTCACCTGCCCCAAGCCCAGCCGGCCGCCTTGATCGACGCTGCCCGGCTCTACCGCCACTTCAACCCCGCGTGCCAGCGCTGGAACCTGGTCCGGCTGCTGGAAAGGTACGCCCTCAACGCCCAGGTCGCCCAGCTCGTCCCCACCAGCCGACCGCATCGCGCCCTGTGGGACGCGGTCGGCGCAGCCCTGCTGCTGCCCGCCCTGGTCGCGCACCTGCCTGGCAAGACCAATCCAACGGCGCAGGAGCTGATCGATGTGGCGGGCATACCTGTGCGGGACAAGCTGCCGCACTTGGCTGAGGCTGAGCAGATTACGCTCGACGTTTGACAGGCCGTCCGCCTCGCCTTGGCGGGGCCCCGTATGAACACAGCGCTCGGCGACGAGTTGCTGCTTCACCACGCCGACCACGACGTCGCCGCCCAACGCCTGCTGCCAGGACTTGCTGCGCGAGGCCGCCGTCGCAGGACAGGCCGAGGTGTCGCATGTGGCGTATCTGGCCGACCGGGTCCGCGTCGCCGATGGACACACCCAGCTGTACGGGACGCAGTACCACGCTCCCGACGGACACTTTGGCCGCAACCTATCGACCACCCCGACATCTGGACCGGCGCCGCGTCCAGGTGGGCCTTGCCCCGCATGCCGAATACGACCAGCACATGCGCGAACTGCACGAGCCCACCAGGAGGAGTCCCGCAGACAGCCATGACCGCCCACCATGTTCCCCAGTCGCCTGACTCCGTCGCCGAGCGAAAGTAGCGTTGCCCCGATGACCACAGACGCCGTCTCCCTGCAATCTCCGGATCGCCTGCGGGCCGACATGGTCGCCTCACTGATCGAGCGAGGTTCGATCCAATCGCCCCAGGTGGAAGCGGCCTTCGCCAAGGTCCCGCGCCACCGGTTCGCGCTCGAAGCGCCCCTGGCCGCGGCCTAGTCCGCCAGAGACACCGTCACCACCAAGCGCGATGCCGCAGGCACACCGACCAGTTCGATAAACGCACCATGGCTCCAAGCCGAGATGCTGCAAGCCGCCCGACTCTTTCGCGGGGCGAAAGTCGCAGAAATCGGAAGCGGCGGCTACAACGCAGCTCTGATCGCCAAAATCGTCGGACCTGACTGCCTGGTTGTCTCCTTTGACATCGACCCATGGGTCGTCGAACGGGCGACCCGCTTTCTGACCGAAACGGGCTCCCCTCAGGTGAAGGTCGTCCTCGGCGACGCCGAGCACACCGTCGAGCAGCACACGCCCGAGGGCGGCTTCGACGGCATCATCGTCACCGTCGGCGTTTATGACATCCCCTGGGGACACCTGCTCGCCCCGGCGGGCCGCAGGGTGGTGCCTCTAAGGTTCCCCACGGTCAGCCGGTCGCTCACCTTCATCCGCGACGGCGATCACTTCGTTGGACTGGATCCGGCGTGTGCGGGTTCGTCGCCTTCCCTGTCAAGTGCTCCTGTTCAGCTGCGTAGACCGCTTCGGCCTCGAGACGAGGCAGGTTCCTTCGTCGACTGCGAGAGAATGATGCTGTGCGAGCACTGGTGCTGACGGGGCCTCCAGCGGTTGGCAAGAGTACGATCGGTCGCCTGGTAGCCCAAGAACGACCGCGTGCTGCCTTCATCGACATTGACGATGTTCGTCACCTGGTCGTCAGCGGTCATGCCGCACCATGGAACGGCATGGAGGGCGTTCGCCAGCAACGGCTAGGAGTGCTTAACGGCTGTGCGTTGGCCCGGAACTTCTTGGACAGCGACATCGACGTCGTGATCGTGGATGTCCTGACTGACAGCACTGCTGAGCTTTATCGAGAGTCTCTGCCTGACGTGCTGATCCTGGAGCTCGTGGCGGACTTTGGTGAAGCGGAGAGACGAGCAGGGACCCGACCGGTGTATCTGACGCCGGAGGAGTTCCGCGTGCTGCATGAGCAGCAGGCCGATTTCACGGCGGGCCAGGTCCGACTGGACACCACACGGCTATCGGTTCAGGATGCCGCTGCCCGGGCGAAGGACATCTGGCTTTCCTCTTGAAAGACTTTCCGTCCTCGACGGCAGCTGAAGCATCCTGCGATAGGTGGCGCCGATGAACGAGACGGGGCAATGACCCCTGGTGCCCGTCATGTCTCAGGTGGTGGGCGGGTGGAACGGGACGACGTTGTCAGAGGGCGGCGGGGTGGGCTCTGTTGCCGGGCCCTGCTCTAGTAGTTTGCCTGCTCACCAGGGGTAAGCCCCTGGTCGGAGGGATGTCACCTCTTCCGGCATCCGAGCGGTGAGGGCGACTGGCCGCCAAACTGGTCGGTTCCGTGTCGTACGCTCTGGGCACCTGGTTGAGCACCGTTTCGCGCCGCCTACGCAGCACTCGCGCGCCGCTGACCGGCGATACCTATGATCGACCTGTTGACGAGTGTGGCGGATCTGACCGTCGCCATCCTTGGCCTGGGAACGGCGCTGACGATCACTTGGCGAGAACGCCGTCGAAGGGCCAACCGCAACGACCCGGAAGGGCGCTAGTGACGATGCCGTCCATCACGCGCCGTCCCCAACGCCGGCGATCAGAAACCGGCCTCATCACATCTTGATCTTGAAAAGGGTGGTAAGGAACGTCGCGTCCATGCCGAGGTAGGCCATCAGCCCTCCGACGATGAGACCGACGACGATTACCCCACCTTTCACGATCACCCGGAGCGCCTCCGTGGACACGTGGACGCCCGGATCGAGGTCCGGGGGAACGGCCGGGCGTAGACGCGCAGATGGACGGGACTGGCGGGCAGCAGTCTTGCGCACTGAATTCTCCTTTGAGCCGAAGGATGATCGCCGCGCTCCGGGACTGGCGCGGCTGATTGAGCTGACGCTGAAGCGGGGTGTGGGGACCGCGTGCGGGGCTGTCTGCTGACCACTGTCGTACCAGGCCCCAAAGGGCATCAATGCCGCGGCGGCAATGTCCCGAACACCGCGGCAATGTCAGAGCCCGCCATGGGACCCGTGATGATCAACGGCCGGGCCTGCCCGAGCTGGAGGATCCGCCAGTCTCCGGGGCGGGGGCGAAGCACTTCGCCTGCCGGGCCCCTCCGGGCCTACGGCTACCCGCCCAGCCGACCTCGTGCGTCCATCCCGCGCGGCCACTTGGCGTTCATGAATCTGTCTTGTCCGACCGGTCCCGGCGACGAGATTTCTTGAGATGGTCCTTCTGGTATCGGCCTCGCCCTCTTGACCAGGATCTCCCTGGCCGAGGACCGCTGCCAGGAAGGGTTCCCGATGCGACGAGCTGCCGCCATGCTCGCCTCCGCCGTCACGGCCGTACTCGCCCTCACGCTCATCGCAGGACCGGCGTCAGCGACCCCGTCCAACATCCCCAGCGCCTCCACGGCCGCCAGCCGGCTCGCCGCACTGACCGTTGCCGCCGAATCTCACCAGTCCACCTACGACCGGGACCTGTTCCCCCACTGGATCACCATCAGCGGCACCTGCAACACGCGGGAGCAGGTGCTCAAGCGGGACGGCGTCAACGTGGTCACCGACTCCTCTTGCGCCGCCGTCTCCGGCTCCTGGTACAGCCCCTACGACGGTGCCACCTGGACCGCCGCCTCCGACGTCGACATCGACCACATGGTATCTGTAACTACCGCATAGATCAGCGATGTTCAGGCAGGTCAGAACGTCGATGACATACCGCTGACAGTCTGACCGGGGGTGCATCTATTCGCCGTCCAAGGCTGCGAGCCGTTTACCGGATCTGCCGATGAGAGGGCTCAAGTCTCCCGCGAGCAACCGCGCGGTCCGGCCGGGGACTGCGAGCCCGTTGTCTATACCTTGCTCGCCACCACCATGTAGTTCTCGGCCTCAGGGTTGAACGTGCTCATTTCCGCCCGGAGTCCGACGCGGTTCAACTCGACTTCGAGTTCGTCGTATCGGTACGGCCAGCACGACAGGAGTTCCGAGCGGACAAGAACCGACCCAGCCGCATCAACTTGCGCGATCGCAATCTCGATGTGGTGCTCGTCCTCCCAATGCGGCGCAATCTCCCAGCGGTAGACCACGACGGCATTGCGACCGTTCCGGCGGACGAGTCGGTCACTGATGTCCAGCCGGGAACCTCTGGTCCTCACAAGTTCCCAAGTACGGGAGGTGAGCACCAAGCGCCCGCCAGGGCGCAGAAGCCGTGACATCGACTCCAGAGCAGCAACCCTGCCTCTCGCGCCCACGGCATGGTGCAGCGAGTTACCAACGCAGAACACCATGTCGAAGGTGGCGTCATCGAAGTGGTCGGGCAACTCTTGCCAGTCCGCCCGCACTGTCCGGACAGATGCCTTGAACTCCTCAGACAACTCCGCAGTCCGGCGAACCATCGCTTCGCTGGCGTCAGTTGCGACAACCTGCATGCCAAGACCGGCGAGGCCGACCGCCAACTGTCCGGTTCCGCACGAACAATCGAGGACGTCAGCGTTCGACGGGAGGAGACTGAGGACGTCATCGAACGACGCAGCGAAGTCGGCCGGAGCCAGCTTTGCATCCGAGATGAGCCACTCGTACACCTCGGCAAGCGCGTTATAACCCGTCACAACTACTACCTCCGTCACGCGGCAGACTCACGGTGGGACGTCAGTACATCAGCGGAGCAAGTCGGTCCACAAATGGTTTCGCAAGGGCAGCCCGTCCGCTCACGGCCGCATTCCGCGCGCTTCGTGTCACCCCTCATACGCCTGAAGTCGCCGTCGCAGGCGATTCTGGGCCTGTCCAGAAAACACCGTACAGTCCCCCGCTCGCCGAGGCATGGAGCTCCGGCGCCTGGGCCTGGACCACCTCCAAGCGCCAGACCTACGCAACGACCTCGGCGGACCCGAGCTGTGGGCGGTTACCGACAACGTCAACCAATCCAAATCCGACCAGGATCCCGCGGAGTGGCAGCCACCACTGGCATCCTTCGACTGCACCTACGCCAGGGCCTGGATCCAGGTGAAGTGGTACTGGGGCCTCAGCGTGGACTCCGCCGAGAAGAGCGCATTGAGCAGCATGCTTGCATCATGCTGACCCCGATCTCGCGCGCGCTGAGTCAACATGGGCTGATCGCCAGGGCAAGATCGCAGGCTTAGGAACAGGCACAAAAAGCAGGGGCGACTGTCGCCTTCATCACCAGCGAACCGATGCGCGCCTGCTCGGCCGGCTCCAGCGCCGGGGTGAACACCTCGTCCAGCACTCGTTTGATCTCTCCCGCCAGAGACGGGTCGGCACGCAGCAGCTGCTGCAGCCGCACCTGCCAGACCCCGGCCAGGGCCTGCTCGGTGTCGGCATCGCTGTCTCTGCGGGCCTCGAGCACCTGGTCGCGGACCTCGACCAGCTCCGCCTCGACAGCTTCGGCCTGCTCGGGGCGGACCTTACGCCAGAGTGCGACCGCGCCATCACGCGCCGACTGCCAGGCATCGGTGGCCATGGCCGTCACCAGAGCTGTGCCCGCAGCCAAAACGATCGGATCCACGTTGCCCCCTCACGGCCGAAGTACGACCCCACAGTAAAACCGGCCACCACGCGACCAGCCTGGCCGGAACCGCAGATAAGCACCGCTAGTCATTCAGCCCGGCAGGGCGATAGCGCACATACCGAGCCAGGCGGGACCAGGGCTCACCCCGGGCATCGCGGATGATCACGATCCCGTTACCGCAGATAGTGGCTCACTATCTGCGATAAGGACATCGAGGTGCGGACCATTCATCTCCCGCGGCTGTTCGTGTTCGGTCTCATTCGGCCCGAGGGACGTCTCACTGATCATGAGGTATTCGCTCCGATGCCTCAGATCGGTGAGACGCACGCACCCTGCTTCCTTCGCGCGCCGGCCGGGTGTCACCTGCTGTGGCGGATCGCCGCCCGTACGGCGGTGTAGATGACGACCCAGAGAGCCGCCAAGGGGATGAGGAAGACGAAGATGAGCTCGTATATACCGATGCTAGGCATGCCCGCAACATAAGGGGCCGTGATTGAAAGGCGCTTAACGATCACTTGCCTCAGAGCCGGCACGAACTGCGCCGGCCTGCGGCGCTGCGAAAGCGGAGCCACCGACTCGCGGACCCCGCGCGGCCGCGGGCGAGCCGGCCGAGCTCGTCGGCCTGCCGCCCGAGGTGCGGCGGCTGCTGCACGCCGTCGACGCGATGCGCGACCAGTACGCCGGGGCCGACGGGCCGCGCCGTAACGAGCTGTGGCGCGGCGTGCACGAGGCGGCCGATGCCGTGTGGGGCCGGCAGGACGGGGGCGGCCGCGCATGACGGGGCCTGCTCGATTGGACGTCCTACACCGCGGGTTCATGGGGATCGTCGCCCTGGCTGTCGCGTTCGGCGCGCTGTTCGCCCCGCGCGAGTGCACCTGCCGCTGTCGTGACCTGGCACGGCAGGGCGAGACACGCCGCATGGGTGAGGGTGCTCGACCCGCAGCCGCGGCTCGGCGAGGCTGACCATCGCTGTCCTGGTCAACCTCTGCCGAGGTCGCCCGGGACCCCCGAGACACCCGCCCCTGACCGCCGACACACGATCAGGGGCGGTGTCGTGTCCGGTCACAATGGGAAAACCATGACGACGTGACCCAACCCCCGAACACGGAACTGCTCGCCCTGATCGGCACCGAGCGGCCGGCCATGTGGACGCGCCGGCTGCTGCGCGCGCTCGTGCAGGCCGGGTATGACACGCCCGAGCAGGTCGCGGCCGCATCCGACGAGGAACTGCTCGCCGTGCACGACATCGGCGCGGCGAGCGTCGCCTACCTGCGTGACCGGCTGACCCGTTACAGGCAACCGCCGCCGCCCCCGCCGACGCCGCGGGAGAGGCTCGCCGCGGGCATCGAGGCCGAGCTGCGCCGCTATCTCGGCGGCAGTGCTCGACCCTGACGGATGCTCGTCACGATCGAGTCGGCCGGCTGCTGCCCACCGACCACGTTGTGACTCCTACCGACCGTGCGACCAGATGTATTCGAGGTCCTCGCCCGGCATGAGCGTGACGGAATCGAGCGGCACCGTCATGGCCTGGCGCTGCTGCTCGACGGTGACGGTGACGGTGACCGACGTGCCGGACGGCGGAGCCGCGCTGCACGCCCCGTCCAGGAGACACAGCGCGACGAGCGCGGACGAGCCACTGCGTGAGGGCCGCATATCCGAGGGATTCCCTGCTCGCACCGTATGCATGCGACGTACGCGGTATCGGCATGGCGCCGCGGGTTTACCTGGCGACCAACTCCCCCGTACTGTGATCTCCTCCACGAGGAGTCGAACAATTGACCAAGCACGATGGCTTATCGCAGTTCGCCGCCGACCATGCGGAGTGGTTCGCCCGATCGGCCTACCTCCTGGCAGGAGACCCGGAACGCGCCAGGGACCTGGCCATCCAGGCCCTGGTGACGACGGGCCGCCGCTGGTCCGTGCACCGGTGGAACAGACCGGTCGAGGCAGTGCTCAGCACGCTCTACCGGGCATACCTCGTCGGCCCCGCGGAGCCGCCCGCGGGCTTCCCGCTGGCCGGGATGTCCCCGCTCGGGCGGGTGGCCGTGGTCGCCCAGTTCCATGACGGCTTGGACCCGCACCGCGCCGCCCAGTTGGTCGGCACCTGGATGCCAGGCGCGCTCCAGGAGGAGACGGAACGCGTCCGAGCCACCCACCCGCACCTCCTCGACCTCGGCGAGTTACCCGCCACGGAGCCCCGGCCCCATGAGGCCATCGAAGCGCCCGGGGACAGCCCGTGGGCGGCACCCTGGCAGGCCGACGACCTCGCGGCGCCCCCGAGCCCCTGGACGGCCCCGCCCTCACCGGCTCCGCTCGCTCCGTCGCCCGCCCTGGTACGGCTGGCGGCCGAGTTGCCCGTCGCGGTGCCCATGGACGTTGCCCAGACCG
Source organism: Nonomuraea sp. 10N515B (assembly GCF_052245915.1). Lineage (NCBI taxonomy): Bacteria > Bacillati > Actinomycetota > Actinomycetes > Streptosporangiales > Streptosporangiaceae > Nonomuraea > Nonomuraea sp. 10N515B. Next base: position 89,402 of record NZ_JBQQBQ010000043.1, read on the forward strand.
CGCCCCGCCTGGTCCTCAGGCGGCGCCTCGTGATGCGGAGCGTGTTCACCACCCTGAGCTTCGCGGGCGCCGGCGCGTTCGTGGCGCTCACCATAGTCGCGCTGAGCGCCCTGGCGAACAGCGTGGAAAGGGCCGCCCAGCGGGCCGACGCCCCGATCTCCGAGCCCGACCTCACACCCACAGAGCTCGACCCCACGCCCACCGCCGAGGAGCCGCAGCTCGACCCGTTGCCGGAGCGCCTGGACGAGCCGATCAGCCGTGCCTATCAAGGCTTCTGCAACAGCGACGCCCCCTACGACACGCGCAAGCCCCCGGAGTGCGCCCAGTGGCGGCTGGTGGGCAAGTCGGGCACTGAGTGGCGGCTGGACGCCTCCCAGGCCGCCAAGCAGACCACGACGGTGCCGGACGTGGCCGTCAGCCAGGACGGCCGGCGCGTCGCCTACCTGGACACCCAGAACGACTACGTGGTCCGCGACCTGGCCACCGGCAAGTACAAGACGTTCGCGATCCAGCTGCACGGCTCCGATCCCGAGTTCGTCTCCTCGCGCAACGGCCGCTACTTCGCGGTCAACTTCCTCCAGAGCGGCGCCGACAGCCCGATGCTTGACTTCACCAAGGGCAGGACGACCTACGGCGCCTGGACCATGGCCATCACGGACGACGGCAAGCGCGTGATCGACGAGTCCATGGCGAGCGAGGCCTCGTCGGACACGAAGATCAAGCTGGCCGGACGCCGCTTCCGCGTCGACGCCGAGGTGAGCATCAGCGGCGCGGCGCTCTCACCCGACGGCCGGACGCTCGCCGTGGCCGACGACGAGCGCGTGATCACGCTGGATACGCGCACCGGACACGTCACCAAACTACGGCGCCTGGTGGACGAGGACGGCGCCCAAGAGATCGACACCGTGGAGCGCTGGCTCAACGCCAACGAGGTGATGGTGCGCCTCTCGGACGAGGACGACGAGGTCTACCTGGCTGCCGTGGACGTGCACACCGGGAAGACCCGTGACCTGGACGCGGGCGACCTCGAGTACGGCGACGTCCTGGGCGCCTTCACGGAATGACGAAAGGTCAGACACTTCCCAGACTTTGCCGGGGCGTACCGACAACCGGGCCGCACGCCGTATCCCGGGCCCCGCAATGGAGTACCCGGGTCTTGACGGCGGCCGGGGGACGGGAAAGCTCGACGTCTGGGCGCGCGGCCTTACTGGACCGCCCCGGGGATCTTGGAGGCTACGATTCCTGCGAACTTGCGAATGACGTAGTAGATCCCTGCGCCTTATAGAAGGCGTCCTCGTACTCCCTCGGCGGAATATTACCACAGAATGAGTGAAG
>NZ_JBQQBQ010000044.1:0-88530 GCF_052245915.1 Nonomuraea sp. 10N515B
TCCGAGCAGCCCGTCCGAGCAGCCCGTCCGAGCAGCCCGTCCGAGCAGCCCGTCCGAGCAGCCCGTCCGAGCAGCCCGTCCGAGCAGCCCGTCCGAGCAGCCCGTCCGAGCAGCCCGTCCGAGCAGCTCATCCGAGCAGCCCGTCCGAGCAGCTCATCCGCGCAGCCCGTCTGCGCAGCTCATCCGCGCAGCTCGGCGATGCAGGCCCATCCGCGCAGCTCGGGGGCACTGGCCCATCCGCGCAGCTCATCCAGGCACATCACCGGCGCAGTCCATCCGCCCACGTCAGCGGCGCGGTCCATCCGCGCGGTCTGCTCGCGTAGCCATCCGCGCAGCCATTCCCGCAGCCAGTAGCGCGGCCACTCGCGCAGCTCACCCCAGGCCGCCAGCTCCGTCTGGAAGCACCCGAGCTTTCCATCCATCTCGCCCAAGCCCGCCTCGGCTGACCAACCGCCTGCGAGAGGCCGTCTGTCACCCGATGCGCCTGCCTGCCGGGGCCCGACCGTCTTCTCGGCGCAACGGTTTATGCGGATGCCCATGTGTGGCCCCAAGGGTGTGCGGCCCACTGGTCTATCGCCGATCAGCGCACTTATCCACAAGGCGCAGCGACTCACGGCCCGTAATCCCCAGAATCCCGCTCGGCCCAACGGCCACCACCCCGCATCCGCCAAGGTCGGTCCCGCACCGGACCGGATCGACGCCGACCTGACCCGACCTGACGGAGGTGGCACATGGCCACGAAGAACGATCTCGAGCTTGGCAAGCAAGGCGAGGAACTAGCCGTGATCTATCTGAGGGCCAAGGGCATGGAGATCATCGAACGCAACTGGCGCTGCCGCTATGGCGAGATCGACATCATCGCCGAAGAAGGCCCCAACCTGGTCGTCGTCGAGGTCAAGACCCGATCGAGCAGGTCCCACGGCACGGCCCTGGAGTCGGTGAGCCCTGCCAAGCTGGACAGACTTCGGATGCTCACGGCCAAGTGGCTGGCCACACAGTCCCGCACGTTCGAGGCCGTCCGCGTGGATGTGATCGCCTTGGAGCGGTTCGCAGGCAACTTCGCCCTTCGCCACGTGCGGGGGGCGTTCTAGATGGCCGTGGCCCGCACCCGCAGCGTCGCCCTCGTGGGCGTGACGGGCCGTACCGTCGAGGTCGAGGCCGACGTGGGCAACGGCCTGGCGGGCATCCATCTCATCGGCCTGCCGGACATGGCACTGAGTGAGGCTCGCGACCGGGTCAGATCCGCGGTGGTCAACAGCACATACCCGTGGCCCGACGCCCGCATCATCGTCAGCCTCTTCCCTGCCAGCCTCCCCAAACGCGGATCCCAGTTCGACCTCGCCATAGCGGTGGCGATCCTGGGCGCGGCCGGGGTGGTTCCCGCCGAGCGGGTGGCGGAGCCGTTCTTCCTGGGGGAGCTCGGCCTGGACGGCCGCATCAGACCCGTACGCGGGGTGCTGCCCTCCATTCTCGGTGCGGCCAAGCACGGAGACGCCACGGTCATCGTGCCGTCCGCCAACTCGGCGGAGGCGGCCCTGGTCCCCGACGTGAAGGTGGTTCCGGTGGCGACTCTGCGCCAGCTGGTGGAGTGGCTGCGGAGGGGAGACGAACCACCAGAACATCAGGTCGTCGAGGAGCAGGTCGAGCTGCCCTCCACCACCACGGAGCGCACGATCGACCTGGCGGACGTCGTCGGTCAGCCGGTCGCCCGCAGGGCCCTGGAGGTGTGCGCGGCGGGCGGACACAACCTCTGGATGCTGGGCCCGCCCGGCACGGGCAAGACCATGCTGGCGGAGCGCCTTCCGACCCTCCTGCCCGACCTGGAGCTCGACCATGCTCTGGAGGTCACGGCGATCCATTCGGTCGCCGGTGTCCTGCCGGCCAACGCGCCCATGATGAGCAGGCCGCCGTTCGTCAGCCCGCACCACACGGCGACCGCTGCCGCCATCATCGGCGGCGGCAGCACGATCGTGCGCCCGGGGGCGGTCTCTCTCGCCCACCGCGGCGTCCTGTTCATGGACGAAGCCCCCGAATTCCCTCGTCACGTGCTGGACGCGCTGCGGCAGCCGCTGGAGTCGGGCCGCGTGACCGTATCCAGAGCGGCGGGCTCGGTCACGTTCCCGGCCAGGTTCATGCTCGTCCTGGCCGCGAACCCCTGCCCGTGCGCCCAGGCAGAGGACCAGGGGGAAGGTTGCAAATGTTCTCCCACGGTCAGGCGCCGCTACCTCGGCAGGCTCTCCGGTCCCCTGCTTGATCGCGTGGACATGAAGGTCACCGTGGCGCGCGCCTCCAAGCGTGAGCTCATGGCAGACCGCCAGTTCGCGGAATCCAGCGCAAGGGTGGCCGAGCGCGTGCTCGTGGCCCGCGAGCGAGCCGCCAAACGCCTGGCCGGCACTCCATGGCGGACAAATGCCGAAATCCCCTCATCCGTCCTTCACACCGACTACCGCCCGTCCCCCGAGGCTATGAAGCCCATGACGTCCTGCCTCGACTCGGGCACCCTCACCGCCCGCGGCCTGGACCGCGCGGTCCGCGTGTCCTGGACCCTCGCCGACCTGGCCGACAAGGACCGCCCCGAGGAAGACGAAACCACTGCCGCCCTCCACTTCTGGCTAGGTGTGACGTCGTAATGCGCGCCACCACCTCCACAACCCCCGCCCCGCACCCACTAAGCCCAGGAAAGGGTCATGACCCCACCAACGACCTCACACCACGTATGGGATGAACAGAGCCCTCCGCTCGCACCCTCACCGCCACCGCCCGACCACCCGTCCTGGGCCACCACCCACACGTCCCAACAAGCACGACCGGCTGAGAGGCCAGCGGTGCCGTCAGCTTCGCCCTCAGCCGGGACACCGGCCCGGGCGCCAGTCGTGCCCTCAGCTGGGGCGCCAGCTGCTGGGGCGTCTGTCGTGCCGCTTCCTGGGGCCTCTGCTAAGGCGTCTGCCGTGCTGCATGCTGGGCCGCTTGCCGGGCCGCCGGCTGTGCCGTCAGCCGTGCCCTCTGCTCGGCCGTCTGTCGTGCCGTCTGCTGGGGCGTCTGTCGTGCCGCTTCCTGGGGCCTCTGCTAAGGCGTCTGCCGTGCTGCTTGCCGGGCCGCCGGCTGTGCCGTCAGTCGCGCTACGAACCGACTCGGCGATCGGTGCTGAGGCCGAAATAAGTGATCGCAACGGAGTCGATCAGGAGCCTCTCGATGGTGGGGTGTACCAGCATCGAGAGACCGCTCATAGTCATGAGATCGCTCACTGTGGCGAGACCGCTCGGGGTCCTGAGACCGCTCGGGGCAGCGAGGTCGCTCAGGGTGAGGTCGCTCAGGGTCGTGAGGTTGCCCGTCGTGAGGTCGCCCAGGATCATGACGCCAGCCAGCAGCGCGAAGTCGCCCAGAATGGTGCGGCCGTCCAACATCGTGAGGCCCTCCAACGTTTCGAGGTCAGGGAGAGCCTGCCGGGCGACGACGGTGATGATCCGGAGCGGGTCGGACACTCTCGGCCTGTTGTCGAATCTCTTGAGGTGGCCGAGCACCCTCAGGCCGTCGAGTACGAGGCAAGAGCCGCGCTCATGCGGGCAGCGGACGTCGGTGACACGATCATGGGTCGCCTCGTGGCGCAGTATGGAGCCGTAGGTACGGCGCAGGCGATTCGCGCCCGCACGCTTCCGGGGGACTTCACAGTCCAGGAGGCCCGGCAGGAACGTCCCACCGACCTGACGGCACGTCTGAATGCCTGGCACGCGCGGCTGGCTGCCGCAAACCCCGCCGCCGATCTCGAAACCGGGGAGAAAACCGGCGCCCGTCTGGTTATTCCCGGCAGCCCGGAATGGCCCACTCAACTGGACCACCTCGGTCCCAGCCGCCCCCTTGGACTATGGCTGCACGGCACGGCGGACCTCCGCTTCTCCTGTCTCAAATCCGTGGCCGTGGTAGGCGCCCGATCCGCGACCGCCTACGGCGTGCACATCGCGGCCGAGTTCGGCGTCGGCCTCAGCGAGTCCGGCTGGACTGTCGTGTCCGGCGGCGCCTACGGGGTGGACGCCGCGGCCCATCGAGGAGCTCTGGTCGCCGATTCGCCGACAGTCGTCGTCCTGGCCTGCGGCGTGGACTTCTGCTACCCGACCAGCCACGACACCCTGTTCGCGGCCGTCAAAGATCAGGGTGTGGTGGTGAGCGAATGCCCGCCGGGAGTGCATCCGACCCGGGCGCGTTTCCTCATCAGGAACCGCCTGATAGCCGCCCTGTCGAGGGGCACCGTCGTGGTGGAGGCCGCCTTGCGCAGCGGCGCTCTCAACACCGCCGCCCACACCCTGACACTCCACAGGCACCTGGCCGCCGTACCCGGCCCTGTCACATCGCGCATGTCAGCCGGATGCCACAGACTCCTTCGCGAGCGCAAGGCGGTATGCGTCACCTCGGCAGAGGAGATGATCGAACTCGTCGGCGTGATAGGCGACGACCTGGCCCCGCAGATGCGGGCCCCAGCGGTCCCGAGAGACAAGCTCAACGAGTCAACGAGAAGGGTCCTGGACGCGATCCCCAAGCGAGGCGGCGCTGGCCCTGCCTCCATAGCGGTCGCGGCGGGGCTGGGCCTGGACGCCACCCTGAGCGCGCTGGGCGGTCTGGCCGCGGCAGGCTACATCGAGCGCTCCCCTGACGGCTGGCGTCTCCGCAAACAAGGAACCGCCTATCGCAAGGCATCGGAAGTCACTGTCCTGGAGCCGCCGCGGCTTGCGGAGGACGCGGATCCAACCCAGGAACCACCGTTCCCGGACGACGACGATCTCGCACGCCACGAGGATGGCCTTCCCGCCCTGGCAGACGGTTCTCAAGCGGCGGGAGCATGACGACCGGAATGGAAGATCGGGGCTTGCCCTGAGTGAGGAGGCGTATTTACACGGCTTTCTCCGACAAGCCAACAAGTGGGGGTCACTGGTTTTCATGTGCTTCCCCGGTGGCCGGGCCTGGAGGCAGACTGGGGTCTGCGGCCATCGCTTGATGTTCCTTCGATCTCGGTGCAAGCCCTCGGAGGATCGTGCGGTGGCCCGCACCATTTTCGGCCCGCGACGTGCAGGTATGGCCAGGCGAATCGCCCATCACGACCGCGCATGAGCACCACTTTCATCACATACGCCGACTGGGCTGTGCGGATGAGCCGGCTGCATGCCTGCGGGAGGTGCGCGCTCTTCGCTTCTTGCCAGGGGGTCCGCGGGGGTTGGGCGGCGATTGCGTAGGTGGGAGCGTCACTGCGTGGTTGTTCTCGAGGTGGTGTTTGGGGTTGGGTGACGGTGGGACGATCGTTTTTTAGACGGCGTTGAAGGGGAGGCCGGGCGTGGGCAGGGACGAGGTGGTGGCCGAGTTCGGCCGGTACCTGCGGTTCGAGCGCGATGTCTCGCCGCATACCGTCCGGGCCTACCTGGCAGATGTCAACTCTCTGCTCGATCACTTGGACGGGCCGATCGAGGACCTGGACATCGGGGTGCTCAGGGAGTGGCTGGCCGAGCAGCATGGGGCGGGGAGGGCGCGGGCCACGCTGGCGCGCAGGGCGGCCTGCGCTCGTACGTTCACCGCCTACTGCCATCGTCGGGGCTGGTTGCCGGTGGACCCCGGGCTGCTCCTCGGAAGCGCCAAGGCGCCTCGCTCCTTGCCTTCCGTGCTCGATCAGGAGCAGGCTCAGGCCGTCCTGGCCGAGCCTGCGACGGTGGAACCCAAGGAACTGCGGGATCAGGCTCTCCTTGAGATGCTGTATGCCACCGGCGTGCGAGTGAGCGAGCTGTGCGCGCTCGATGTCGACGACGTGGACCGGGATCGGCACATCATCAGGGTGTTGGGCAAAGGGCGCAAGGAGCGTTCGGTGCCGTTCGGATTGCCTGCCCTCCGGGCGTTGGACAGGTGGTGCATTTACGGGCGCCCGCTGTGGGTCCGGGCGGGGTCAGGGCCGGCGCTCTTCCTTGGGGTGCGGGGAGGGCGCATCGATGCGGGGACCGTTCGGCGGGTGGTGCATGCGCGGCTGGCGGCGGTGGACGGGGCTCCGGACATGGGGCCGCACGGATTGCGGCACGCTGCGGCGACCCATCTGCTGGAGGGCGGTGCGGATCTGCGTAGCGTTCAGGAGTTGCTCGGCCATGCGTCCCTGAACAGCACGCAGATCTATACGCACGTCTCGATCGAGCGCTTGCGGGCCGCGTACAGGCAAGCTCATCCGCGGGCATGACCCCTTCCATCGTCCATTTCGCCGGTGTTCCTGCCCTGGGAGTTGCGCTTGCGGACGCCGTCCGTTGTGGGGAGCGCGCTGGTCATGGTGGTGGTGCGGGCGAGGAGCGTTGATCGCGGGCTCCTCTGGCGTGGCGGCTGTGGCGGCGTTTGCGGTGTTGGCCCTTTCTCGGGTTTTGATCGCTGGTTGGCGTACGGCGGCGTCGGCGGCGTCGGTGGAGGACGGTGATCAGGTAGGCCGTTCCCAGCAGTGCGGCGGCCACGGCCACGGTGATGGTGGGTGCCGGGTGGGCCGAGGTCGCGCTGCTCAGGTCAGAACGGTTCAGAGGGCTGGGCGGGGTGGGGGTGTGTGACGACATCTGGCGTGATGCGGCGAAGCCTGTGGTCGTGGTCGAGGTGGGACGCGTCTTTGCTTCCGTTCGTGCTGGTAGTGGCGGTTGGTCCATCTGTGGTGGCGGTGGCGTCGTTGCCCGTGGAAGACGAGGAGGCCAGAAGGGAAGGAGGCGGATCGGGCCGTGGCCCAGCAGGATCAGGGGATTCAGGTAGCGGGTCTCGCGGAGGAGGCCCCAGTGCAGGCATGACTCCGGGCAGTGATCACCTGAGGGCTCGATGACGCCTAGCTCGGTCCCTGAGGTGACGGGCTGGCCGCGTTTCACCGAAGCTGCGACCGGCAGGTATGTCGTGCGTAGGCCGTCTTCATGGTCGATGGTGACCACGCCCTTGCCCGCTACGGGGCCGGCGAAGCGGACGGTGCCTTCGCCTGCTGCCAGGACTGGGGTGGCGGCGGGGGCGGCCAGGTCTATGCCGCGGTGTCCGGCGAGCCAGGGCTCGGGAGGCGGGGTGAAGCGGCGGACAATCCTGGGGTGGCCGTCTAGAGGCCAGCGCCACGTCGGAGGTGACGCGCTTGCTGGGGGAGCGGTGAGGGGGAAGAGCGTGGTGGCGAGGAAGGTGGCCAGCACGGCGGCGGCGTGGGATTTCATGGCGGGAGTGTGTTCGAGACGGCTGGGGCGGTGTTGGGCCGAGCGCCGTTCTGTGGATACTCCGTCGGTCAGTCAGATCTAGGGGCCAGGTTTCATGGTCATGAAGAAGTCCGGGGATCCGGGGCGGCTGGGGCTGGAGGGCGGCGGCGAGGGCGTAGCGGGGAGGTCCAGATCCACAGGGTGCTCACGGCGATGCCGGCGGCGCAGAGGAAGATGACCGGGCGCAGGCCGAGGACGTCGGCTGCGATGCCGCCGGCCAGGCCCCCGAGGGCAAGGACGCCTTGGACCGCGAACGTCGTGGTGGCGTTCACCCGGCCCCGCAGCTCCGGGGATGTCTCGCGGAGGATGATCGCGCCCATGCACGTGGCGAAGGCCACCACGATGCCGCCTGTGATCGTTCCGGTGACGGCCAGCAGCGAGAGCTTCCACCAAAGAGGGCCGGTCAGCAGGCCTACCGCCAGGATCTCCATGGGGAAGAAGATGACTGCCGCGAGCAGGATGCGGTTCTCGCCGTAGCGCTTCGAGAGGCGGGCCGTGATCCAGGCGCCCAGGAGGCCGCCCACGCCGTTGAGGGCGATGAGGGCGCCGATCATGCCCTTGGGGATGCCCAACGTGTTCACCATGAAGAGCATGTAAACGGCCGTGTACGCCATCGCGAAGAAGTTGATCGTGACGCCTGCCGCCAGCAGGGCGCGGAGCACCGGGTGGGTGAGTGCGGCTCGTAAGCCCGTCGTGACATCGCGCCACATGCCCCGGGAAGGGGCGGGCTCGTTCCGCTCCGGGGTGCGGATGGCGCGCAGCAGCAGGGCCGAGGTCAGGAAGGACAGTGCCTCCGCCAGTACGGCCAGCGGGGCCGTGAGGAACTGGACCAGCAGGCCGGCCAGGCTGGGGCCGCCGACCGAGGCGACCGAGTAGGAGGCATGGAAGCCGGCCATCGCCTCCGTGTGCTGGGCGGGCGGCACCACAGCTGCCAGGTGCGGGAAGTTCGCCGCCTTAAAGAGCACTCCGGCCGTGCCGATCACCAGGGCCACGATGATCAGCCATGCCACGTTGAGGAGGCCGAGGAGCCAGGCCAGGGGGACCGTGGCGGCCGCCACGCAGGAGATGAGCTCGCAAGCGATCATGAGCGGGCGGTGCCACCTGAGCCGGTCGACGATGGCGCCCGACTGGAGGGCGAACAGGAGGGCGGGCACCGAGGCGGCCGCGGTCAGCATTCCCATGTGGGTCGGGGAGGCGGTCAGCAGGGTCACCGCCGTCAGGGGGATGGCCAGCTTGGAGACCTCAGAGCCGGTGATGGAGATCGTACGGGCGGTCCACAAGAGGCGGTAGTCGCGTTGCCTGCGGAGGGGCGGCGGGTCGGCGGGAGGTGAAGGAGAATTGTGAAGGGATTGCTTCATAATTTATGAAAGTATCCCTTCATAGTTCTGAAGGCAATACTTCAGACCTTGTCCGGGTACCGTTGGCGCATGACCCGGGACAGTGACGTGCTCAGTGATCCCAAGGCGATGCGAGCGCTGGCCCACCCGGCGCGGCTGATGATCCTGAACAGGCTCGGGGTCGAGGGCAGCGCCACCGCCACGGAGGTGGCGGAGATCGCGGGCATCACGCCCAGCGCGGCCAGCTACCACCTGCGGATGCTGGCCAAGTACGGCTTCGTCGAGGACGCGCCGCCCCGGGGCGACGGCAGGGAGCGGGTGTGGCGGCCGGTCAATCGGTCGATCCGCGTCGGTGTCCAGCCTGGCGACCAGCCGGACGTCCGGGACGCCAAGCTGTCGTTGATGCAGGCGTTCCGGCGCGAGGCGAACGAGGAGGCCGATCGGGCGCTGGCCGGCATCGACCAGGAGCCGGATGAGTGGCGCGACGCGACCAGGTTCAATCGAAGCCTGATCAGGGTGGACGCGGAGGAGATGGCGCGGCTCAACGAGGCGATCCAGAAGCTCATCGAGCCGTACGTGGCCCGCGGTCGCGAGGAGGCGGACGCGCCGAGCGGGGCCAGGATCGCCGAGGTGCAGGTCAATCTGTTCCCGGTCGCGAAGCGGCCGGTTCCCGGCCTGCCCACCGAGGATCATGACGCGCGCTGATGCCCTGGGCCCGGCCGATGTGGTCCGGGCTTGAGGCGTGTTGATTTCCGGTGCCTGCCGATGTGGCCGGAGCTTGAGGCCGGGTGGGCGCCAGGGCTGGTCGATGTGATCTGAGATCGAGGGGCATGGGGTGGGAATGTCCGTTTGACCGCAGACGGTCAGCCAGGGGCGTTGTGGGAGGTAGACTTTTCGGTGGCCTGTCACCACAGGCCGACTTCGCATGCCCCACTGCGGACCGCGCCATCGGTCCGGGCCCACGGCCCGGCTGGAGCGGGTTCGGGGCATCAGGGCGGCAGCCGACGTGTTGCCGCGGCACAACCGAGAACCGCGCCCATCCGCAGGGCGCCCAGACCTGGAGGACCAGCAAATGGCCCCCGTCGTCACCATGCGACAGCTGCTCGAGAGCGGCGTTCACTTCGGCCACCAGACCCGGCGCTGGAACCCGAAGATGAAGCGCTTCATCTTCACCGAGCGCAACGGCATCTACATCATCGACCTGCAGAAGTCGCTCTCCTTCATCGATCGTGCGTACGACTTCGTGAAGGAGACCGTCGCCCACGGCGGCACGATTCTGTTCATCGGCACCAAGAAGCAGGCTCAGGAGGCCATCTCCGAGCAGGCCTCGAGGGTCGGCATGCCCTACGTCAACCAGCGCTGGCTGGGCGGCATGCTCACCAACTTCTCCACCGTGCACAAGAGGCTTCAGCGTCTGAAGGAGCTCGAGGAGCTCGACTTCGACAACGTCGCGGCCTCGGGGCTCACCAAGAAGGAGCTCCTCATGCGCCGTCGTGAGAAGGACAAGCTCGAGCGCACGCTCGGCGGCATCCGCGACATGGGCCGCGTGCCCAGCGCGGTGTGGATCGTCGACACCAAGAAGGAGCACATCGCGATCAGTGAGGCCAAGAAGCTTGGCATCCCTGTCGTCGCGATCCTCGACACCAACTGCGACCCCGACGAGGTCGACTACCCGATCCCGGGCAACGACGACGCCATCCGCGCCGTCGGCCTGCTCACCAGGGTCGTCGCCGACGGTGTCGCGGCCGGTCTGATGGCCCGCTCCGGCGCCGCCCGCGGCGACGAGAAGCCGGCCGCCGCCGAGCCGCTGGCCGAGTGGGAGCGCGAGCTCATCGAGCAGGGCACCACGGCTGACGAGGCCGCCGCCGAGGCCGCTCCGGCCGAGGCTGCTGCGGAAGAGGCTGCTGCGGAAGAGGCTGCTCCGGCTGAGGCTGCTGCGGAAGAGGCTGCTCCGGCTGAGGCCGCTGCCGAGGAGGCCGCTCCGGCCGAGGCCGCCGCCGAGGGCGAGACCGAGCAGCAGGCCTGATCCGAGCGACGGTGAGGACCGCGGGCGGCAGTCCTGACCTGATGGTGTGAACCAAAGGTCAGGGTTGCGGCCGCGGTCGTCGCCACGGCTCGGATGAGGGCAAGCAAGGCGCCACGTGCTCGGGTGAGGGCAAGCAAGGCAAGCTGACATCTGAATAACGGCGAATCACCCATCGGCTGGGCGATGCGCAAGGCACGTGTCCTGACTGGGCAAACGGCTGAACTGCGATCGGCGAGCCCGACCCGCGCCATCCTGATCAGGCGGTCTGCTGAGGCCGATCGCCGGAGGTCATGGCCGATGGTGGTGGCCGGGCTCAGGTGGTAGGTCGCGGCGAGGCTGGGCAGTATGGCCAGCGGAGCAGCGGCGGAGCCGGCCCGGGCCGGAGCAAGGTAAGGCAAGGCTTGTAGGACGGCACGCGCCTGCCGTGCACGACCAAGGGTGGGCAACCGGATCCCCGGCGCCCACCCGATCCACGACGACGAATCCCACGACGACGAAATCCCACAAGGAATAAGAGCAATGGCTTCCGTGAACATGGCCGACGTCAAGCGGCTTCGCGAGATCACCGCTGCCGGCATGATGGACTGCAAGAAGGCGCTCGAGGAGTCCGAGGGCGACTTCGACCGCGCCATCGAGCTGCTGCGCCTCAAGGGCGCCAAGGACGTGGGCAAGCGTGAGGCCCGCACCGCCTCCAACGGCCTCGTCGCGCTCAAGCAGGACGGCGACTCCTCCGCCGCGCTGGTCGAGCTCAACTGCGAGACCGACTTCGTGGCCAAGGGCGAGCGCTTCCAGGAGCTGGCCGGCCAGGTTGTCGCGCACGTCCTGGAGACCAAGCCCGCCGACGTGGCCGCGCTGCTGGAGTCCTCCTTCGACGGCAAGACCGTCAAGGAGCACCTCGACCTGGCCAACGCCGCGCTCGGCGAGAAGATCGAGATCCGCCGCTTCGCGGTGCTCGAGGGCGGCTACATCGGTGCTTACATGCACAAGACCGACCCCGCGCTGCCCCCGGCCGTCGGTGTGCTGGTCCAGCTGGACAAGCCGAACGCCGACGTCGCCAAGGACATCGCGCAGCACGCCGCCGCCATGGCCCCGCAATACCTCAAGGCCGACTCGGTGCCGGCCGAGGTCGTCGACAAGGAGCGCAAGCTCTTCGAGGAGATGACCCGCGAGGAGGGCAAGCCCGAGGCGGCGATAGGCAAGATCGTCGAGGGCCGGGTCAACGGCTGGTACAAGGACTTCACGCTGCTCCAGCAGGCGTTCGTGAAGGACAACAAGAAGAGCGTCGGCAAGTACGCCGAGGAGAACGGCGTCGAGGTCCTCGCCTTTGTCCGTTTCAAGGTCGGCCAGGCTTAGGCTTTAGGCAAGCCACCAGCCCCACGATTCACCGAATGAAGGAGGCCGCCGCCGTGCAGGACCACCGGGAGTCAGCCCACGAATCCACACGGGCGGCGGCTTCCTCATCGCCAATTCCGCTCAATCACCTGAGGTGGAAGCGGGTGATGCTGAAGCTGTCGGGCGAGGCCTTCGCCGGCAGCGAGCCACTCGGCATCGACCCGGGTGTCGTCGATCACCTGGCCGACTCGATCGCCGAGGCGGTACGCGAGGGCGTGCAGGTCGCCGTCGTGGTCGGCGGCGGCAACATGTTCCGCGGCGCCACCCTGTCGCAGGGCGGCATCGACCGGGCCAGGGCCGACTACATGGGCATGCTCGGCACGGTCATCAACTGCCTGGCCCTGCAGGACTTCCTGGAGCGCCGGGGCGTCGAGACCCGCGTGCAGACCGCGATCACCATGCAGCAGGTGGCCGAGCCGTTCCTGCCGCGCCGCGCGATCAGGCATCTCGAGAAGGGGCGCGTGGTCATCTTCGGCGCCGGCCTCGGCTCGCCGTTCTTCTCCACCGACACCGCGGCGTCCCAGCGCGCCCTGGAGATCGGCGCCGAGGCGCTGCTCAAGGGCACGCAGGTGGACGGCATCTATGACTCCGATCCACGGAAGAATCCTGACGCGGTCAGGTTTGACCATCTCGACTACGGCGAGGTGCTGCTGCGCGACCTCGCGGTCATGGACGCCACCGCGATCAGCCTGTGCAAGGACAACGATCTGCCGATCGTGGTCTTCGACCTGATGGGCGAGGGCAACATCCTGCGAGCCGTACGCGGTGAGAAAATCGGCACGCTGGTGAGTCCCGCAGGCAAATGACGGAGTGAGCCCGACACCGGCAGCTAGTAGACGACAGGGAGCCGCTGTGATCGACGAAACCCTCCTCGAAGCCGAGGAAAAGATGGACAAGGCCGTCTCGGTCGCGAAGGAGGACTTCGCGACCATCCGGACGGGCCGCGTCACGCCATCGATGTTCAACAAGATCAGTGCCGAATATTACGGCACGCCGACGCCGATCCAGCAGCTGGCGTCGTTCCACGTGCCCGAGGCGCGCATGGTGCTGATCCAGCCCTATGACAAGAGCTCGATGGGCGCGATCGAGAAGGCCATCCGCGACTCCGACCTCGGTGTCAACCCGACGGACGACGGTCAGGTGATCCGCGTGACGTTCCCGGAGCTGTCCGAGGAGCGCCGCAGGGAATACATCAAGGTCGCCAGGAACAAGGGCGAGCACGCGAAGGTCTCCATTCGCAATATCCGCCGTTCCGCCAAGGAGATCCTCGACAAGATGATCAAGGACGGCGACGCGGGCGAGGACGAGGTCAGGCGCGCCGAGAAGGAACTCGACGACCTCACTCAGAAGCACGTCGCCAAGATCGACGAGCTGCTCAAGCACAAGGAAGCCGAGCTGCTCGAGGTCTGAGCGGCGCACCTGCGGACAGCGGGTCCGGCATCTACGGCCCTCGCCCGAGGCGGCGGGGGCCGTGTCTCATGGAGAACTCTGTGGAAGAACCTACGGCTGGCACCAGCCCGAGCGGCGGCGGCCGTAGCGGACGGAACCTGCCTGCCGCGATCGCCGTCGGCGTGGTGCTGGGCGCGCTGGCGCTCGGCTCCCTCTACACGATCAAGGAGCTGTTCCTCCTGGTGGTCGTGGGCGCCGTAGGCGTCGGCGTGGTGGAGCTGACCAGGGCGTTCGCCACCCGGGACATCAACGTGCCGGCCGTGCCCGTGCTCGGTGGCCTGGTGGCGACGCAGGCGGCGGCGTACTGGGGCGGGCCGGTCTGGTTGCTCACCACGTTCGTGATATTCGCGTTCGTGCTGCTGATCTGGCGGATGTTCAGCGACGGCACGGAAGGCTACGTGCGCGACGCGACGTCGTCGGTGTTCACGCTGTTCTATCCCGCGCTGCTGGCGGCGTTCGTGCCCATGCTGCTGCGGGCGGACGACGGCGACCACCGCGTGGTGATCTTCCTTGCGGTGACCGTGGCCAGCGACATCGGCGGCTACGTCGCGGGCGTGTTGTTCGGCAGGCACCAGATGACCGCCATCAGCCCGAAGAAGACCTGGGAGGGCTTCGCCGGGTCGCTTGTGGCATGCACGGCGGTCGGGGCGTGGCTGGTGACATGGCTGCTCGGTGGCGCGCTCTGGCAGGGGGCGCTGATCGGCGCGCTGGCCGCACTGCTGGCGACCGTGGGCGACCTCATCGAGTCGATGATCAAGCGGGATCTCGGCATCAAGGACCTGGGCACGATCCTGCCCGGCCACGGCGGTCTGATGGACCGGCTCGACTCGCTGGTCACGACGCTGGTGCCGGTCTGGGTGCTGATGACGCTGTTCTTCTAACGGTGCTGGGCCTCGAGCACCTCCCTGGTGACGGGGGTCAGCCAGAGCCACCGTACGGCCTCGCCGCCGAAGGCGAATCCTGACATGTCAGGCATGTGGGGGGCGTCGGCCTGCATCAGCACACCTGAATACTGCGGCCCCAGCGGGAACGTCGACGGCTCGTGATACCACTTCGCGGTGTGCCCGTGGCCCAGCCAGGTGACCGAGTGCCACGGATACTGCGACAACCACACCAGCAGCAGCGCCGCGTCCCTGGGGTCCTCGCGGGTGGCCACGGCCAGCTCGATCCTGGCGTACGCGCCGGGTTTGTCGATCCACTGCTCGACCGTCGGCATCCGCTGGCAGCTCATCCCCACTGTGGACAGCACGCTGAAGCCACGTTTCCGGTGCGGCGGGCGCTCGGTGATCCCGACGGTCGGCAGCCGCTCGCCGCTGGCGTCCCAATACCTGCCTGCCGGCCCCAGCACCCGGTCCAGATGTCCCATCACGAATTGCTGGAACGACGGCCACGACCCCTCGCTGTGCCGCCAGCGCCAGTAGGACTTGGCGTTGGTGATCCGAGGCTCCAGCCCCTCGAGCGCCTCCGCCAGCGCCCACGCGAACGGCGATTCGCCCACCGCGTCCCGCGCGTAGCCGGGCATGCCTCTGCTCATGTCCGCCCAGCCGGGGATGACCGCCAGCAGGACGTCGTCCTCGTAGAGGGCGACCCCGTCGCCTTCCTCGAACCACAGCGCGGTGAGCTGCCCGAGCGGCCGGCGGCCGTCCGGGTGCAGGGTGTTGTGCCTGGGCATCAGCGGCGGCAGTCCGGCGTTGATCCTGGCCAGGTCCACGACGGCGGGGGCCGGGCGGTGGTTGGCGAGCCAGACGGCGCCGTGGACCGTTCCGCCGGGCGAGCACAGGTAAGCTACCGAGGAGTCCTCGTCCCGCTCGACCACGAGCGTCCGGCTGCCGTACGGGTTGCCGGCGGCGAGGACGACCTCGGCGCCACCCTCGCCTGATGCCGCCCGGAAAATCGCCATACGTGAGCACTGTAGATCCGGCGGAGACCATGACGCGACCGTTGGGACCCCCGAACGAGAACCCTCCACAAGCAGCCTGCCGCCCTACTGTCGTTTCTGGTCGAGACCGTAGCGGCAGTCTGCTTGGCAGGCTTCTCATTCGGAGGAATTCCACCTCCGATCCCAGCGTTCACTACCCTGGTCGGAAACACTTGAAGCAAAGGCAGAAACGTGTCCCAGCCCCCTGGTCAGCTCACCTTCGTCGCGCCGCGGCGGGCCAAGCCCGCACGGCACCTGGCCGACCTGTCGATGGCCGATCGGCGGGCCGCGGTGACCGAGCTGGGGGAGAAGGCCTTCCGCGCCGACCAGCTCTCACGCCACTACTTCGAGCGCCTCACCGCCGACGTCGGCGCGATGACCGACCTGCCCGCCGCCTCCCGGGAGAAGCTCGGCGCGCTGCTGCCGACCCTGCTCACCTCGGTCAGGGAGCTGGCCACCGACGGCGGGACCACGCGTAAGACGCTGTGGCGGCTGTTCGACGGCGCGCTGGTCGAGTCGGTGCTCATGCGTTACCCCGACCGGGTCACGATGTGCGTGTCGTCGCAGGCCGGCTGCGGCATGAACTGCCCGTTCTGCGCCACCGGCCAGGCGGGCCTGACCCGCAACATGTCCACCGCCGAGATCGTCGAGCAGGTCGTGGCGGGCGCACGGGCGCTGGCGGCCGGCGAGGTGCCGGGCGGGCCGGCGCGGGTGAACAACGTCGTGTTCATGGGCATGGGCGAGCCGCTGGCCAACTACAAGCAGGTGATCGGCGCCGTCCGCCGCCTGGTCGAGCCCGCGCCGCACGGGTTGGGCATCTCCGCCCGCGGCGTCACGGTCTCCACGGTCGGCCTGGTGCCGGCCATCGGCAAGCTCGCCGACGAAGGGCTGCCGGTCACGCTGGCGCTGTCGCTGCACGCGCCCGATGATGAGCTGCGTGACACGCTGGTGCCGATCAACACGCGGTGGAAGGTGTCGGAGGTGCTCGACGCCGCGTGGGCGTACGCGGCCACGACCAAGCGGCGGGTCTCGATCGAATACGCGCTGATCAAGGACATCAACGACCAGGAGTGGCGGGCCGACCTGCTGGGCAAACTCGTCAAGAACAAACTGGTGCACGTCAACCTGATCCCGCTCAACCCGACGCCCGGGTCCAAGTGGACGGCGTCGCGGCCGGAGGACGAGCGGGCGTTCGTCCGGCGGCTGCAGTTCCACGGCGTGCCGGTCACCGTGCGCGACACGCGGGGGCGCGAGATCGACGGGGCCTGCGGGCAGCTCGCCGCCGCCGAGTAGATCAGCCCTTCAGACGTCGCCAGACGTAGAACGCGAGGGCGAGCAGGCACCAGGCGAGTGAGACGGCGGCCAGCTCGGGGAGCCTGGAGACCAGATCGCCGTCGTTCGCCGCCCGCATCCAGCGCACGACCGGGACCGTGAGCCAGTACAGCGGCGAGGCGCTCAGCAACAACATCAACAGGAACCCGAGCACCAGGCTCATGATCGACAGAGCCGGTGAGGGAAGGATGGCGCGGCTGGTCAGCGCGCCCAGCGCGGTCCCGGTCAAGGCCGCCAGGGCGTGCACGGCGAGAGCGGCGCTCAGCAGGCCGGGCTCCGGGGCGCCGCTCACGCCGAGCAGGAGGGCCGCCGCCAGGCCCATCCCGGCGAAGACGGCGCACGTCGCGAACGCCGCCACGAGCCCCGCCGTCAGTTCCCGGCCCCGGCCGCCTGCCGCGACCGCGGACATCTCGCGTTGCCGGTCGGGCTCGGTGTCGAGGAGGCTCCTCGCGGCCCAGGCCAGGATGGGGATGATCAGTACGGCGCCGTCGGTGAGCACGCTCGCCTCCTGCCCGCGTGGCGCCCGGCTGCCGTGCAGGATCGCCAGCATGGCCAGGGCGAGCAGGAGGGCCTGGTAGACGCGGTGGGAGCGGATGTAGGCCGCCAGGCGGAAGGTGGCCAGGGCGATGATCATCCGCTCTCCTCGATCTCGCGGGCCTGGTAGCCCTCGTCGCGCATCCTGGCAAGGAAACGGGGGAGGTCGGCGGCGGGCAGAGTGACCGCCACAGTCGCGCTCTTCTCCTGGACGAGGGTGGCGGTGGTGGTGCTCTCCTTGAGGTGGCCGTCGAGCAGCGACCAATGACGCAGGCCGGGTAAGGCGCGCAGGCCGCCCTGGTGGTCGCTGGCGATGACGATGGCGCCGCGCGCCGCGACCTCGGCGGCGATCGCGGGCAGCGCCTCGCGGGCGTCGGCGTCGAGCCCGGCGAACGGCTCATCCATGATCAGCAGCCCGGGCTCGGCCATCAGCGCCTGGACCAGGCCGACCTTGTGCGCACTGCCCTTCGACAGCTCGCCCAGGGGCACGGCCAGAAGGTGCTCCATGTTGAGCCGTTCGGCCCACGGCTCCCAGCGGGCGCCGCGGCGTACGCGGGACATGTGACGCAAGTAGGCCGTGACCGTGAACGGCTGGTCGGCGGGGAAGCGGTCGGGCGCGAAGCCGACGACGTCCGGACGCCCGGTGATGGTGCCCTTCGTCGGCGCGGCGAGCCCGGCCAGCAGCCGGAGCAGGGTCGACTTGCCGGCCCCGTTGACGCCGCTCAGCTCGATCACGTCACCGGGCGCGAGCTGCGCGTCGGCATCCTGGATGACGAAATCATCACGCCTGCGGTAGCGGAAGAAGACCTGGGACAGACGCATGGTGGTGTAACGGTATATGCCGGGTCGCATGCTGGGCATAAAAGAGGCCCCACAATGGAGGTACCCCCAGCACGATTCAAAGAGGAGTGTGGGCTTGAACCGCTTTCCGCGCGTCATGGGTATGCGTTCAGGCTATGACCCCGTGGAGGTCGACGCCTTGATCGGGCGGATCGAGGCGACCCTGGGCAGAGGCTCGCACACCTTTGAGCCCGTCACCGCCGACGAGGTGCGTACGGCCACCTTCCGCGCCAAGCGCGGCGGCTATCACGAGACCGCGGTCGACTTCGCCCTGGAAGCGTTCGTGGTGGCGCTGGAGACCCAGGCCAAGCGGCCCGTACGGCTGGCCATGGCCGAGCCCACCGGCGAGATGCTGCGCGAGGAGTGGTTCGAGGGCCAGGCGGCACGCGTCGAGCGGGTGGCCTTCCGCCCGGGCCGGATGGGCAGCGGCTACAACGAGGACGAGGTCGACGCCTTCCTCGACCGCATCGTGGCCACCTTACGCGGCACCACCGACTTCCCCGTGACGGCGAAGGAGGTGCGCGAGGCGAAGTTCTCGACCGTGCTGTTCAGATCCGGCTACTTGATCGCGGATGTGGACTCGTTCCTCGCGAGCATCGCGGATGTGCTGGAGCAGCGCGGCTAACCGTCCTGGACGGCGGTGAGCACGCCGTGCAGGTCGGGCAGGACCTTCTGGAGGATCGTCTCGTCCGGGGCGCGCTCGCCCAGCCGGTTGATCCACACGCGGCGGATGCCGAGCCGGTGGGCGGGCACCATGTCGTGGAAATAGCTCCCCGCCACGTGCACCCAGGTAGACGGCTCGTGCGCGCGTTTGAACAGTTCGAAGTGGGCGTTGTCAGGTTTGTACGCCCCCGCGTCCTCCGACGTCACCACCGCCTCGAACGGCACCGGCAGCCGCCGCAGCGTTTCGGCGATCAGGTCGCGGTCGCAGTTGGTGAGCAGCGCCAGATTCCAGCCGGCCGCCCGCAGCGCCGACAGTTCGGCGCCCACCTCCGGGAACACCGGCCAGTAGGGGATCGTCGCGGCCGGCACGGTGGCGTCGTCCTCGTTCAGCTCCACCTTCTCCTCCGCGCAGGCCCGGCGGAGCGTCTCGGCCATGACGTGGCGATAGCGGAGCGTCGGCGACTCGACCTGCACGGCGTGCTCGTGCCGGTTGTACGCCTCCAGCAGGCGCGCCCCCTGGCCGGGCGCGATCAGCTCGGCGCTGGTGAGCAGGCCGTGCCGCCAGTCGACAAGAGTGCCAAAGCAGTCGAACGTTACCCATTTCATACGTCACATCATGCTCTCTACGACCCGTCGACTCGCGAGTTGGAGCTCAAACCGGTGGAGTGAGGTGCGGGTGCTGGGAGCGCTTGTTCGCCTCGTACGCCTCCCGCAGGGCATCCGGCGTGCCCACCTGCGCCACGGGCACGTCCCACCACGCCTCGGAGGACGGCGCGTCGTCCGCCATGCGGTCGGTGCGGACGTAGATGACCGTGGTCTCCGTCGCGGAGCGCGCCGTGTCGAGCGCCTTGCGCAGGTCGGCGACCGACTCCGCCCGCAACACGGACGCGCCCAGGCTGGCGGCGTTCGCGGCCAGGTCCACCGGCAGCGGGCCGCCGTCGAATCGGCCGCCGCCGCGGTAGGCGTAGGAGGTGCCGAGCCGCTGCGCGCCGACGCTCTCCGACAGGTGGCCGATGGAGGCGAAGCCGGAGTTGTCCACCAGGACGACGATCAGCTTGATGCCCTCGGAGATCGCCGTGACGAGTTCCTGGGCCATCATCAGGTAGGAGCCGTCGCCCACCAGCACGAACACCTCACGCTCCGGGGCCGCCATCTTGACGCCCAGCCCGCCCGCGATCTCGTAGCCCATGCAGGAGTAGCCGTATTCGACGTGGTAGTTGCCCGGGCCGCTCGGCCGCCAGAGTTTGTGCAGGTCGCCGGGCATTGAGCCGGCCGCGCACACCACCACGCCATCGTCGCTCGCGGCCGTGTTGACCGCGCCGATCACCGCCGACTGCGGCGGTGGGGAACCCTCCAGCGCGTACGCCGCCTCCACGGCCGCGTCCCAGGCCCGGGTCAGCCCGGCGGCCCGCTCGCGGTAGTCGTCCGGCACTCCGCGCCAGCCCGCGAACGCCTCGGCCAGCTCCGCGAGCCCCTCCCGGGCGTCGGCCACCAGCTGCAGGCCCGACAGTTTGGCGGCGTCGAAGCCGGTGATGTTGATGTTGAGGAAGCGCGCGTCGGGGGCGAAGATCGTCCGGGAGGCGGTGGTGAAGTCGCTGTAGCGGGTGCCGACGCCGATGATCAGGTCGGCCTCGCGGGCCAGCGCATTGGCCGCGGTCGTGCCGGTGGCACCGATGGCGCCCACGGCGAGCGGGTGCCCGTAGGGGAGTGCGCCCTTGCCTGCCTGCGTCTCGGCCACCGGGATGCCGTACGTCTCGGCGAAGAGCCGCAGCTGCTCCGTGGCGTCGCTGTAGATGGTGCCGCCGCCCGCGACGATCAGGGGGCGCGCGGCCGACTTGACCAGCTGGGCGGCCCGGGACAAGGCGGCACGCTCGGGGCGGGGCCTGGGGATGTGCCAGACGCGGTCGGCGAACAGCTCCTCCGGCCAGTCGTACGCCTCGGCCTGCACGTCCTGCGGGAGCGCGATCGTCACCGCGCCGGTCTCGGCCGGGTCGGTGAGCACGCGCATGGCCGCCAGCAGCGCGGACGGCAGCTGCTCGGGGCGGTTGATCCGGTCCCAGTAGCGGGAGACCGGCTTGAAGCAGTCGTTGACCGAGATGTCGTACGAGCGCTGGTCCTCCAGCTCCTGGAGCACCGGACCGGCCACGCGGGTGGAGAAGATGTCGCCGGGCAGGAGAAGCACCGGGAGGCGGTTGATGGTGGCGCCGGCCGCGCCGGTGATCATGTTGGTGGCGCCAGGGCCGATCGACGTCGTGCAGGCCAAGGTGGCCAGCCGGTTGCTGGCCCGGGCGTAGGCGGCGGCCGTGTGGACCATGGCTTGCTCGTTGCGGCTCAGATGGTAGGGCAGGTTTTCCGTCGAGGTGGCCAGTGCCTGGCCCAGACCCGCGACGTTGCCGTGGCCGAAGATGCCCGTGCAGCCGCCGAAGAACCTGCGTTGCACGCTGTCGCGCTCGCTCCACTGGTGGGCCAGGAAACGTACGACGGCCTGCGCCACGGTCAACCTGGTCGTCATGAAGTCCTCCCGAACGGCAGTCTAGGGTCGATGAGCTGGTCGTCCCACGACGAACGGATCCAGGCGTGGCGAGGATCGTCGCACGCTTCAGCTCTTCACATCGTCCAGTGTTCGGTTGTTAGATGGCCACTGTCCGGTCGAAGACGCAATATGCGGTGCATCTCCCCGGCAATATGTGCAGGTCTTTACGTCATATGAATGTCATGACATATTGGCCCATGGCTTACCTCCTTACCTGATCTGTCGGAGGGTTTGCATGGCATTGCGTAAAGTCGCCGCGGTCCTCGCCGTGGCCGGGATCGGATTAGCCGCCTGCGGCCAGTCGTCCGGCGGTGGCGGTGGCACCATCGAGTTGACCATCGCCCAGAACGCCATCGCGGGCGGCAAGAACGCCGCCGCGGCGGACTTCATCGCCAACTGGGTGATCCCCACGTTCGAGGCGGCCCAGAAGGCGAAGGGCAAGGACGTCAAGGTCAAGTTCGTCCCCAGCGGCGTCGACGACGAGCAGTACAAGACCAAGCTCTCCCTGGACCTCAAGTCGGGCAAGGGCGCGGACGTGATCGACATCGACGGCATCTGGGCCGGTGAGTTCGCCGAGGCCGGTTACATCAAGCCGCTGGCGGACGTGGTCGGCGCCGAGGCCGACGCGTGGGACGGCTGGGCGCAGATTCCCGAGTCCGTGCAGGGGCTGGCCACGTACAACGGCAAGAAGTACGCGCTGCCGATCGGCACCGACGGCCGCGTGCTCTACTTCAACAAGACGCTCTTCCAGAAGGCCGGCCTCCCGGCCGACTGGCAGCCGAAGAGCTGGCAGGAGATCCTCGACGCCGGGACCAAGCTGAAGTCCGCGGGCGTGCCGGTGCCGATCCAGATCAACGCCGGGACGGCGATGGGCGAGGCCACCTCGATGCAGGGCGTGCTGCCGCTGCTCGCCGGCGCGGGCGGCGAGGTGCAGAAGGACGGCAAGTGGACCGGCGCCTCCCAGCCGCTCAAGGACGCGCTCGGCTTCTACCAGAAGATCTACGGCGGAGGCCTCGGCGACCCCAAGCTGCAGCAGGAGGCCAAGGGCCGCGACAAGTCGTTCCAGCAGTTCGCCGAGGGCAAGATTGGCATCCTGATGGAAGGCGACTACTTCTGGCGGGGCGTCATCAACCCCAAGGACGGCGTGGCCCCGATGGACGATCGCGACCAGAGTGTCGGCTACGCGCTGATCCCGGCCATGGAGCCCGGCAAGGGCATCCGCGGCCAGGACTTCGTCAGCATGTCCGGCGGCGCCCTGCGCACGGTCAACCCCAACACCAAGCATCCGAAGGAGGCCTTCGAGCTGCTGGCCTTCACGCTCTCGCCGGAGGCGCTGAAGGAGGAGACGAAGGACGGCAATGTGCGCATCACACCGCGTACGGACGTCAACAAGGAGATCCTCGCCGGTGAGCCGCTGCTGACCTTCATCTCGGACAAGGTGCTGCCGCTGACGGCCTTCCGGCCGCCGGTCGCGGTCTACCCGCAGGTGTCGGTGGCGCTGCAGGAGTCCACCGCCGCGGTCGTCGGCGGCACCGCGCCCGACCAGGCGGCGACCGCGTACCAGAAGACGCTCGAAGGAATCGTCGGTGGCGCAGGCAACATCATCGCCCCCTGACCTCATTGACGAGGAAGCCCCCGCCCGCCGCTCCTACAGCCCGGACGCGGCGGGCCTGGGCCGGCTCAGGGCCGGGATCTTCGTGGCCCCCGCGCTGCTGCTCGTGGCGGCCTTCCTCGTCTTCCCCGCGCTCTGGGTGCTCTACCTGGGGCTGACCAACTACCGGCTGACCGGGATCGCCGCGGCCGAGCCGCAGTTCGTGGGGCCGGCCAACTTCATCGACGCGGTGTCCAACCCGGCGTTCTGGAACTCGACCTGGCTGACCGTGCAGTTCGTGCTGGGCTCGGCCGTCATCGGGCAGGTCGGGCTCGGTTTCACCATCGCCTGGTTGCTGCGCGACCGGCAGGGGCCGCTCAAGCGGCTGGTCGAGGGCCTGGTCATCCTGGCCTGGATCCTGCCCAGCGCGGTGGTGTCGTTCCTGTGGGTGGCGCTGCTCGACCGCGACGGCGGCACGCTCAACGCGCTGCTCGGCCTGCCCGGCTCCGCCTGGCTGCTCGATCACCCGATGTTGTCGATCATCGTCTTCAACACGTGGCGTGGCACCGCGTTCTCGATGATGTTGTACGGCGCCGCGCTCGGCAACGTGCCGCCCTCGCACCTGGAGAGCGCCCGCCTGGCCGGTGCCTCCGGCTGGCAGCAGCTCAGGGACGTGGTGTTCCCGCACATCAGAGGCCACATCCTGACGAACCTGCTGCTGATCAGCCTGTGGACGTTCAACGACTTCACCCCCTTCCTGATCACGGCGGGCGGGCCGGACGGGAAGTCGGAGATCCTGGCGGCGCACGTGTACAAGGTCGCGCTGCAGAGCGGCGAGCTGGGTTACGGGGCGGCAGTCTCCACGGTCATCCTGCTGATCAATCTGGTGGTGGCGGTGTTCTACCTGCGGTTGCTGCGGAGCAGGAAATGACGGCGCGGTTCGTGGCCGGCCGGATCGGCTTCTACACGCTGATCGCGGTGCTGCTGGCGTTCTTCACGATCCCGCTGCTCTGGCTGGCGAGCGCCCCGTTCACCTCCGACCCGACGTATGAGGTGGCGGTGCCTGACTTCACCTGGGAGAACTTCCAGGCGGTCGTGGAGCATCCGTACGCGTTGCCGTCGCTGTACAACTCGCTGGTGTTGTCGGCCGGCACGGCGGTGCTGGTGGTGGCGATGGCGGCGCTGGCCGCGTACGCGCTGAGCCGGGTGCGGCTGCCGGGGCGCGACGCGCTGCTGTACGCGTTGTTGCTGCTGTCGTCGATCATCACCGGGACGGCGGCCATGGTGCCGCTGTTCCAGCTGGCGGTGGAGCTCAACCTCATCGACTCGCACTTCGGGCTGATCCTCATCCTGACGGGCGGGCTGCTGCCGGCGGCGATCTTCATGCTGAAGGACTTCATGGACTCGACGCCGAAGTCCTATGAGGAGTCGGCGCGGGTGTTCGGGGCGTCGCCGCTGCAGATCGTGCGGCACGTGGTGGTGCCCTTGGTACGGCCGGGGCTGGCGACCATCGGGGTCTGGGCCGTGGCCAACGTGTGGGGAAATTTCCTGATGCCGTACCTGCTGCTGAGCGATGTCGAGAAGCAGCCGGCGGCAGTGATCACGTACACGCTGTACACCGAGGGCGGCCAGGCCAACCTGCGGATGTTGTCCACGTTCGGGCTGCTGTACTCGGTCCCCGTGGTGCTCATGTACCTGTTCGTCAGCAAGAAATACGGCTTCCGCTTCCACGGAGGGATCAAGCGTTAAATGGCCGCCATCGAACTACGCGGGCTGACCAAGATCTATCCCGGTGGGGTGAAAGCCCTCGACGCGCTCGACCTGGTCATCCCCGACGGCGAGTTCTTCGCGCTGCTCGGCCCCTCGGGCTGCGGCAAGACCACGTTGCTGCGGACCATCGCCGGGCTGGAGGCCGCCACCGGCGGCGCCGTGGTCATCGGCGAGCGCGACGTGACCGGGGTACAGCCGGGCGGCCGGGACGTCGCGATGGTCTTCCAGGACTACGCGTTGTTCCCGCACATGGACGTCACGGACAACATCGCCTACCCGCTGCGCATCAAGAAGGTCGCCAAGGCGGCGCGCCGCGACAAGGCGGTCGAGGTCGCGGCGCGGCTCGGGCTCGAGCACCTCATGGACCGGCGTCCCGGCCAGCTGTCCGGCGGACAGCAACAGCGGGTCGCGCTGGCGCGGGTGATGGCCACGCAGGCGCAGGCGTTCCTGTTCGACGAGCCGCTGTCCAACCTGGACGCCCGGTTGCGGCTGGAGGCGCGGACGTTCCTCAAGAAGCTCCAGCGGGAGCTCGGCGTCACCACCGTCTTCGTCACCCATGACCAGGCCGAGGCGCTGGCCATGGCCGACCGGATGGCGGTGATGGAATCGGGGCACATCCGGCAGATCGGCACGCCGGCCGAGGTGTTCCAGCGGCCCGCCAACACGTTCGTGGCCGGATTCATCGGTTCCACGCCCATGAACCTGCTGGACGGCGCCGTACGAGGTGACAGGCTGGACGTGGCAGGGTGCAAGGTGGCCGTCCCGGCCTCGGCCGAGGGGCGGCTGAGCGACGGGGAGAAGATCGTGTATGGCGTGCGACCCGAGTACATGTCCTACTCGGCCGAGCCCGCGGAGGGCGCGCTCGGCGGGAAGGTGGCCATCGTGGAGAACCTCGGCGCCTCCCATCTGGTGACCCTCGACGTCAACGACGTGACCGTGCAGGCCGTCGTGCCGGAGGGCAATGAGCCGGCGCTCGGCGAGGACGGCTACGCCGTTCCGCGGCGCGACCGGGCCCTCGTCTACCGGGACGGAGAGCTGGTGTGAGGGGTCACTGGAGCCTGGACGACCGGCTGGAGCTCACGCTGCGGGAGGTGCCGTTCGAGGTGCCCGCGGGGACCGCCGCCGTGACGGTGCGGCTGTCCTACGACCGGTCGCAGGGAGTGCTGGACCTCGGGTGCGGCTCGCCGGACGGGTTCCGCGGCTGGTCGGGCGGGGCGCGCGACGAATACACGATCACCGCCGACTGGGCGACTCCCGGTTACCTGCCCGGTGCTGTGGAGGCCGGGACCTGGCGCGTGTGGGTGCGGCTGCACCGCATCCCGCTCCAGGGGCTCGACTACACGCTGGACATCTCCACGGAGTCCGCTGTCCCTCCGGAGCCGGTCGTCGAGGAGCCGCCGCACGGGGAGCGGCCGCCCCGCCGGGAGATTCCGGATATCGATGGCATGCGGTGGTTCGCCGGAGACTTCCACGCCCACACCGTCCACAGCGACGGCAACCTGACCCTCGCTGAGCTCGCCGAGCTGGCCCACGGGCGGGGGCTCGACTTCCTGGCCGTCACCGACCACAACACCGTCAGCCACCATCCCTGGCTGGCCAAGATCGACCGCGAGATCACGCTCATCCCCGGCCAGGAGGTCACCACCGACCGCGGCCATGCGAACGTGTTCGGCGACGTCGGCTGGGTGGACTTCCGGGAGCCCGCCGACTCCTGGGTCGAGCACGCCGAGCGTGCGGGCGGCCTGATCTCCGTCAACCACCCGCTCGGCGGTGACTGCGCCTGGCTGCTGCCGATCAGCCGTCGGCCCCGGCTCGCCGAGGTGTGGAGCTCCGGCTGGTGGGATCGGCGCTGGGGCGCGCCGCTGGCCTGGGCGGACGCCTGGCGGGACGACGTGATCGCGATCGGCGGCAGCGACTTCCACAGCCACGGCTCCGACGGCCTGCCCGGCGCGCCCACGACCTGGGTGCTGGCCGAGGACACGAGCACGGTGCTGGACGGCGTGCGGGCCGGCCGCACCGCCGTCTCGGCGGGGCCGGACGCGCCGCTGCTGCTCAGGCTGGGCGGCGAGCTGCTGGCCCTGGACGCGGGCGGCCTGGTCCTGGTGCGCCCGGACGGCGGCAGGCAGCTGATCCGCGACGATCGCGCGCTGATCCCCGCAGGTGTAGGGCGGCACCGGCTGGAAACCCACGAGAACGAGGTGATGGCGCTGTGCGAGTGATGAAGGTCGCCAATGCTCCCGTGAGCTTCGGGGTGTTCGAGCTGTCCGACGCGCCGCCGCCGCTCAGCCCCGACGCGATGGTGCGCGCGCTCTCCGAAGCCGGGTACGAGGGCATCGACTCCGGGCCGATCGGTTACCTGGGCACCGGCTCCGAGCTGGCCGACCGGCTGGCAGGGAGCGGGTTGCTGCTCGCGGGCGGCTGGGTGGACCTGCGGTACGGCGACGCGGAGGCGTACGCGCGGGGGCTGCCCGCGCTGGAGGCCGCGCTGGACGTCTTCGCCGCAGCGCCGCCGGCGCCCGAGGGGATGGGTCCGCGGCCCACGCTGGCCTGCTCGGGCTCGCCGGAGAGGTTCGCCCGCCCCGGCGGGAGCGTTCCAGGGTTGCCGGCGTCCGCGTGGCCTGCTTACGCCGCCCGCGTGCAGGAGGCCGCGGACCGCTGCCGCGAGCGCGGCTTCGAGCCGGCCTTCCATCACCACCTGGGCACGTACGTGGAGACGTCCGAGGACGTGGAGCGGCTGCTCGAGCTGACCGACGTACGGCTCTGCCTCGACACCGGGCACCTGCTGCTGGCCGGGGGAGACCCGGTGGCGGCGCTGCGCGCGTGGGCCGGCCGCGTGGAGCACGTGCACATCAAGGACGGCGACACCAAGATCCTCGCCCAGGCCCTGGCCGACGGGGCCGACCTGCGCGAGCTCATGGGCCGTGGCGGATTCGCCCCGCTCGGCGAGGGCGAGCTGGATCTGCCTGCCGTGGCGCGGACCCTCGGCGAGATCGGATATGCGGGGTGGATCGTCATCGAGCAGGACACGCTGCCCGGCCGCCGCACCGTCGCCCAGAACATCGCCGACCAGGCCGCCAACCGCAGGAAGCTGGAGGAGCTGGGATTGTGAGAATCGCACTGTTCGGGTGCGGCGCGGTGACGCAGGCGGTGTACGTGCCGCTGCTGTCCAGGCGCCGCGACCTGTTCGAGGTGACGGCCGTGTGCGACCTGTCGCCTACGCTCGCGGGCGCCGTCGGAGACCGGCTCGGCGCCGCCCGGCGGTACACGGCGCTGGAGGACATGCTCGCCGCCGGCGACTTCGACGCCGTGCTCGTGCTGGCCTCCGGCTCCCACGGCGAGGCCGTGCGCCGGGCGCTGGCCGCCGGCCACGCCGTGCTGTGCGAGAAGCCGCTGGCGCTGACCCGGGCCGAGGTGGCGGCGCTGCCCGAGGGACGGCTGATGGTCGGCTACATGAAGCAGTACGATCCCGCCGTGCGCCGGGCCGAGGAACTGCTGGCCGAGCTGGGCGGACCCGGTGTCATCAGGGCGGTCGAGGTGACGGTGCTGCATCCGAGCGGGGACTCGCAACTGGCGTTCGCGAACCTGGCGCAGGCGC
This sequence comes from Nonomuraea sp. 10N515B, assembly GCF_052245915.1. NCBI lineage: Bacteria > Bacillati > Actinomycetota > Actinomycetes > Streptosporangiales > Streptosporangiaceae > Nonomuraea > Nonomuraea sp. 10N515B. The sequence goes on from NZ_JBQQBQ010000044.1 coordinate 28,201, forward strand.
GGGACGTGGACGCCGGGCTGCTGGCCTCGCTGCGGGCCGCCGAGAGCGCGCTCGTGTCGCGGGCGGTAGGGGACTCGTCGCAGGTGCAGAGTTTGTACGGGGTAGCACTCGGCTCGATATGTCACGACTTGTCGCTCCTGCGGCGCTTTACCGGGTCCCCAACCGAAATTTCGTACGTCGAGACCTGGGGTCCCCCGCCCGGCTCCATCGAGATCTCGGGCCCGCTGCCCGCCCAGGGCCGGTTCTCCATCCGCTGGCACTACCTGGAGGACTACCCCGCCTACCGCGAGAGCGTGACCATCCACCACGACAAGGGCACGCTGGAGCTGGTCTTCCCCTCGCCCTACCTGATGAACGCGCCGACGACGCTCACCGTCGTGTCCGGCGGGGAGAGCCGGACCGAATGGCGGGACGTGACCGAGGCGTTCGAAGTACAACTGGCCGCCTTCCATGCTTTCGTGAACGATGGCAAGCCGCCGCTCACCGACGTGGGCGGCGCTCTGGAGGACATCGTGACGGCCCAGCGGATCGCCGCCCGCTACGCCGTACAACATGATCTGCCCCTGGGAGGGGAGGCCGCGTGAGCATGGAGATCGTCGTCGTACCGCACACGCACTGGGACCGGGAGTGGTACGAGCCGTTCCAGCGTTTCCGGCTGCGCCTGGTGGCGCTGCTGGACGAGGTGCTCGACACGATGGAGCGCGAGCCCGGCTACCACTTCACCCTCGACGGGCAGCTGGCCTGCGTGGACGACTACCTGGAGGTGCGGCCGGAGAACCGCGACCGCATCGCCGCGCTGGTCGAGTCGGGGCGGCTGGCGATCGGGCCGTGGCAGATCCTGCTGGACGAGTTCCTGTGCTCGGGCGAGAACATCGTCCGCAACCTCGAGCTCGGCATGGACCGGGCCGACAAGCTCGGCGGGTCCATGCCGGTCGGCTACCTGCCTGACATGTTCGGGCACACGGCGCAGATGCCGCAGATCCTGCGTAAGGCCGGGCTGTCGCACGCCTGCGTTTACCGCGGTGTGCCGTCCTCCGTCACCACCGACGCCTTCGCCTGGGTCGCCCCGGACGGCACGGCGCTGCGGACCCAATACCTGCCGGTGGGCGGGTACGGCAACGGCGCCCACCTCTTCTCCGACGCCGAGGGGCTGACCGGGCGTGCGGCCGAGTTCGTCACGACGATGCGGGAGTGGCACGGGCCCGAGGGTGCGCTGCTGGCCATGTACGGCACCGACCACTCCGCGCCCGTGCGCGGCCTGCCGGAGATGGTGAAGGCGATCGGCGCCCGCATGGACACCCTGTCCGGCTATATCGGGAAATATCCAGGTGAAGTAGACGGGTTGCCGCGGGTGCACGGGGAGCTGCGCTCCCACGCCCGGGCCAACATCCTCCCCGGCGTCATCTCCATCCGCCCCCACCTCAAGCAGGCCATGGGCCGCGCCGAGCGCATGGTGGAGCGGTACGCCGAGCCGCTGGCCGCGCTCTGGGGCGGCGAATGGCCGGGGCGCTTCCTCGACATGGCGTGGTGGCGGCTGGTGGACGCCAGCGGGCACGACTCGGTGACCGGGTGCGGCGTGGACGAGACCGCCCAGCAGGTGGCCGCCCGCATCGCCGAGGCCGAGCACCTCGGGCAGGCCGTCCGCGACATGGTGACCGCCCGGCTGGCGGCCGCCGTGCCGTCGGACGGCGTGCTCGTCGTCAACCCCACGCCCGGCGTACGCAGCGGCATCGTGATCGTGGACGTGGCCGGCACCGACCCGCTCGTGGACCCCTCGGGCGCACCGGTGCCGGTGCAGCCGCTCGACTACGCGCCCACGCTGCTGCTCGACGCGGAAATGGACCCCGCCACGGCGCTGACGTTCATCCACGGGACCGAGCTGTACGGGCAGCACATCACCGGCTGGGCGGTCAAGGGCGGCACCCTGACGTTCACGGTGGCGCGCGAGAGCTCGGTCGTCATCGACGTGGCCGACCTGCGCGACGCACTCGAGGGCGTGACCCGCGTGCGCATCCTCGCCGAGCCCAGGCGTACGGTCGCGGCCATGGTGGAGGCGCCGCCGCTGGGCCACACCAGCCTCCGGACCCGGCCGCACGAGCAGGTGTTCAACCCGCCGGTGCCGTCCGGCGGGCTGCCCAACGTCGAGCACCACCGGTCCTGCTGGATGGGCTCGGACTCCGCGACCCTGCTGGTGCGCGGGGACGAGGAGGTGCTGGACAACGGGCTGCTGCGGGTCACGATCAACCGTGACGGCACGCTGACCCTGGTCGGCCAGGACGGCACGACCGTGACCGGCGCGGGGCGCATCGTGGACGGCGGCGACGTCGGTGACACCTACAACCACGCGCCTCCACTGGCCGACCTGATCGTGTCCGAGCCGTTGTCGGTCGAGGTGGAGCTGGTCTGGTCGGGGCCGCTGGTGGCGGCGGTGGACGTGCGGCGTACGTACGCGTGGCCGGCCGCCGGCGACGCCCTTGACGGCGCGCCCGAGGCTCCGGCCGGCTCGCGGACGACCCGTACCGAGGAGATCCTCCTCACGACCCGGGTCGAGCTCCGGGCCGGCGAGCCGTTCGTCCGCCTCCACGTCACCTTCGACAACCGCTGCGCCGACCACCGGGTCCGGCTGCACATCCCGCTGCCTGCCGCGGCCACCGAGTCGCACGCCGAGGGCCAGTTCGCCGTCGTCACCCGCGGCCTGACCGCCGAGGGCGGCTGCGGTGAGACGCCCCTGCCCACCTTCCCCGCCTCGTCGTGGGTGGCGGCCGGCGGGGTGGCGGCGCTGCTGGAGCACGTGACGGAGTACGAGCTGGTGGACGGGGAGCTGGCGCTGACCTTGTTGCGCTCGGTCGGCTACCTGTCCCGCAATCGCAACGCCTTCCGCCCCGAACCGGCCGGTCCTCAGCTGCCGACCCCGGCGGCGCAGTCGCGGGGCGTCCGGTCGGTGAGCCTAGCGCTGATGCCGTACCAGGAGTCCTGGGGCGAGGTAGTACCGCACGCGGAGGCCTTCCGCCATGACCTGGTGGTGGTGCCGGGGGCCGGCGATCGCGCCCTTCCGCTGCCGGCGCCTGCGGCCGGGCTGTCGGTGACAGGGGACGGCGTGGTGATGACCTCGCTGAGGATGCGTGATGAGTGGCGGGAACTCCGCGTGGTCGCTCTGACTCCCAACGACACGGAAGCCGTAATTTCGGGCAACCTTCTGCAAGCCCGACATGCTGATCTGCGAGGGCGTCCGGGCGAATCAGTGCACGTCGAAGGCGGTGAGGTGCGGCTTCCCCTGAAGGCGTGGGAAATCGCGACCATCCAAATTCGTCAACTCTAGGTAATGGCTCGAACGCATGTAGTAATGTCACGGCATGGTTACGGCGCAACATGAGGCGTTGAACAAGGTCGCGACTTTCGATCTTGGATACACCAGGGACATGCTGCGGGCGCTGTTCGATCTGCCGATACCGGAGTCGGGTGAGGTGCACTACGCCTCGCCCGACTTCTCGGAGGCGGATCCGGCCGCGTGTCGGGCAGATGGTGCGGTGCTCTTCAGGAATGGAGAGGAGAAATTCGGCGTCATTCTCGAGACGCAACGCGCCCGGGACAAAGACAAGATCTACGCGTGGCTGGAGTACATCGCGAACTTCCGGGCGCGTGAGAAATGTCCGGTCTGTCTGATCGTCATCTGTCCCAGGCGCAGGGTGGCTCGATGGGCGCTCCGAGCCATCGAGACCGGTCACCCCGAGCTGAGACTGATCCCCTTGGTCATCTACTCGGACAACACACCTGTCATCACCGACGTCGCCCAGGCCTTGGAAAACATCGGGCTGGCGATCATGTCGGCTGTCACGAAGAGCGAAGACCCCCAGATCAACGCGATCATCGCGGCGGTGGAGCAGGCTCTGTACCGCATCGACCCAGGGAAGGCCTGGCGGTACGCTCGGTATATCAGCATGTCACTCTATGGAACCGCGCAGAAAGAGTGGGAGCGTAGAATGTCGACGATGACGTATCCGTATCAGGGCGAGTACGCCGAGAGTCTCCTGGCCGAGGGCGAGGCGCGAGGCAAGGCTCGGGGCGAGGCTCAGGGCGAGGCCAAGGCCGTGCTCTACGTCCTCGAGGATCGCGGGTTGGTGGTGTCCGACCAGGTCCGCGAGCGCGTCATGGCCTGCCAGGACGAAGCCATCCTGCGTGCCTGGCTACGGCGAGCGATCGTCGTCGAGTCCGCGAAGGCACTCTTTGACTGAGTCGCACCGTGCCCTGGCCTGAGAAACGACGAAATCGGTAGGCCGACACCCCTAGAAGCAGCATCTCTCACCCCTCAACACACCTTGCCGCCTTGTGGTCAGCCACAACACACACCGTCATACTTCAGGTGACCTCCAATTGCCCCAGGTCAGAAGCATGACGAACACTGGCCGACATGACTATCGGCCCCGTCGACTCCTCCAAGGTCCCGCGCTTTGCGGGGCCCGCCACCTTCGCCCGCCTGCCCCGCCTCGACCAAGTGGAGCGGGCGGACGTCGCTGTTGTGGGGGTGCCCTTCGACGCCGGCGTGTCCTACCGGCCTGGCGCCAGGTTCGGGCCCGCGGCGGTCAGGGAGGCTTCCCGGTTGCTGCGGCCGTACCATCCGGCGCTTGACGTCTCGCCGTTCGAGCACGTGCAGGTGGCCGACGCTGGGGACATCGCGGCCAATCCCTTCGACATCGGTGCCGCCATTGAGGCGATCGAGGGGGCGGCCGAGGGCATCGACGCGAAGCTCGTCACCATCGGTGGGGATCACACGATCGCGCTGCCGCTGCTGCGGGCCGCCGCCAGGAAGCACGGGCCGGTTGCGTTGCTGCACTTCGATGCGCATCTCGACACGTGGGACACCTACTTCGGCGCCGAGTACACGCACGGGACGCCGTTCCGGCGGGCCGTGGAGGAAGGGCTGCTCGACACCGAGGCCGTCAGTCACGTCGGGATCCGGGGGCCGTTGTACGGCAAGAAGGACCTCCAGGAGGATCGGCGGCTCGGCTTCGGGATCGTGACCGCGGCCGATGTGCTGCGGCGCGGGCTGGACGAGGTGATCGACGCGTTGCGGCAGCGGGTCGGCGAGCGGCCGCTGTACGTCTCCGTCGACATCGACGTGCTCGATCCCGCGCACGCCCCGGGGACGGGGACTCCTGAGGCGGGCGGGCTCACCAGCCGGGAACTGTTGGAGATCCTGCGTGGCCTGGCCGGTTGCGACCTGGTCGGGGCTGATGTGGTCGAGGTGGCGCCGGCCTACGACCATGCGGAGATCACCTCCATTGCCGCCTCCCACGTGGCGTACGACCTCGTCAGTTTGCTAGCGATGCAGGAGAAGAAGCAGACATGAGCGGCATCACCGAGATCGAGACCTACGGGGTCGAGCGCATCCCCGACGCCGACCGCACCGCGCGCCCGCTTGATCTGTTCAGGGTGGCGTTCGGCGGTGCGAACACCTTCGCCACCTGCGTGCTCGGGGCCTTCCCCATTTTGTTCGGCCTGTCGTTCTGGCAGGGGCTGGCGGCCACCGTGCTCGGGCTGGTGGTGGGGGCCCTGATCCTGGCGCCGCTGTCGTTGTTCGGGCCGCTCAACGGGACCAACAACGCCGTCTCCTCGTCGGCCCACCTGGGCGTGCACGGGCGGATCGTGGGCTCGTTCCTGTCGCTGCTGACCGCGATCGCGTTCTTCTCGATCTCGGTGTGGTCGTCGGGGGACGCCTTGGTGGGTGGCGCGCACCGGCTGGCCGGGCTGCCCGACACCGACCTGTCCTATGGCGTCGCGTACGGGATCTTCGCGGTGCTCGTGCTCGTCGTCTGCGTGTACGGCTTCAGGTTCATGCTGTTCGTCAACAAGATCGCGGTTGCGGCGGCGTCGCTGCTGTTCGTGCTGGGGGTCTTCGCCTTCGCCGGCGACTTCGACCCGTCCTACCCCGGCACGCTCCCGGTGGGCGATCCGCTGTTCTTGCCGTCGTTCATCGGCGCGGCGTTGATCGTGTTGTCGAATCCCGTGTCGTTCGGCGCGTTCCTTGGTGACTGGTCCCGCTACATCCCGGCGAACACGCCGCGCTCGCGGGTGACGGCCGCCGCGTTCCTGTCGCAGATCGCCACCATCCTGCCGTTCTTCTTCGGCCTGGCGACGGCGTCGATCATCGCGACCAAGGCCGCCGAATACGTGGACCCGGCCGCGCCCAACTATGTCGGCGGCCTGCTGGCGGTCTCGCCGGGCTGGTATTTCGTGCCGGTCTGTCTCATCGCGCTCATCGGCGGCATGTCCACGGGAACCACTTCCCTCTACGGCACCGGGCTCGACTTCTCCAGCGTCTTCCCCCGGTTCTCGCGCGTGCAGGCGACCGTGTTCATCGGCACGCTGTCGATCGTGTTCATCTTCGTCGGGCGGTTCGCCGCGAACCTCACCCAGAGCATCTCGACGTTCGCGACCCTGATCATCACGTGCACGGCGCCCTGGATGGTGATCATGATGCTGGGGTATGTGACTCGGCGTGGCTGGTACGACCCCGAGGCCCTCCAGGTCTTCAACCGGCGCCAGCGCGGCGGCCGCTACTGGTTCACGCACGGCTGGAACTGGCGCGGGCTGTCGGCATGGCTGGTGTCCGCGGGTCTGGCGCTGATGTTCGTGAACCTGCCCGGGCAGTTCGTCGGGCCGCTCGGCGATCTGGCGGGCGGGGTGGACGTCTCGCTGCCGGTCGGCCTGGCCGTGGCGGGCCTGCTCTACCTGGTGCTGCTGGCCGCCTTCCCCGAGCCGCGTGAGGTCTACGGCCCTGAGGGGCCGCGCCTGGTCCGCGTGGCCGACACGCCGGTGCTGCCCATCGTGGACGCGGCGACCGAGCCGGTGACGTGATGGAGCTTGTCGACCTGTCTGTCCCGATCGAGGAGGGCATGCCCGTCTATCCGGGCGATCCCGAGGTCTCCGTCGGCCCGGCGCTCACCGTGGCGCGGGACGGGGTCAACGTGCTGGAGCTGCACCTGGGCTCCCAATCGGGCACGCATGTGGATGCCCCCTTCCACGTCGACGACTCGCTGCCGACGCTGGACGACCTGCCGCTGGAGCGCTTCTACGGGCCCGCCGTCGTGGTGGATGCCACCGGCCTCGCGCCGCGCTCGCCGATCGGGGCGGGGGCCTTCCAGAACGTCGAGGGTCCGATCGTGCTCGTCGCCACCGGGTGGTCGGCGTACTGGGGGACGGACGCCTACCAGGGGCATCCGTTCCTCACCGAGGAGGCCGCGGCGCGGCTCGTCGAGCGCGGGGTCAGGACGGTGGGGATCGACGCGCTGAGCGTGGATCCCACGCCGGCTAAGGACTTCCCGGCGCACCGGGTGTTGTGCGGCGCGCACGCCGTCATCACCGAGAACCTGACCGGTCTGGAGCGGCTCCTGGACGCGCAGGCACGCGGCAGGCCGATCGAGGTTTCCCTGCTGCCGATCCGGCTCGCGGGAGCGGACGGGGCGCCCGTCCGGGCCGTCGCGAGGGTCGGTTAGCGGGTGCCCCAGGAGTAGGTCTGCTTACGCAGCTTCAAGTACACGAACGACTCCGTGGCCCGCACGGCGGGAATGGCGCGGATCTTGCTGAGGATCTCCAGCAGGTGCCCGTCGCCCTCGCACACCACCTCGACGATGACGTCGAAGGAACCGGCCGTGAGGACCACGTAGTCGATCTCCTCGATGGCCGCCAGCTCGTCCGCCACCGACTCCAGGTCGCCCTCGATGTTGACCCCGATCATCGCCTGCCGGGGGAAACCCAGCGTGAGGGGGTCGGTGACCGCGACGATCTGCATGACGCCGGCGTCCTGGAGGCGCTGCACGCGCTGGCGTACCGCGGCTTCGGACAGGCCGACCGCCTTGCCGATGGCCGCGTACGGCATGCGCCCGTCACGCTGGAGTTGCTCGATGATCTGTTTGGACAGATCGTCGAGCACGACGGGGGCAGCGCTCGGGTTGTCGCGGCGTACGCGGGGCGGCGTGGTCATCGAGAGGAGTCCTCCTAGCGGTCCGGCGTTTCGGGGGCGTTCCCGCTTGGTTGCCGTCCTGGTGCGACATGTTGTCAGTTCCAGGCAGTCTGTCAAGCGAATTCGTAGCAATTTGATATCTTCACCACGAAATCCCTTGTCCGGATGCTTTCACTCTGTAAGAGTCGCGGCATCTCAGCCACCTCACGAGGAGGTCAGTACGTTGACCACCCGTCTGCAGAACTACATCAACGGTGAGTTCGTGGACGCCAAGAGCGGCCGCTTCTCCGACATCATCGACCCGTGCACGGGCGAGGCCTACATTCAGGCCCCGATCTCCGGCCAGGAAGACGTCGACGCCGCCTTCGCCGCCGCGGCAGCCGCGTTCGACTCGTGGGGCAGGACCACTCCGGGTGAGCGGGCCAACCTGCTGCTCAAGGTCGCCGACGCGATCGACGCGCGGGCCGACGAGATCAACGAGGCCGAGTGCCGCAACACCGGCAAGCCGCGCGCCCGCATGGCCGAGGACGAGACGCCGGTGGCGTCCGACCACTTCCGCTTCTTCGCGGGTGCGGCCCGCACGCTCGAGGGCCCCACGGCCGGAGAGTTCCTCGCCGAGCACACCAGCGTCATCAGGCACGAGCCGATCGGCGTGATCGGCCAGGTCACGCCGTGGAATTACCCGATGATGATGGCGGTGTGGAAGATCGCCCCGGCCCTCGCGGCCGGCAACACGGTCGTGCTCAAGCCGTCCGACACCACCCCGGCCTCCACGCTCAAGCTCGCCGAGATCCTCGGTGAGGTGCTGCCCGCGGGGGTCTTCAACGTCGTCACCGGCGACCGCGAGACCGGAGCGCTCGTGGTGAGCCACCCGACGGCCTCCATGGTCGCGATCACCGGCTCGGTCGGCGCCGGCATGTCCGTGGCCAAGAGCGCCGCCGACGACCTCAAGCGGGTGCACCTGGAGCTCGGCGGCAAGGCGCCGGTCGTGGTCTTCGAGGACGTCAAGGACCTGCGCAAGGCCGCCGCCGACATCGCCACCGCGGGCCTCTACAACGCCGGGCAGGACTGCACCGCCGCCTGCCGGGTGCTCGTGCACGAGAGCGTGCACGACGAGTTCGTGGCCGCGCTGACCGAGGCGGCCGCCGGCACCGTGACCGGTGACCTGGACAACGAGGACGCGTTGTACGGGCCGCTCAACAACGAGAACCAGCTGGCCAAGGTCCAGGGCTTCATCGAGCGGGTCCCCGCCCACGCCAAGGTCCTCACCGGCGGTCAGCGGGTCGGCGACAAGGGCTACTTCTTCGCCCCGACCATCGTGGACGGGCTCAAGCAGGACGACGAGATGGTGCAGAACGAGGTCTTCGGGCCCGTGATCACCGTGCAGACGTTCGCCGACGAGGCCGACGCCCTCGCCAAGGCCAACGACGTCAAGTACGGCCTGAGCGGCTCGGTCTGGACCTCCGACCACGGCCGCGCGATGCGCATGTCCAACCGGCTGGACTTCGGTGTGGTCTGGGTCAACACCCACATCCCGTTCGTGTCGGAGATGCCGCACGGCGGCTTCAAGCACTCCGGCTACGGCAAGGACCTGTCGGTCTTCGGCCTGCACGACTACACCAGGGTCAAGCACGTCATGCACTACATCGGTGAATAGGCGACGATGACCACCAGTGCCATTGAGCTAGAGAACGTCGTCAAGGAATACCTCTCGCACGGCGAGGTGGTCCAGGCGGTCAAGGGTGTCTCGCTGGACATCGCCGAGGGGGAGTTCTTCTCCCTCCTCGGCCCGTCCGGCTGCGGCAAGACCACGACCATGCGGATGATCGCCGGCTTCGAGGCCCCGTCGAAGGGCCTGGTGAAGCTGCTCGGCCAGGACGTCACGAACGTCCCGCCGAACAAGCGCGACGTCAACATGGTCTTCCAGTCCTACGCGCTCTTCCCGCATATGAGCGTCTGGGACAACGTGGCCTTCGGCCTCAAGCAGCGCAAGACGCCGCAGGAGGAGATCAAGCGGCGGGTCGGCGAGATGCTGGAGATCGTCGACCTGACCGGCCGGGAGAAGCGCCGGCCGCGCGAGATGTCCGGCGGCCAGCAGCAGCGGGTGGCACTGGCCAGGGCTTTGGTCAACCGGCCGCGGGCGCTGCTGCTGGACGAGCCGCTCGGGGCGCTCGACCTCAAGCTGCGCCAGGCCATGCAGATCGAGCTCAAGCGCATCCAGCGCGAGGTCGGCATCACGTTCGTGTACGTCACGCACGACCAGAACGAGGCGCTCACCATGAGCGACCGCATCGCCGTCATGAACGACGGCCTGGTCGAGCAGCTCGCCGGGCCGCGCGAGATCTACGAGCGGCCCGCGACCTCGTTCGTGGCCGGCTTCATCGGCACCTCCAACCTGCTGGCGGGGACGGCCACCGGTGGCGAGCTGAAGATCGCCGGCGGGCGGGTGCTGGTGCCCGGTCGTGAGGGCGACGTGACGGTGACCGTGCGGCCAGAGAAGATCACCATCGGCACGGAGCAGCCCGTGAACGGCGTGAGCTCCGTCCGCGGCACCGTGGCCGAGGTCGTCTACCTGGGCACTTACAACAGCTACGCGGTGAGTCTCGCTGACGGGGCCGAGATCACCGTGTTTCAGCAAAATGCGCATGACGCCACGGCCACGGCGGAGCGGGGCGACTCCGTGTGGCTGTCGTGGCAGGCGCAGCACTCGTACGTGATTGGAAGTTGATAGCACCTCATGAACCCCCGTCTCCGCACCCGTCGTGACGCCTTCAGGATCGCCGGCTTCTCCGCCGCCGGGCTCGCCCTCGCCGCCTGCGGCGTGCAGGGGCAGAAGGCCGCACCGCCCAAGGCCGACGCCGTCCAGGACTTCTGGTCCAAGCAGACCAAGCACGGCAAGGTCGTCTTCGCCAACTGGCCCGAGTACATGCCCGAGGACCAGGCCCCGCTGAAGAAGTTCCAGCAGGCCACCGGCATCTCGTACGAGTACAAAGAGGTCATCCAGGAGAACGCCGAGTTCTTCGGCAAGTCCGAGCCCGTGCTGCGCGCCGGGCAGTCGCTGGGCTACGACATCGTCGTCATGACCAACGGCATCCAGCTCCAGAACATGCTCCAGCTGGGCTACGTGCTGCCGCTCGACCACTCCAAGCTGCCGAACTTCGCGGCCAACGCGGGCCAGAAGTACAAGGAACGGTCCTACGATCCGGGCAACAAGTACACGATTCCGTACACGTCCGGTGTGACCGGGATCGCGTACAACACCGAGCACGTCAAGGAAGACATCACCAGCATCCAGTCGTTGTTCGATCCCAAGTACAAGGGGCGGGTCGGCATGATGGCCGACGCCCAGGAGATCGGGAACTTCGGGATGTTCGCGCTGGGCATCGACCCGGAGAAGTCGACCGAGGCAGACTGGCGCAAGGCCGGGGACAAGCTCAAGGAGCAGCGCGACGCCGGAATTGTCCGGAAATATTACGACCAGAGCTACATCGATGCCGTGTCCAAGGGCGACGTCTGGCTGACCATGGCCTGGTCGGGCGACGTCTTCCAGCGCCAGCTCGCCGGCGAGCCCGTCAAGTTCGTGGTGCCCGAGGAGGGCGGCACGATCTGGACCGACAACATGCTCATCCCCAAGGGCGCCGCCAACCCGGTGGACGCGCTCATGCTCATGGACTACCTCTACCAGCCGGCCGTGGCCGCCGAGCTGGATGAGTTCATCCAGTACGTGACCCCGGTCCCGGCGGTGCAGGACCTGCTCAGGGAGAAGGCCAAGACGGCCAAGGGCGAGGACAAGAAGGCGCTGGAGGACATGGTCGACAGCCCGCTCATGTTCCCGACCGAGGCCGACTACGCCAAGCTGCGCGGCTACACGCCGCTGACCAGCCAGACGCAGCAGGTCTTCAACCCGATCTTCCAGTCCATCACGCAGGCGTAGCGGATGCGGCGGCTCACCCCCTACCTGCTGGCGTTGCCGAGCTGGATGTGGCTGGCGATCTTCCTGGTCGTGCCCATGGTGGCGATGGCGTCGGTGTCGTTGCAGACCGGCAACGCCATCGACGGCTTCGCCATGACGTTCAGCTTCTCCAACTACGGCGACGCCATCGGCAGGTACAGCACCCAGCTGGTCCGCTCGCTCTTCTACGGCGCGATGGCGACGGCGGCCATGCTGGTCATCGGGTATCCGGTGGCGTACTGGATCGCGTTCAAGGGCGGCCGGCGCAAGTCCGTCTACCTGTTCCTGATCCTGCTGCCGTTCTTCGTGTCGTTCGTGCTGCGGACGATCTCGTGGAACTTCCTGCTGGCCGACAACGGCATCCTGTTCGGCACGCTGAAGGACTGGGGGCTGCTGCCCGACGACTTCCACGTGCTGGCCACGACGTTCGCGGTGGTGGGTGGGCTGACGTACAACTTCCTGCCGTTCATGATCCTGCCGATCTACGTGTCGCTCGAACGCGTGGACCCGCGGGTGGTGGAGGCGGCGCAGGACCTGTACGCCACCCGCACGGGGGCGTTCCGGCGGGTGGTGCTGCCGCTGTCGTTGCCGGGGGTGTTCGCCGGGGTGTTGATGACCTTTGTGCCCGCCACGGCAGACCCGATCAACGCCGCCATCCTGGGCGGGACCTCCAACACGATGATCGGCAACATCATCCAGACCGAATACCTGACCAACCTGAACTACCCGACCGCTTCGGCGCTGTCGTTCACGTTGATGGCGGTGCTTCTCGTGGGCATCTTCATCTACGCCAGGGCGCTCGGCACGGAGAACGTCCTCGAGGCGGCCGCGCGATGAGAGGCACCAGGCTCGGGGACAAGCTGCTCCACGTCTACACGTGGCTGGTCATCATCTGGCTGTCGTCGCCGATCGCCGTGATGATCCTGTTCGGGTTCAACGACAAGAAGAGCAAGTCCAACACCACGTGGCAGGGCTTCACGCTGCGCTGGTACGGCGAGCTCTTCGACATCTCCGACCTGACCGTGGCCCTGCGGAACTCGCTGGTCATCGCGGCCGTCAGCACGATCATCACGGTCGTGATCGGCACCATGCTCGGGCTGGCGCTGGGCCGGCACCGCTTCCGCGGCAAGGGGGTCACGAACTTCCTCATCTTCGCCGCGATCTCCACGCCCGAGCTGGTCATGGGCGCGTCGCTGCTGTCGCTCTTCGTCTCGGGGAACGTGCCGCGTGACGCGAACACGATCATCATGGCGCACGTGTTGTTCTCGCTGTCGTTCGTGGTGGTGACCGTGCGGGCGCGCATCGTCACCCTCGACCCGTCGCTGGAGGAGGCCGCCAGGGATCTCGGGGCCACGGCGTGGGGGACGTTCCGGCAGGTGACGCTGCCTGCGATCATGCCCGGCGTGCTCGCCGGGGCCATGTTGTCGTTCGCGCTGTCCATCGACGACTACGTGGTCACGAGCTTCGTCAACGGCTCGACCATCACGTTCCCGCTGTGGATCGTCGGCGCGGTGAAGACGGGAATCCCACCGCAGGTCAACGTCATGGGTACGCTGATCTTCGGCATCGGGGTGCTGATCGCGATCGGTAACGCGGTCGCGGCGAGGCGCCGTACCTGAGATTTTCCGTAGGGATGTGGGATTTGTGGATCCGCTGAAGGCGCTTGCTGACGCGGAGCGCAAGCCGTACTGGCTGGACAGCCCGGCCAGACCCGAGCCGCAACCGCGGCTCGACCAGAACACCAGCGCCGACCTCGTCGTGGTCGGCGGCGGCTTCTCAGGGCTCTGGACCGCCCTGATGGCCAAGGAACGCGACCCGTCGCTGGACGTGGTCCTGCTCGAAGGGCGCAGGATCGGCTGGGCGGCCACCGGCCGCAACGGCGGGTTCTGCATGGCGACGCTCACCCACGGCCTGGCCAACGGGCTGGAGCGGTGGCCGGACGAGATCGACCGGCTGGAACGCATGGGGGTGGACAACCTCGACGAGATCGAGGGCACGCTGGAGCGTCACGGCATCGACTGCTCCTTCGAACGCACCGGCGAGCTGCACGTGGCCACCGAGCCGTGGCAGCTCGACGGGCTCAACGAGCACCTGGACCTGATCTCCGAGCTCGAGCTCGACTACCTGCCGCTCGACCAGGACCAGGTGCGGGCCGAGGTCGACTCGCCGACTTACCTGGGCGGGCTCTGGGAGCGCAGCGGCTGCGCCATGCTGGACCCGGCTCGGCTGGCGTGGGGGCTGCGGGAGGCGTGCCTGCGGCTCGGCGTCCGCGTGCACGAGCGCAGCCCGGTCCGCTCGCTGCACGACGACGGCACGAAGATCACGCTGCGCACCCCCTACGGAGCCGTCACCGCGCCAAAGGTCGCGCTGGGCACCGGCGTCTTCCCGCCGCTGCTGCGGCGGCTCAAGCACTTCGTGGTCCCCGTGTACGACTACGCGCTCATGACCGAGCCGCTGACCGACGCGCAGCTCGCGCTGGTGGGCTGGCGCAACCGGCAGGGCGTCGGCGACTCCGCCAACCGGTTCCACTACTACCGGCTCACCGACGACAACCGCATCCTGTGGGGCGGCTACGACGCCGTCTACTACAACGGCGGCCTGGTAAAACCGGAGTACGACCAGCGCGACGAGACGTTCGTCACGCTCGCGCGGCACTTCTACGACACCTTCCCCCAGCTCGCCGAGGTGCGCTTCACCCACCGGTGGGGCGGCGTGATCGACACCTGCAGCCGGTTCAGCGCCTTCTACGGCCAGGCGCACGGCGGACGGCTGGTCTACGCCATCGGCTACACCGGCATGGGCGTCGGGGCCACGCGCTTCGGCGCGAACGTCATGCTCGACCTGCTGGCCGGCGAGCGTACCGAGCGGACCGAGCTGCGGATGGTCAAGGAGAAGCCGATCCCGTTCCCGCCCGAGCCGATGCGGTCGGGGGTCATCCAGTTCACCCGATGGTCGATCGCCCAGGCCGACCAGCACCAGGGCAAGCGCAATCTGTGGTTGCGCGCGCTCGACCGGATGGGGCTGGGATTCGACTCGTGACCTGAGGGCAGGAGACCGCCGACCCCCGATGAGAGCTCGGGGGTTTGCGTGTGCGTGTGATGTGGCTGGCCGGCGCCGGGCTGGCGCTCGTGGCGGCGTGTGGGGCCCAGCGGGCGCCGACGGTGCCCGCCGTCGCGAGGGCTCCGGTCAAGGCAGCGCGCTGTGTACTGAAATTTCCGGATATGCGGGCGGGCGCCGCCGCCCGCGCCCGGCTCGTCCGTGACATCTCCCGGTATCTGAGCCACCGCCCGGGCCGGGTCGTCTTCGCGGCGCAGGACCTCGTCACCGGGATCACACTGGGGCGAGGAGCGCACCAGCACGACATGATCACCGCGAGTGGCGCCAAGGTCGACATCCTGGCGGCGCTGCTGGCGGCCCGCTCCGGCGGGCTGGACGAGGGCGAGCGCGATCTGGCCGACCGCATGATCAGGGAGAGCGACAACGGCGCCGCGGACGCGTTGTGGTCGCGGGCCGGCGGAGGCGGCGCCCTGAGCGCCTTCTACGGCCGGGTGGGACTGCGGGAGACCACGCCGGGGCCGAGCCACTTCTGGGGCGGCACCACCACCAGCCCGGCCGACCGCATCCGCCTGCTGAAGGCGCTGATCCGCGGGGGCAAGGGACTGAGCAAGGCGGATCGGCGGCTGGTGCTCGGGCTGATGCAGCGGGTCCAGAAGGACCAGGCGTGGGGCGTCAGCGCCGCCGCCCGCCCCGGGGACCGGGTGGCGCTGAAGAACGGGTGGACGCCGCGGCCGTTCAGGAACAACACGTGGGCCGTCACCAGCTACGGCCGCGTCGTGGGAGCCGGCCGGGACCTGCTGCTGTCGGTGCAGACGGACGGGCAGCCGGGGGAGGGCACGGGCATCGAGACCATCGAAGGGGTGGCCAGGATGATCGGCGCCCGCCTCGACGCCCTCGTCCCGAGCACCACCCGGCCCTGCCCGACCAATCCCGTTCTCTGAGTCACGCGCGGGCCAGGACCTCCTCGGGAATCTCCTTCGGCACGCCGCGCAGCCCCACCAGCGCCAGCAGCGCGACCACGGCCAGCAGGGCCGCCGTGACCAGCGCGGTGACCTGCAGTCCCTCGATGAACGCCGTCTGCGCGGCCCGCATGAGCTGTCCGGCCTGCTCGGCAGGCAGCTGCGCGGCCGTGCCCACCGCCCCGGCGATCGACTCCCTGGCGCCCTCGCCGGGAACCCCGGCAGGCAACTCCAGGTTGGCGCGGTAGGCGCTGTTCAGCACGGTGCCCAGGATCGCGATGCCGAGCGCCCCGCCCAGCTCGAACGCCGTCTCCGACACCGCGGCCGCGGCCCCCGCACGCTGCCTGGGTGCGGTGGCCAGCACGTTGTCGTTGTTGACGGTGAAGGCGAACCCGATGCCGATGCCGCCGATCACCATGACGGGCAGCAGCGCCAGGTAGTTCAGCTCGGTGCCGAGCGTGCTGTAGTAGAGGAACGCGCCCGCGTTCATGGCCAGGCCAAGGGCGACCACGCCGTTCCTGCCGATGCGGGGGATCAGCTGGGCGGCCAGCACCCCGCCGATCGCGCCGCTGAGGCCGCCTGGCAGCTGGGCCAGCCCCGCCTGCAGCGGCGACCAGCCGAGCACGAGCTGCAGATACCAGGCGAACATCAACATCATGGCGGACATCGCGAAGATCGCCAGCAGGTTCGTGACGATGGACGCGGTGAACGCCCTGCGGGCGAAGAGCCGCACGTCGATCAGCGGCTCGGCCAGCCGCGTCTGCCGCCAGGCGAACAAGGCCAGCAGCGCCACCCCGCCCACGCCCGCCACGAGCACGTCGGCGTGTTCGATGCCCTTGTGGGCGGCCTCCTTGATCGCGTAGACGACCGACACCACGCCGGCGAACGACAGGACGACGCTGAGGAGGTCCAGCCGGCCCGCGTCCGGGTTGCGGGACTCGGGCAACACCAGGATGCCGCCGGCCAGCACCAGCAGCATGATCGGCACGTTGATCAGGAACACCGAGCCCCACCAGAAGTGGTCGAGCAGCAGCCCGCCGACGACGGGGCCCACGGCGAAGCCCGCGGCGCTCATGCCGCTCCAGATCCCGACGGCCGTCGTGCGCTCAGCGGGCTCGGTGAACACATTCCTGACGATCGACAGAGTGGAGGGCATGATCGTGGCGCCGGCCACGCCGAGCAGGGCTCTGGCCGCGATCAGCAGCTCGGCGTTGGGCGCGTACGCGGTCACGACCGAGGCCGCGCCGAACGCCGCCGCGCCGATCAGCAGCAGGCGCTTGCGGCCGATGCGGTCGCCGAGGTTGCCCATGGTGATGAGCAGGCCGGCGAGCGCGAAACCGTAGACGTCGCCGATCCAGAGTAGTTGCGTGGAGCTCGCGCCAAGGTCGGTCACCAGCCTCGGCAGGGCCAGGTGCAGGACGGTGAGGTCGAGCGACAACAGCAGGGTGGCCAGGCACGCGATCGCCAGGCACGACCATTTGCTTCTCATGGCGCCACTGTCCTGCGGGCGCCTGACCGCCCGCCTACCGTTCGCTGACCATCCTGCTGACCTCGCTCAGCGCGGCGTCGATGCGGACGCGGGTCTCCGCGGCGCTGTACCAGTCCTCCGGGCATTCGTCGCGGGCCTGGGTCAGCACGGCCCGCGCCTCCGCCAGATCCCCGCGGGCCAGCGCCACCTCGCCCAGGCCGAGATGGGCCCACGCGATGGTCTCCACGGACCCGTTCATCCGCGACAGATCGGCCGCGAGCCCGTAGTCGTCCCGTGCCCGCGCCGGGTCGCCCAGTCCCTGCAGGGCGTCGCCGCGCCGGCACAGAGCCTCGGCGATCTCGGTCTTGGCGCTCAGCTCGCGGGCAATCGTGAGTGCCTCGTCGGCCAGCGCGTACGCCGTCGAGTGGTCACGCTGCTCCTGGTAAAGCTGGCCGAGCCCGGACAGCGCCAGCACGGTGCCCCAGCGCTCGCCGATCGCCTTGAACGCGGCCAGGCCCAGATGGAAATGGGCCACCGCTTCCTCCATCCGGCCGAGGCTCTGCAGCACGAACGCCGCGCCGGTGCAGCCCAGCGCCGCCTGCCAGGGCGGGAGCGTGCGAGAGTTAAGCGTGATCTCCTCGTAGGCCATTTGGAAGTCGTCGGGCGGCCCGGTGTACATCGACAACATCATCATGAGGAACTCGACCCGCGCCGGCAGATGATTCCACTCCAGCAGGCCTCTGGCCACCGCCACCAGGTCACGCAGCTCGTCCTCCATCCCTCCCCGCCAGGCGGCGACGAGCACGCACATGACGTACTCCTCGTCCAGACCCTCGGGACAGGTGGCGGCGAGCCGGATCACCAGCGCGCTCGCGAGAGCGGCGCTCGTGACGCGGTCGCCGCGCAGGTACCAGTAGCAGGCGGCGTGGGCCACCAGCCGCAGCGCCGTCTCCACCTGCCCCGACTCGGTCGCCCAGCGCACCGCCGCGTTGACGTCGTCGCTCTCCTCGTCCAGCCGGGCCAGCCACTCCATCTGCTCGCGGGTCCGCAGCCGCGCGTCGGCCGCCTCGACCAGGTCCAGGTAGTAAGCGGCGTGGGCGTCACGCATCGCGCCCACTTCGCCGGATTCGGCCAGGTGCTCGGCGCAGTACGCCCGGATCGTCTCCAGCATCCGGTAACGCCCGCCGACCACCTCCACCAGCGACTTCTCCGCCAGCGAGAACAGCACCTCCTCCGGCAGCCCGCACACCCGCTCGGCCGCCTCCGGCCGCGCGCCGCCCACGAACACGCTCAGCCGCCTGGCCAGCCGCTGCTCGCTCTCGTCCAGCAGGTCCCAGCTCCACGCCACGACCGCGCGCAGCGTCTGGTGCCGGGGCAGCGCCGCCCGGCTGCCGCGTGTCAACAGCCTGAACCGGTCGTCCAGCCGGGCCGCCACGTCGGACACCGACAACGTACGCAGCCGCGCGGCGGCCAGCTCGATGGCCAGCGGCAGCCCGTCGAGCGCCCGGCAGATGCGCACCACCTGCGCGGCGTTGTCCGCGTGCACGGCGAAGCCCGGCTGGACGGCGGCGGCCCGGTCGGCGAACAGCCGGACGGCCGGGTAGTCCAGCGGGTCGTCCACCTCGGGCGGCGGCAGCCGCAGCGGCGCCACGGGCAGGATGGACTCGCCGGTGATGCCGAGCGCCTCCCGCCCGGTCGCCAGCACCCGCAGCCCGGGGCACGAGGCGAGCAGCAGGTCGGTCAGCTCGGCGGTGGCCGCGATGAGGTGCTCGCAGTTGTCCAGGACGAGCAGCAGCTTGCGGTCGGCGAGCGCGGTGACCAGCCGGGTGACCGGGTCCACGGCAGGACGGTCGGGCGTGTGCAGGAGGGAGTCGCGGATGTCGAGTGCGGCCAGCACGGCCCTGGGCACGTCCGCGTCGTCGGTGACCGGCGCGAGCGGCACGAAGCAGACGTCGCCCGGCTCCTGCTCGGCCGCTTCGATCGCGAGTCTGGTCTTGCCCGCGCCACCCGGACCGATCAAAGTGACGAGCCGGCCGCTCTGTAACCTCTCGCCGACGAGCGCCAGGTCTTCGGCACGGCCGACGAAGCTGGTGAGCTGGGCCCGCAGCCCCTGCCGCTGGGTGGCCGTCCTGGCCGCGGGGGCGCCGAGCGCCGGATCGGCCCGCAGCACGGCCAGGTGCGCGGCGGCCAGCTCCGCCCCGGGCTCGATGCCCAGCTCCTCGTCCAGGATCTTCCTGGCCTCGTCGTAGACGGTCAGCGCCTCGGCCTGCCGGCCGCTGCCGTACAGGGCGCGCATGAGCTGGGCCCGCGGTCGCTCGCGCAGCGGATGGGCGGCGATGAGCTGGCTCAGCTCGGCGACCAGCTCCCGGTGCCTGCCCAGGTCGAGATCGGCCTGGACGCGGTCTTCCGTGGCGGCCAGCCGCAGCTCCTCCAGTGCGGTCGCGGCGGCCTCGGCGTAAGGGGCGTCGGTCAGCGGAGCGCCGCGCCACAGTTCCAGTGCCTCGCGCAGCAGCGCGGCCGCCCGTGCCGGGTCGCCGCCCTCCAGCGCCTGCCTGCCCGCCTGCGCGAGCTGCTCGAACCGCCGCGCGTCCACGTCCTGCGGGTCGGCGACCAGCCGGTATCCGGCCGGGTGGAACTCCACCAGGTCCCGCCCCAGCGCCCTGCGCAGCCTGGACACCTGCGACTGCAGCGCGTTGGCCACGCCCTCGGGGGGACGGGCGCCATAGATGCCGTCAACGAGCTGCTCCGCGCCGACGATGCGCCCGGCGTGCAGGGCGAGCAGCGTGAGCAGGGCCCGCACCCGGGGCCCGCCGAGCGCGACGGGTTCGCCGTCCTCGCCCAGCGCGGTGGTGGGCCCGAGGATCTGGAAGCGCATGCGTCGATTATCGCGGCTACGGCAAGAACGCGGTCATCTCCGCATAGGTCGGCATCGGGGGTACAGGCTCGCCGCGGATGCCGAGCACCATCGCCAGCGCGCCCTGGATCGCCGCCCGATACAGCAGGGACCCGGTGCTCACCCTGGCCACGCCGGCCTCGGCGAGCTGGGCCGGCGTGGGGCCGCCCGGCTGGTAGAGCACGTTGAGCGGCAGCGGCGTGCTCGCCGCCACCTCCGCGATCTCGCCGAGATCGCTCAGCCCCGGTACGAAGATCCCGTCGGCGTGGCCGTACGCCCGGACCCGCTCGAGGGTGCCGCCGGTCCGCAGCCAGCACGTGTCCGTACGGGCGTTGACGAACACGCCGTGGCCCGTGGCCGCTTCGATGATGCGCTGATGCAGGCCGATCGGGCGCAGCGTGCCGTCGGGGCGGCCGTCCTCCAGGTTGACGCCGGCCACGCCGAGTGCGCCCAGGCTCGCCACCAGGTCGGACACCTCGGCCGGGTCGTCGCTGAAGCCGCCCTCGATGTCCACGGTGACCAGGACGCCGAGGTCCTTGATCGACTCCGCCAGCTCGATCGTCTCGGCCCGGGTGGCGCCGGCCGCGTCCGGCTTGCCGTGCACGGCGGCCACGCCGAGGCTGGTCGTGCCGATCGCCGGGAACCCCTGCGCGGCCAGGACGGCGGCCGAGCCGTAGTCCCAGGCGTTGGGCAGCAGCAGCGGGTCGCCGCGACGGTGCAGGTCGCGGAAATTCACAGCAGTCCCTCCAGGACGCCGGCGGCCAGGGCGAGCGCGTGGCCGGGGGCCGGGCACGGGCGGAGGCCGTGGCCGAACGTCAGGTGCGGGGCCGGGCCTCGCGTCGGGTCGAACCGGTCGGGATCGGCGAACACGCCGGGGTCCCGGTTGACGGCCACCAAGTCGATCGTCACCTCACCACCGGTGCGGGTGTCCAGCCGGCGCGTGGCCTTGAGCGGCGGATCATGCCGGAGCGTCTCGTGCAGCAGGGCCTCGACGTCGAAGCCGGTCCGGGTGCTGTGCGGCGCGGCGGACGAGGGCGGGCTCGGCTGGGCGGCCGGGCGTGCGGCGTCGCAGGAGGCGTGCCTGAGCGCGTTCTCGATGAGTCCCTCTGTCGCGGCGTACGCCTGCAGCAGCAGCGTGACGGCCGGCAGGTCGGCCTGGTCGAGCAGGGTGGCGACGGCGGCATCGGCCTCCGGGCTCTCCTCGCCCGACAGATAGCCGCTCGCCGCGGCCGGCACGGCGGCGGTGTCCTTGACACCGAGCGCGGCCCCGAGGACCCGCGTCGGCACGCCCCGCCACTCGCCGCCCCGCTCCAGGGTCATGGCCCTGGCCGCGGATCGGAGTTCGGCGGGGTCCAGCGCGGCCAGCCGCTCCACGACCGCGCGGCGCCGCCGGGCGTGCGAGTCGCCGGTGCTGAACCGCGACACGTGCGCCCGCAGCCACGCGAGCGTCCCCTCCCGGCCGTCCTGGGACACGGGAGGCGGCACATATCTGGGGTCATCGAGGACCGTCCGGGCTTCGGCATGGCGGGTGATGGGCATGGAACCCACGTTAGGAGGCGGTTCTTTCGACGGGGGTCGAAGCATGCTCGCCCGCGGTCAGGCGGCGATCCGCTCCTCCTCGGGCCCGGCCGTCGCGGAGGTGGGCTTCGCCGGCGCGGTCCGGTTGGCCATCGCCGGCCGTTCGGCGGCGGACGCCAGCGCCATCACCATGATGAGCACCATCTCGGCCAGCACCACGGCGCGTTCGAGCGGCCCGTAATAGGCCACACCGTTGATCAGCGGCGAGGTGATGGTGGCGGGGTGTGCCGCCAGGTACGCCGCCAGCGTCAGCGCGGAGGCCACGCTCATGGCCCGGACCGCGTTCCAGAGGGGCATCGCCGCCCGGCCCCTCACCAGGGTCCAGCCGGCGACCGGCAGCGAGGTGAACACCACCGCCGCCGACCAGCGGTGGATCTCGCCGGAGAGCGAGCCGACCTGCGAGCTGCCGGGATCCGTCGGGAAGATCGCGCTCATCATCAGGCCTGCGGCCCCGGCCAGCAGCAGGACCCGGGTGGCCGCCGTACGCGCCGGGTCGGCCGCCGCCAGCCCGTACGCGAGACACAGGCACGCCCCCGCCAGCGCCAGCATCCCGATCAGCACCGGCACGAGCCCGCCGTTAACGAGCGCGTAGTCGCTGAGCAGCGGCTGAGCGGGCAGGGCGACCTGTGCGTACGCGAGCGCGCACGCCGACACCACCGTGCCGAGTAAGGTGCCCCAGACGCTCTGCCGTGGGGTCATCGCGCCACCTCGTCGTAGATCGTCTCGAACCGGGCCAGCGACGACTGGTCGTCGTGGGTGAGCGCCAGCTCCCTGCTGGCCTTGCCGAGCCTGGCCCGCAGATCGTCGTCGGCCAGGATACCGGTCAGGTGCCTGGCCAGCCCCACCACGTCGCCCGGCTGGAACAGGAACCCGTTGTCGTCCACCAGGTGCGGCAGCGCCATCGCGTCCGCGGCCACCACGGGCAGGCCCGTGGCCATGGCCTCCAGCGTGGCGATGCTCTGCAGCTCGGCGATGCCCGGCATGGCGAACACGTCGGCCGCCGCGTACGCCTGCGGCATGCTCTCGTCGGGCACGAAGCCGAGGAAGAACACCCGGTCGGCCACGCCGATGCGCCTGGCCAGCTTCTCCAGCTCGCCGCGCTGGTTGCCCTTGCCGACGAGCGCCACCTGGGCGTCGGTCTCGTTGAGCACCAGGGGCAGCGCGCGCACCAGCTCGTCGAGGCGCTTCTCCTCGTCCAGCCGGCCGACGAACAGGATCGTGTGCCGGTCGGGCAGGTCGAACAGCTTGCGCGCCCACGCCTTGGGCTCGGTGTGCGGGTGGAACCTGCCCAGGTCGATCCCGCAGGACACCGGCTCGACGGTACGCGCGAACCCCTGGTCGGCCAGGAGCTTGGCGGCCAGCGGGGTGGGCGTGGTGATGTGATCGGCCCGGTTGAAGATCCGGTTGAAGTCGCGCCAGGCGAGCTGCCCCGCCTTCACCCGCAGCCGGTCCGGGAGGTGCACGAACTGGAAGAGGTTGTCGGGCATGAAGTGGTTGGTGGCCACGACGGGCACGCCTACGCGGCGGGCGGCGGCGATGGCGGCCCGGCCGACCACGAAGTGACCCTGGGTGTGCAGCACGTCGGGCTTGATCTCGGCGACCAGCCGGTCGAGCCGGGTCGGCACGGTGAACCGCATGGTGGGGTGGAGCAGGATCGGGGCCGAGCGCAGCCGGTGCACGATCACACCGTCCACCACCTCGGCGCTGGCCGGGCCGACGTCGGACTGGCAGACCACGTGCACGTCGTTGCCGCGCGCGGCCAGGCCCGTGGCCAGGCGGTGGGTGAAGTACGCCGCGCCGTTCACGTCGGGCGGGTAGGTGTCGGTCGAGATCAGCACGCGGCGGGGGCGTTCGGGCGCGGGGGCAAGATCGGCACGGGCGGTAACGCTGTGTAGGGGCATGGCCATGACGGTGACTCCAAATTCACACGAGAACCCGGCTGGGGGAGGGCCGGAAGACGAACGGGGCCGAAAGAAACGAAGCAGGCGAGCATGGGATCAGGCGAGCTCGTTGCGGGCCTCCAAGGGGCTGGTCCGGGCCAGGGCGACGGTGCCCGCGGCGGTGAGCGCGGCAGCTGCGATCGGCGCGATCCCGGTCGGCAGCGGCTCGCCGAGCAGCAGCGCGCCGAACGCCACCGCGGTCAGCGGGTCGGCGATCTGCAGCGAGGCGAAGGAGACGCCGAAGTGGCCGACGGCGTAGGCCCGCTGCAACATCACCAGTGCCAGCAGCAGCGGCACGGGCAACGCCAGCAGGTACCACCAGTTCCACGTGCCGTCCACGAGCACCCGCATGAGCGTGGCCGTGGCGCCGTACAACACGCCTGAGCTGGTCGCCAGCAGTGCCGCCCGGGCCGCGGGCGAGACCACCTGGGAGCCGGCCCACAGCAGCACCGCCGCGACGCCGGCCACCCCGAGCAGGGTGAGCACGCCGTTGGGGTCGAGGTGGGTGGGCCCCTCCGACTCGGGGACCATCAGGACCAGGAGGATCAGCCCGCCCGCCACCACCGCCGCCGCGCCCAGCTCCTGGCGGGAGGGCTTGCGCCCGTGCAGGGTGGCGGCGATGGGAAGGGCGAACAGCAGGCTGGCCACGCCCATCGGCTGGACGATGGTCAGCGGGCCGAGTCCGAGCGCGACGATGTGCAGGCCGCCACCCACCACGATGGAGGCGCCGCCGAACAGCCAGCGCGGCTTCCGCAGCAGGGCGAGCAGCCCCGGCTTGGCCGAGCCGGCGGCCTCGAACTGCTGCAGGGCGGCTCCGAGCGCGAAGAACAGCGAACCGACCAGGGCGATCGCCGCGGCCAGCACAGTCATCAGCACTCCTTTCAGACGGATGGTTGCCAGGTTGTGTCAAACGGACGTGTCTGCTGGAAGTCGTTCTGGAGAAGCTTGGATGGCGCGTCGCTTCCTGAGCCATCTCACGAGCTCCACGACCCCGGTGATGGACACCGCGATGCCCAGGCCGAGCAGCAGACCCTTGATCGGGTCGTTCTCGAACGCCATCCCGCCGAAGAACCCGATCAGGCCGGAGTACACCGCCCACGAGCTCGCCGCGATCGCGTCGAAGAACGTGAACGAGCGCAGCGGATGGCGGACCGCGCCCATGGTCAGCGTGGTCGCGGTGCGCCCTCCGGGGATGTACCTGGCCACGACCAGGACGAGCCCGCCCCGCTCCGCCAGGGCGTCGCGGGCCCAGATGAACGCCTTCTTGTTCCTGAGCCTGCCACCGGACTTGTTGCCGATCAGATAAGAGATGTGATCACCCGCGAACGCGCCGAGTGCCGCGACCACCATCACCAGGGCCAGGTTCGTCTCCCCGGACGCGGCGAAGACCCCCGCCGTGATCACCGACGTCTCGGCCGGCACGATCGGGAAGAACCCGTCGAGCAGGGCCAGGCCGAACAGCGCCGCGTATAACCACGGTGACGACATCGCCTGATGGACCAGGTCGAGAATGGCGTGCGACATGAGCGTGTACTCCGATCCTTAGGGCACTCACACAGCGTCTCTGTGTGCGACGGTCCGGGACATCGGGGATGCCCCGGGTCGAACGCGGACCCGTCCCCTATGCGGGTCAGGGCCGGTACCCCTTGAAGGTAGAAACTCCGCAGGTCATGGCACATCGGACGATCGGCAGGCACCACCCCCGACTTTGGTCGGGGTCGGTGACGCGACCTCCGGGTGACACCATCGATCCAACCCGTTCGGGCAGCTGAACGCAGGAGTGGAGGTAGGCGCTTTCGGGGTGGGGCTAGCCATACCTCGACGGTGCGCTCCGCTCTACCCTGACTTTCGTCAGGGCCGCCTCCTGCCTTTGGAGGAGGTCCGGCATCCACCACGCGGGGATAACGTCGGAGCCGTGAACCGTCTGCGCTCGCTGCGCCGGGAGACCCGCCGCCAGGTGGTCTACGACCTGCTGCTCTGGGTCGTCCTCGGCATCTTCATCGCCGCCATGGGGCCCGATCCGCTCAAGGATCCGGCCGCCTTCGGCATGGTGACCGCGCCCCGGCTCGCGCTCGCCGCCGTGGCGGTGCTGGTCGGGCGGCGCTGGCCGCTGGCCGCGCTGGTGTTGCTGCTGCCACTTGGGCCGTGGCGGTTCAGCGACGGGTTCGCCACCGTGGATCTGAGCTGGTTGATCC
Source organism: Nonomuraea sp. 10N515B (assembly GCF_052245915.1). Classification (NCBI taxonomy): domain Bacteria; kingdom Bacillati; phylum Actinomycetota; class Actinomycetes; order Streptosporangiales; family Streptosporangiaceae; genus Nonomuraea; species Nonomuraea sp. 10N515B. The sequence goes on from NZ_JBQQBQ010000044.1 coordinate 54,203, forward strand.
CCAGACGCAATGTGAAGATCCTCCCGTTGCTGCCCACTTCGCCGTTCATCATGTGGTACGCCTACCTCACGGGCCGGCGGCTGATCAGGACGTGGCCGGCGCTCGCGGCGTTCGGCCTGATCACGGCCGTCGGCATGGGCGTGGTGCTGGCCATGGGCGGCGATCTGGCCCTGTGGGTGTCCATGGTCACCGGCTTGCTCGGCACTTACCTCGTGCCCTATCTCATGGGACTGCTGCGGCGGCGGTTGCTGCAGCAGCGGCGGCAGGCCAGGCTGTCCGCCGAGGCGCAGGCCCGGCTGCGGGAGCGGGCCAGGATCGCCAGAGACATGCACGACTCGCTCGGCCACGATCTGGCCCTCATCGCGGTCCGGGCCGCCGGGCTGGAGCTGGCTCCCGGGCTCGATCCCCGGCAGGTCAAGGCGGCCGGGGAGCTGCGGGTGGCGGCGGCGGACGCCACCGAGCGACTTCGGCAGATCATCGGGCTGCTGCGCGAGGACGCCGACGCCTCGCCGCTGTCGCCCGTGGACGAGGACGTGGCCGAGCTGGTGCGGCGGGCCAGGGACTCGGGCATGGCGATCACCCTCGACCTGGACGGCGGGCCAGTGCCCGGCCTGGCGCGCGCCGTGGTGCAGGAAGGGCTCACCAACGCCGCCAAGCACGCCCCCGGGGCCGCCGTGCGGGTCACGGTCGCACCTCACCGCGTGAGCGTGCGTAACGGGCCGCCCCGCTCCCGGCCCAGCGCGCGGCCCGGCGGTCTGGGGCTGGCGGGGCTGCGGGAACGCGTACGGCTGATGGGCGGCACGCTGACGGCCGGGCCCGCCGCGGGCGGCTTCGAGCTGGCCGTCGAGCTTCCCCGTACGGGGGAGGAGGGAGCGGTCAGGCGTGGGCCACGTGCAGCCGGTGCAGGACCCGCTTGAAGGCGAAGATCGAGAAGGCGATCGCCAGACCGCTGATCACGGCCACCGCTGAGGTCCGCAGGATCATGAACGCGCCCAGCGACCCGGCCAGCGACTCATAGACGGCCAGGGCGATGCTCAACGTCGAGTTCATCAGCAGCACGAACGCCCACAACAACGTGATCCTGGCGAAAAACCTGCGGATCCGCTCGTGCTTGAGCACCGCCGACGGCAGATGGATGTAGTCGAGCGTGAGCTTCTGCACGAGCGGCTTGTTCAGCCGCACGGAGGCAAGGAAGGCCATGCTGATGCAGATCGTGCCCATCTCCGGCTGGATGAAGAACCACATCCAGGTGCCCGTCCAGAACGACACCAGCGCCCGGATCGTGATCGCGAACGAGGCCAGCCACATCGTCGCGGGCACCTTGACCCGCCTGACCAGCCGCCACGCCACGCCCAGGTAGACCCAGGCGACCGTTGCGACGAGCGCCCACTTGAATCCGAGAACGACCATGGCCAAGTAGAAGACCGCCAGCGGGGCCACGACGCCTTCGAGCAGCCGGGGGGCCGCCTGCCGGGCGAGAGCGGTGAGGCGGGGGAGGGCGACAGGGGGATGATTCAAGGCTGCTCCGCAGATAGGCCGACGATCAGCGACTACCCGGGCTTCGAGGGACCAGGCTATCCAGATGGACCGCACGCGCTAACCGATGCGGCGACCCCTGCGTCCCCGGGAAGCACGCCGGTGGCCTACCGTACCCGAGCCGCAGGAGTGCGACCGCCTCTTTGTGCACGTTCCATCTGTTTCCTACGAAATCAGCAGAGCCTTGAACCACGCTTTCAGCCGAGTGAAGCGGTGGCCAACTTCGCACCGAATCCCACGAAGACGGCGCCGACGCACGAGGTCAGACCGGCGCTGAGCCGTCGGCGCCGGCGGAACTGAGCGGCCAGGAACGTTCCGCCGAAGATCAGCGACGTCAGGTAGAGAAAGCTGAAGACCTGGATCACCGCGCCGAGGATCAGGAACGACAGCGCCGGCGTCGCGTACGCCGGGTCCACGAACTGGACGAAGAAGGAGATGAAGAACAGAATCGCCTTCGGGTTCAGCAGGCTGATCATGAGGGCCTTGCGGAACGGGCGCGGCTGATGCTCCACCGGCGCGGGCGCCTCCTCGGCCGCGAGGGCTCGTCGCGACCGCCAGGCGCCCCTGATCATCTGGAAGCCGATCCAGGCCAGGTAGCCGGCGCCCGCGTACTTGACGATCGTGAACAGCACCGGGTTCGAGCGCAGGAGGGACGCGGCGCCGGCGGCGGACAGGACCATCAGCACCGCGTCGCCGACGAAGACGCCTGCCGCGGCACGGTAGCCCTGCCGCACGCCGTGCTGGGCGGCGAAGCTGAGGACGTAGAGGGAGTTCGGGCCGGGCAGGAGGATGATCAGAAAGGCGCCGATCACATAGGCCCAGAAGTCCGTGATGCCGAAGAACATGGGACTATATGTACCAAACGCCTCCTTGGAGCTGGCGATAGCCCAGCGCCCGATAGGTCGCGTCCACCATGGCCTGCCCCCGCGGATTGATCCCGAGCCCCGCGCCCTGCTTGTTCATCGTGTAGCCGAAGGCCAGCCGGGCCGGTGGATCGCAGAACCCGACGGATCCCCCCATCCCCGCGTGCCCGAACGCGGTCGCCGACAACAGCGCGCCCTCGCTGTCGGACCCTGGCAGGTATCGGTTGTCCGCGGCCTTCATGAATCCCAGGGAGAAGCGGGTCGGCACGGCCAGCACCGCGTCTGTGCCCGCCGACTCGGTCAGCGCCATGATCTGGAGCTGCTCGCGGCTGACGAGCTCGCCCCCGCCGAGCGAAAGCGGCCGGTACAGGCCCGCCAGGTTCCGCGCGTTCGTGATCCCGCCGACGGCCCCGAGCTCGGCCGCGTGCGCCGCCCGGCTGTCCGACTCCCCGGGCGCCATGAAGCCGCCCTCGTGGGCCAGCAGCAGCGCCGGGACCGAGGTGGGATCGGTGAAGGCCCTGACATAGAACGTGGGCGGCACCTCCGGAGGGTCGGCGGGGATCGTCGGTGCGACCCTGCCTTCCTGCTCTTCAGGCAGCCCGAGCCAGAACTCCAGCCCGAGCGGCTCGGCCACCTCCTCGCGGAAGAACGTGCCGAGCGAGCGCCCGCTCACCCGCCGGACGACCTCGCCGACGAGATAGCCGAACGTCAGCGCGTGATACCCGTGTGCGGTGCCCGGCACCCAGAACGGCTCCTCCTCCGCGAGCCGGTCGGCCATCAGCTTCCAGTCGTAGAAGGCGCCCGGAGGCAGCGGCTCCCGGAACGCGGGCAGTCCCGCCCGGTGGGCGAGCAGGTGACGGACGAGCGTCGCTTCCTTGCCCTTGGCGCCGTACTCGGGCCAGTAGCGCACGACCGGCGCGTTCAGGTCGAGCTCGCCGCGCCCGGCCAGGATGTGGGCGCACACGGCGGTCGCGCCCTTGGTGCACGACCAGACGTGCCCGATGGTGTCGCGCTCCCAGGGGCGGCCGGGCGCCGCCTGCCCGCCCCACAGGTCGACGACGACCTCGCCGTCCACGATCACGCACACCGACGCGCCCACTTCGCCGCGGGTGGCGAGGTTGGCCTCGAACTCCTCCGCGACCTGGGAGAACCCTGGATCACAAGTGCCTTGCACGCTCATTGCCCGAATGCATCACGAAAGGGAGCCCCTGTAAACCGATGACTTCTCGTTGTCATCACGGTCAATCCAGCGAGCAGAGAGGAGCTACAGATGGATCTCGGAATCGGCCTTCCCACGTCGGGGCGGCAGGCGGACCCGGAGGCGATCGTCAGGGTGGCGCTGGCGGCGGAGCGGGCGGGACTGGGCGCGGTGTGGGCGTTCGAGCGGCTCCTGCGGCCGGCCGAGGCGGTGTTCGCCGGCACCGACCAGTCCATGCCGCTGCCCGACAACAATGCGCTGGTGTACGACCCGCTGGAGACGCTGGCGTACGTCGCGGCCAAGACCAGCACGATCAGGCTCGGCACGAGCGTCGTGGACGCGCTGTTCCACAGCCCGGTCGTGCTGGCCAAGCGCCTGGCGACGCTCGACAGGCTCAGCGGCGGGCGCGCCGTGATCGGCCTGGGGCAGGGGTGGATGCAGCAGGAGTTCGACGCGACGGGGATCCCCGCCAGACGGCGCGGCGCCGGATTCGAGGAACACCTCGCCGCCATGCGCGTCTGCTGGGGCCCTGACCCGGTACGTTTCGACGGCCGTTTCTACACCATCCCTGAGTCGGAGATCGCCCCCAAGCCCACCGGGCTGACGCTGCTGGCGGGGGCGGCGGCACCGGCCGCCATCGAGCGGGCGGCCAGGCTCGGGCTGGGGCTGACCGTGGTGGTGTTCGCCTGGGACCAGCTCAGGCAGTCCGCCGAGACGTACCGCAAGGGCGGCCAGGGGCCGCTGGTCGCCCAGGTCAACGGGCTGATCACGGATCGGCCGCTGGACGAGCGGATGCCGCTGACCGGCTCGCCAGAGCAGGTGGCCGAGGACCTGGCCGAGGCCCGGGCGCTGGGTGTGGACCATGTGTTCTGGCATCCCTTCGACGGGGACCCGGACGAGATGGTCGGCCGCATCCAGCAGCTCAATACCTATTGACCGGGTCGGGAATCGACCGCACCGCCCAGCGGCCGGACGCGCTGGCCGTCATCGACACCGATCCCTCCTCGCCCGGCTACGGCACGGTCGCGGGCTGGACGGACCTGCCGAACACCGGTGACGAGCTGCACCACTTCGGCTGGAACGCGTGCAGCAGCGCCCTGTGCCCCAACGCGCCGCATCCGCACGTCGAGCGGCGTTACCTGGTCGTGCCCGGGCTCCGCTCCTCGCGCATCCACATCTACGACACCAAGGACCGGGTCAGCCCGGAGCTCGTCAAGGTCGTCGAACCGGAGGCCCTCGCCCACCGCGCGGGCTACTCGCGTCCGCACACCGTGCACTGCGGCCCCCAGGGCCTGTACGTGTCGGCGCTCGGTGGCGCGAACGGCCAGGACGGGCCGGGCGGCATCGCGGTGCGCGACCACACCACCTTCGAAGTGATCGGGCAGTGGGAGCTGGAGCGGGGGCCGCAGTACCTGGCCTACGACTTCTGGTGGCACATCAACCACGACGTGCTGGTGTCCTCGGAGTGGGGGACACCGTCCATGATCGAGGACGGGCTGGTCGGGGAGCTGCTGCTCGGCCGGAAATACGGCCATAAGCTGCACTTCTGGGACCTCCGCAAGCGGGCCCACGTCCAGGAGGTCGACCTCGGCGACCAGCACCAGATGCCGCTGGAGCTGCGCCCCGCCCACGACCCGACCCGCCTGTACGGCTTCGTCGGCGTGGCCGTCAGTGTCGAGGACCTGTCGGCCTCCGTGTGGCTCTGGTTCCACGAGGACGGCCGATGGCAGGTCCGCAAGGTCATCTCCATCCCCGCGGAACCGGCTGACGCCGGCAGCCTGCCGCCGCTGCTGCAGCCGTTCGGCGCGGTGCCTCCGCTCGTGACCGACATCGCGCTCTCGGTGGACGACCAGCGGCTCTACGTCTCGTGCTGGGGCACCGGCGAGATCAAGCGGAGAACGCCACGATCTCCCAGGGCGCGGTCGAGTCCAACCACGCCGGATACAGCGGCACCGGCTTCGTCAACTACGCCAACGCCACCGGCTCGTACGTCGAGTTCACCGTCGACGCCGCCACCGCCGGCACCGCCACCCTCACCTTCAGATACGCCAACGGCACCACGACGAACCGCCCGATGGCCATCGCCGTGAACGGCGCCACGACCAACCGGGACTTCCCGGGCACCGGCGCCTGGGCCACCTGGCAGGAAGCGTCGCTCACCACGACGCTGAACGCCGGCGCCAACACCGTCCGCGCCACGGCCACCACCGCGAACGGCGGCCCGAACCTCGACCGCCTGGTGCTCGGCACGCCGTCGACCGGCGGGACGCCGGTGCAGGCCAACGGGCAGCTGCGGGTGTGCGGCGTCAAGCTCTGCAACCAGAACGGCAAGCAGATCCAGCTCCGCGGCATGAGCTCGCACGGCCTGCAGTGGTACTACCAGTGCCTCAACACCGCCTCACTGAACGCCCTGGCCGGCGACTGGAAGGCCGACGTGCTGCGCATCTCCATGTACATCCAGGAGGACGGCTACGAGACCAACCCGCGGCTCTTCACCGACCGGGTGCACAACCTGATCGAGCAGGCGACCGCGCGCGGCATGTACGCCATCGTCGACTGGCACATGCTCGATCCTGGTGACCCCAACTACAACCTGTCGCGGGCCAAGACGTTCTTCACCGAGATCGCCCAGCGGCACAACGGCAAGAACAACCTCCTCTACGAGATCGCCAACGAGCCGAACGGCGTCTCCTGGTCCACGATCAGGAACTACGCGCACCAGCTCATCCCCATGATCAGGCAGTACGACCCGGAGACCCCATCCTGATCGGCACCCGCGCCTGGTCGTCCCTGGGCGTCTCCGACGGCGCCACCGAGGCCGATGTGATCAATAACCCGGTCAACGCGACCAACATCATGTACACCTTCCACTTCTACGCCGCCTCCCACGGCACCGAATACCTCAACGCGCTGTCCAGGGCGGCCGACCGGATCCCGATGTTCGTCACGGAGTTCGGCACCCAGACCGCCTCCGGCGACGGGTCGAACAACTTCACCCGGGCGCAGCAGTACCTGGATCTGCTGGCGCAGAAGAAGATCAGCTGGGTGAACTGGAACTTCTCGGACGACTTCCGCTCGGGCGCCGTTTTCACCGAGGGCACCTGTCCGAACGGCCCCTTCGCCGGCACCTCGCGACTGAAGCCGGCCGGCGTTTGGGTCCGCGACCGCATCCGCACCCCAGACGACTTCTGACACCCAACGTGCCGGCCAGGCCCTCCCGCCCCTGGCCGGCACCCCTCTCGTAAACTCGCACCGCTCCGGCGCCGCGCAGCCGGGGGTCGGCGCGGATGGCGGCGCCTGGTGGGCGCGGGTCGGTCGGGGCGGCAGGATGTGACATGTGCGGATATCCATCTTGGGGCCGATGGAGGTCGAGAGCGACGGGGAGCCGATCGCGGTCGGCGGGGTCCGGTTGCGGGCGTTGCTGGCCATACTGGCGCTCGAAGCCGGGCATACCGTCACCGCCGAGCGGCTGATCGACGCCCTGTGGCCGGACGACCCTCCAGCCAACACCGCCAACGCGCTCCAGACGCTGGTCAAGCGGCTTCGGGTGGCCTTACGGCCGCACGAGGTCGTGGAGAGTCGGCCCGGTGGCTACGCGCTCGGCGTGGCGACCGATGACGTGGACGCGTTGCTGTTCCGGCGGCTGGCGCGAGCCAAGGAGACGGCGGAGCCGGCGGTGGCGCTCTGGCGGGGTGCGGCGCTGGCGGACCTGACCTCCGTGCCGCACCTGGCGAACGTAGCCGCCTCCTTGGAGGAAGAGCGGCTGGCGGCCGTGGAGGCCCTGGCGGAGTCCCGGCTGGCGGCGGGCTCGCCCGTGGATCTCTCTTCCGAGGTGACCGCGCATCCGTTGCGCGAACGCCTGGGCGCCCTGGCCATGCGCGCACTCGCCGCGTCGGGCCGACAGGCAGAGGCCTTGGAGCTGTTCGAGCGTACCCGCCGCATGCTGGCCGACGAGCTCGGTGTGGACCCGGGGCCGGAGCTGCGCGCCGCCCACGTGGCCGTCCTGTCCGGGGAGGTCCCGGTACGGCGGCCCATTCGCCCGGTCAGGCAGAAGGGCAACGTCCGGGTTCCGCGTACCAGCTTCATCGGCCGGGAGGCCGAGCTGGACCAGCTCGCCACCCTGCTCGACCGAGCCAGGATCGTGACCGTGGTCGGCGCGGGTGGTGCGGGCAAGACGAGGCTGGTCACCGAGGTGGCGCTCAGGTTCGAGGGCGAGGGCGTCTGGATGGTCGAGCTGGCCCCCGTCCGCGAGCCCGCCGACGTGCCCGGCGCCGTGCTGGACGCGCTGGGGGTACGTGACGACCGCTCGGCTTACAGCGTGGCGGACACAATCGAGCAGATCGTCGAGGCGCTCGCGGACCGGGCCGTGCTGCTGGTGCTGGACAACTGCGAGCATCTGATCGACGCGGCGGCCGTGCTGGCCGAGCGGTTGCTCGGCGAGTGCCCTGCCGTGCGGGTGCTGGCCACCAGCAGGGAGCCGTTGAATCTGTCCGGCGAGCACCTCGCCCCCATCCCGCCGCTGGAGCCACCGCCCATCGGCGCCGACCCCGAGCAGGCGGGTCGCTATCCGTCGGTCAGGCTGCTCGTCGACCGCGCCACCGCCGCCCGCCCCGCATTCACCCTCGAGGACGAGAACGTGGCCGCCGTCGTCGAGCTCTGCCGCCGGCTGGACGGCATGCCGCTGGCCATCGAGCTGGCCGCGGCCCGTCTGCGCACCATGACGCCCCGCCAGCTCGCCGACCGCATCGATGACCGGTTCAAGCTGCTCACCGGCGGCAGCAGGACTGCGCTGCCGCGCCAGCAGACGCTGCGGGCGGTGGTGGAGTGGAGCTGGGACCTGCTCGGCGCGGAGGAACGGGTGCTGGCCCGGCGGCTGGCGGTGTTCGCCGGCGGCGCCACGCTGGAGGCCGTCGAGGCGGTGTGCGGGGGCACACCCGGCGTGCTGGGCATGCTGGCCGACAAGTCGCTGGTCGATGTCTCACCCGATGGCCGCTACACGATGCTGGAGACGATCCGCGCCTACGCCATGGAGCGGCTGGAGGAAGCCGGGGAGATGGGCGAATACCGCCGGCGGCACGCCGGGTACCTGCTGGGCCTGGCCGAGGAGGCGGTCCCGGCGTTGCGGACGGGCGCGCAGATCGAGTGGATCGAGCGGCTTTCCGCCGAGCGGGACGACTGCGCCGCCGCGCTGCGCTGGGCGCTGGACGAGCGGGACGTGCCGCTGGCCCTGCGGTTGTGCGGGGCGCTGAACCGGTACTGGTGGATGTGCGGCTATCGCCAAGAGAGCGCGGCGTGGGCCACCCAGGTGCTCGCGCAGGCGGGTGACGATCCGCCCCCAGGACTCGCGGGCGCGTACACGGCCTGCATGTTCGCGTACGGGGTGGACAAGTTCGCCACGATCATCGCCGACCGTCCCGCCATGCTGGCGCTGTCCGAGAGGATGGACCAGCTGGTCGAAACGGCCGAGCGGGAGGGCCCGCTACATCCGCTGCTGCGCATCGGCCGGGCGGTCATGGCCGCCGCGGCCGGGCGCGACGAGTGGGCCGCCGATCTGATCGAACGCTATGCCGCCAGCGACGACCTCTGGTTGTCCAGCGCCGCTCTCATGATGGGCGGCCCGGTGCGTACGGAGGAGCGGCTCGAACGGTCGGTGGCCGGGTTCAGGCAGCTCGGCGACCGCTGGGGACTGACCGAGTCGCTGCTGGGGCTGGCCTCGCTGCGGGCCGCCCGCGGCGCCCAGACCCACGACCTGATCGCCGAGACCTGGGGCCTCACCGAGCAGTGGGTCACCTCCGACGAGGCCGTCTCCACTCTCATCAGGCTGGCCGACCTGCGGATCCGGGTCGGCGACCTGGACGCCGCGGCCGAAGACCTGGCCAAGGCCAGGACCCACGCGGAGGAGGAGACGAGCCCGGTCACGCTGCTGTGGCTGGGGATGGCCGAGGCCGGATACGCCTGCCATCGTGGCGACCTGGAGCGCGGCCTGGAGATCTACCGAGGCCTGTTCGAGCTGCTCGCGCAGGTGCCGCCGCTCCCGCAGCTCATCGCCTCGCTCAGGACCGCCTACGGCCGGGCGCTGGCGCGGGCCGGGGAGGTGGCAGCGGCACTCGACCAGCACCGCCAGGCCCTCCGTACGCTCGGCGACACCAGCCCGGACCGGCCGGTGCTGTCCGCCGTGGTGGCCGGGTTCGCGCTGGCCGCCCAAGCAGAGGGGGATCAGGAGCGGGCGGCCGTGCTGTTCGGCGCGTCGTCGGCCGTCGAGCCGCACGACACCGAGCCCGACACCGCGGAGGGTGCGGCGGCGGCCAGGGCCGCGCTCGGCGAGGGGCGGTTCGAGGAGTGCTTCGCCAAGGGCGCGGCCATGCCACTGGAGGAGGTCTACGGGATGGTCGGCAGCACGACGTAGGAGGGGGCGTGCAGCGTGGTGGTGCCCTTTTCCGGGTTTCTGCCGAACCGGGGGAAGTTCGAGCCGGCGACGTCCACCCTGATCCGGTGCCCCGGCAGGAACGCGTTCGAGATCGCGCCGAGCCGTACCGTGACCTCCCGCACCTCACCGGGGGCGAGACCGCTCACCCTGGCGATGCCGTCGGTCAGCAGCTCGGCCCGCCCCGAGGGGTGGACGTCGATCAGCTTGGCGGTCACGTCCGCGCTCGTGGCCGTCGAGGAGACCAGGGCGACCAGCTCGACCTGCCCGGTCACCTCCACTCGCGCCGCGAGCGGCGCCGTCTGGTGGCGCAGCACGTCGGTGCGGTCGTCGAGCGGGCGCTGGTCGAGCGGCCCGAACGCGTCGAACGTCATGACCGCGCCGCCCACCGTTGGCACCGGGTCGCCGGGATCGCCGACGAACTCACCGCCGCCGCCGACGCCCGGCATGGTGCTGAGCGTGCCGTCCCCGCCCAGGTGGTACGGCACCCGCTGGGCCCGCGCGAGAGGCCAGTCCTCCTCGTCCCGCCAGACGTCGTCGCCCATCACGAAGATTTTCACCCTGGCCCGCTCGCGCTCCGGCTCGTCGGAGCTCCCACGCAGCCAATGGTCGAACCAGTCCAGGTGCACGCCGGTCCAGTCGATGGCGTCCTGGCTCGCCTGGTCGCCGTAATCGCGTCCGCAAATGTCGCGTTCGTGAGTGAAGTGCGTCCACGGGCCCACGATCAGCCGGGACTCGCCGCGCAGCCGCTCGTAGTGGTCGATGGAGCCCGCGCTGAAGTAGTCGTACCAGCCGGTGCTGACCAACGCGGGAACCTCGACCCGGGTGTGGTCGACCACCCCGTCCCGCCACAGCGGGTCCGCCGGGTCCGGGGTGTCCATCCACGGCGCGTAGAAGGGCACGAGGTCGGCCAGCAGCGGCTGGTCGCTGAGCGGCAGGCGTTCCGCCAGCTCGCGCACGACCTCGTCGATCCGGCCGGGCAGGCCGATGGCGGCCAGGTAGGCGTCCTTGTCCGACTGCGTGGCCGTGCCGTGCGCGATGCGGCGGTCCAGCTCGTCCAGGGCCAGCACCATCAGGCTGATGGTGAGGATGATGTTCAGGTTCGGCACGCCGCCCGGCTGGTACACGCACTCGTACAGGCCGGCAGGGGCGACGTGGGGTGCGATGGCCCGCAGGCCCCCGGGCCTTTCCTGGGCGGCGAGGAGCTGGGTGATCGCGAGGTAGGAGTCGCCGTACATGCCGACATTTCCGTCGGACCACGGTGCGGTCGCCGCCCACCGCACCGCGTCGTAGCCGTCGGCCGCCTCCCCGCTGATGAAGCGGAAGTCGCCCCCGGAGCCGCCGGTGCCGCGTACGTCCTGGCAGACGACCGCGTACCCGGCCGCCACCAGGCGCGGCACGTCGAGGTGATAGCCGGGGCCGAGCGGCCCCCGCCCGTACGGGGTGCGCGAGAGCAGCACGGGGACGGGATGCTCCTCGGCCGGGCGCCAAACCGTCGCCACCAGCTCGACGCCGTCACGGGTGGTCATGGTCTCGGTGGTCTCGATCATCGAACTCTCCTGTTGTAGGCACGCAGGGCAAGCGGGGCGAAAACGACGAACAGTGCGGCGGTCCAGCCGAAGGTGAGCCACACGTCGGACGCGTGGAGCCCGCCGACCATGAGGCCGCGCAGGGCGCCGGCCAGGTGGGAGACCGGGTTGACACCCATCCACCAGGTCAGCCAGCCGGGCAGGTCCGTGGCCGGGATGAACGCGCTGCTGCCGAACGTGAGCGGCAACAACACGGCCGTGGCCATCTGTTGCATGGACGTGACGGACTTGGCCACCAGCCCGATCCACGCCGACCCCCAGCTCAACGCCATGGCCAGCAGCAGCACGAGGCCGATCCCGGCCAGCGCGCTCAGGGGGTCGGTGGTGACGCGGAAGCCGACGGCGTACCCGACCGCGAGGGACATCGCGATCGTGATCACCAGCGTGCACAGGTCCGCCAGGATGCGCCCGGCCAGCGGAGCCGGCCTGGCGATCGGCATGGTCCTGAACCTGTCGAAGACGCCGTTGCCGATGTCGCCGGCCAGGTTCATGCCGGTGGCGATCGTGGACATGAGCGCCACCTGGACGAGCACGCCGGGCAACATGTACGCCACCGCGCTCGCCCGATCACCCCCGGCCGCCCCGCCGAACAGATAAACGAAGATGACGATCATGAAGACCGGCTGGAACAGCAGCCCGGCGAGCTGGCCCGGATTGTTCTTCAGCGGGATCAGGCTGCGCCAGGCCAGCGTGAGCCCTTGGGACAGTGCGGTGGTCATCGGGGACCTCCGGTCAGGGTGTGGAAGACGTCGTCGAGCGAGGGCAGCCGCAGGGCGTGCTCGGCCAGCACGATCCCCGCGTCGTCGAGCTCCCTCAGCACGGCCGGAGGCGCGGCGAGGTCGTGTACCGGGACGGTCAGCACCCCGTCGACGGCCTTCGCGCCGAGGATCGCCTCGGCCTTCTCCACGTCGGCCGCGCGCAGCGGCTTGACGTCGAGCCGATGCCCGCCCGCCAGGGTTTTGAGCTCGGCGGGGGTGCCGGCGGCGGCGACCCGGCCCCGGTCGATGACGAGCAGATCGTCGGCGAGCTGGTCGGCCTCCTCCAGGTATTGGGTGGTCAGCAGCACGGTCACGCCGTCGGCGGTCAGCTCCCTGACGACGGCCCACAACTCACCGCGGGCTCGCGGGTCGAGTCCCGTCGTCGGCTCGTCGAGGAACAGGATGCGCGGGCTGCTCACCAGGCTGACCGCCAGGTCGAGGCGGCGCCGCATGCCGCCCGAGTAGCCGCTCGCCGGCCGGCCCGCGGCCTCTTCCAGGCCGAACCTGGCCAGTAACTCGGCGGCCCTGGCCCGGGCCGCCAGCCTGGACAGGCCGAGCAGCCGGCCTATCAGCACCAGGTTCTGGGTGCCGGTCAGTTTCTCGTCCACGGAGGCGTACTGGCCGGTCAGGCCGATCAGCTCGCGGACGCGGGCGGCCTGGCGGGTCACGTCGTACCCGCCGACCAGGGCCCGGCCGGCGTCTGGGGCGGCGAGCGTGGCCAGGATCCTGACCGCGGTGGTCTTGCCCGCGCCGTTGGGGCCGAGCACGCCGAGCACGGCGCCGGTCCTGGCGCTCAGGTCCACGTCGTCGAGTGCGGTCTTGGCGCCGTATCTCTTGACGAGCCCCTCGGCTTCGATCGCGTAGGTCATGCCGTTCACGGTGTCGGGCCGCGCTGGCACGCACCTGGCAGCGCCCTGGCATGCCCGGAAAGGCGCCCTGGCATGGCCGGAAAATTGGGCCTTTCGCCGGAGTCTTGGCGTCTTCACTCTCAGTTCAGACGCCGGTCAACATCCGAGTCCCGAGCGTCTGAGGAGGACGTGGTGAAACGCCGATTAGTCATCCTGCTGGCGACCCTAGGCCTGATCTGCCTTACCGGCATGACAGGAGCGGGCGCCTCCGCCGAGCCACCGCCCAACAAGCAGTACCGCGTGCAGGGCCCGGCCACGGCCCAGCAGCGCAGCTCCGTCGCCGCCACCGGCGCCGCCATCGAGGAGGTGACCGCGGACTCGGTCCTGGTCACGGCCACGGAAGCCGAGGTCGCCGCGATCAAGCGCCTCGGCTACCGGGTTGCGGAGGTCCCGCGCCCGACACCCCCGTCCGTCGACGCGTTTGACTTCCCGCCGGCGGACTCCGCCTACCACAACTACGCGGAAATGACCGCGAACATCAACGCCCTGGTCGCGGCCCACCCGAACATCGTCAGCCAGACGACGTACGGCACCTCCTACGAGGGTAGGGCGCTGCGGCTCATCAAGATCAGCGACAACGTGGGCGCCGACGAGGCCGAGCCCGAGGTGCTCTTCACCGCCCACCAGCACGCGCGCGAGCACCTGACGGTCGAGATGGCGCTGTACATCATGCACCTGCTCGCCGACAACTACGGCAGCGACTCCAGGATCACGAACCTGGTCAACTCCAGGGAAATCTGGATCATGCCCGACATGAACCCGGACGGCGGCGAGTACGACATCGCCACCGGCTCCTACCGCTCCTGGCGCAAGAACCGCCAGCCCAATTCCGGCTCGTCGGCCGTCGGCACCGACATGAACCGCAACTGGGCCTACAACTGGGGCTGCTGCGGCGGCTCCTCCGGTTCGACGTCGAGCGACACCTACCGCGGCGCCAGCGCGGAGTCGGCGCCCGAGGTCAGGGCGGCGGCCAACTGGGTGCGCAGCCGTGTCGTCGGCGGCACCCAGCAGATCAAGGCGCACATCGACTGGCACACCTACAGCGAGCTCATCCTGTGGCCCTACGGCTACACCTTCAACGACACCGCGCCCGGCCTGACCCAGGACGACCGGGACGCGCACGCCACGCTCGGCCAGAACATGGCCGCCACCAACAACTACACGCCCGAGCAGGCCAGCGACCTCTACATCACCGACGGCACCATCGACGACTGGATGTGGGGCGTCTACAAGATCTTCAGCTTCACGTTCGAGATGTACCCGACCGGCTCCAGCCCCGGCTTCTACCCGCCTGACGAGGCGATCGTCCCCCAGACCACCCGCAACAGGGAGGCCGTGCTGCGCTTCCTCGAATACTCCGACTGCGTCTACCGGATCATCGGCAAGGAGGCCCAGTACTGCGGCACCGGCAACCCGCCGGTGACCGTCTACTCCGACACGTTCGAGACGGCCACGGGCTGGACCGCCAACCCGGGCGGCGCCGACACCGCGACCCTCGGCCAGTGGGAGCGCGGTGACCCCGAGGCCACCACGTCCTCGGGGGCCAAGCAGCTGGGCACGACGGTCAGCGGCACGAACGATCTGGTGACCGGCCGGCCGGCCGGCTCTTCGGCAGGCGCCTACGACATCGACGGCGGCGTCACCTCGATCCAGTCACCGCCGATCACGCTGCCGTCGGCGGGCGCGCTCAACCTGTCCTTGTCGTGGTATCTGGCGCACGGCTCGAACTCCTCCAGCGCCGACTATCTCAGGGTCCGCGTCGTGGGCAACACCACGGCCACGGTGTTCCAGCAGGCCGGTGCGGCTTCCAACCGCAACGGCTCCTGGGCCACGGCCACCGCGAGCCTGAACGCCTTCGCGGGCCAGACGGTCCGCATCCTCATCGACGCCGCCGACGCCTCGGGCGCCTCCCTGGTCGAGGCCGGCGTCGACGACGTCAGGATCACCCAGCAGCCATAGAACACACCGCTCCGCCGTACGGGATCGCCGTCCCGTACGGCGGAGCCGTGTTTTTGGGTCTTGTAAGGGCGGGGTGTCAAAGCTACGATCGCGATAACTCTTAGGAAACTTTCCTAAAAGTAATCTTCACCTGGACAAACTCTTACAACCCCCGCAAAGCCCTGACCCTGGGCCTCTGCCCGTGCCGTACGGCTCGCGCTCTCACCCCCCGGCACGAGCCGTGCGGCACGTCACTCCCCAAAGGAAGAAACCCGTGAAACACCGCGCGATCCTCGTGGCGTTCGCGACCTTCGCCCTGAGCCTGCTCGCCGCGCCGCCCGCCCAGGCGGCCACCGCCACCGCGACCTTCGTCAAGGTCTCCGACTGGGGCTCGGGCTTCGAGGGCAACGTCACCGTCACCAACGGCACCACTACCGCGATGAACGGCTGGAACGTGCAGTTCGACGTCCCGGCCGGCTACTCGATCCCGTCCGCGTGGGACGCGGTCATGACCCGCAACGGCCAGCACTACACCTTCACCAACCCGAGCTGGGCGGGGACGCTGGCCGCCGGCGCCAGCGCCAGCTTCGGCTTCAACGGCAGCCCGGGCAACTTCCCCGGCATCACCGGCTGCACACTGAACGGCGCCTCATGCGGCGGCACCACCACACCGGGCGTCCCGGGCGCGCCGGGGGCGGCGAGCGCCACCGCGACCGCGGGTGCCATCACCCTGACGTGGGGCGCGTCCTCGGGGACGGTGACCGGCTATCGCGTCTACGAGGGCGCTGCTGTCAAGGCCACTGTCACCGGCACGACGGCCACCATCTCCGGCCTCGGCGCCTGCGAGACCCACACCTACACGGTCAAGGCGTACAACGCCCAGGGCGAGTCGCCCGGGCGGGACGCCACCGCCACCACCACCGGTTGCACGGGCGATGGCGGGACGCTGCCCAAGCATTTCCTCACCGGCTACTGGCACAACTTCGTCAACGCCGCGGCCGAGCTCAAGCTCGCGGCCGTGCCGAACGAGTACGACCTGGTCGCGATCGCGTTCGGCGAGGCCACCGCCACCCCCGGCGAGGTCGTCTTCGCGGTCGATCCCGGCCTGGCCACGGCGGTGGGCGGCTACACCGACGCCCAGTTCAAGGCCGACGTGCAGGCCCTGCACCAGCGGGGCAAGAAGGTCATCCTGTCGGTCGGCGGCGAGGCCGGGCGGGTGCAGGTCGCCGGCGCCGCCGCGGCCACGAAGTTCGCCGACTCGGTGTACGCGCTCATGCAGAGCTACGGCTTCGACGGCGTGGACATCGACCTGGAGAACGGTCTCAACGCCACCTACATGGCCCAGGCGCTGCGGGCGCTACGCGCGAAGGCCGGCGCCGATCTGATCATCACGATGGCCCCGCAGACCATCGACATGCAGTCGACCGGGATGGAGTATTTCAAGCTCGCCCTGTCGATCAAGGACATCCTCACCGTCGTCCACACGCAGTTCTACAACTCCGGCTCCATGCTCGGCTGCGACCAGTCCTTCGCCTACGCGCAGGGGACGGTGAACTTCATGACCGCGCTGGCCTGCATCCAGCTCGAGAACGGCCTGCGCCCCGACCAGGTGGCGCTGGGCCTGCCGGCCGGGCCGGGCGCCGCGGGCGGCGGAGTCGTGTCGCCCTCCCTCGTCAACCAGGCACTCGACTGCCTGGCCAAGCGGACCAGCTGCGGGACCTTCGTGCCACCGCGCGCCTACCCGGACATCAGGGGCGCGATGACCTGGTCCATCAACTGGGACGCCAGCAACAACTGGTCCTTCTCCAAGACCGTCAAGCCGCACCTCCAGGGGATGCCATGAGATTTCGCAGCAAGCTGACCGCGTTACTGGCCGGCACCGCACTTGCCCTGACCGGCGCCGGCCTCGTCACCGCCGCGCCCGCGGCCCACGGCGCGGTGCAGCAGATGGCCGCCGCCTGGGCCCCGTGGACCTCCTACGCCGTGGGCGCGGTCGTCACCCACAACGGCGTCGACTACGTCTGCCTCCAGGCCCACACCTCGCAGCCCGGCTGGGAGCCGCCGAACGTGCCCGCCCTCTGGAAGGCCGGCACCGGGGGAGGTGGCGACACCACCGCGCCGTCGGTGCCCGGCAGCCTCCGCTCGACCGGCGTCACCTCCGGCAGCGTCTCGCTGGCCTGGAACGCCTCCACCGACAACGTGGGCGTGACCGGCTACAACGTCTACCGCGGCGGCACGCACGTGGGCACCGCCACGGGCACCACGTACACCGACTCCGGCCTGAACCCCTCGACCGGCTACACCTACACCGTGCGTGCCCGCGACGCGGCCGGGAACCTGTCGGGCGTGAGCAACTCGGTGACCGCCACCACCTCCTCGGGCCCGCCGCCCACCAACCCCACCAAGATGGCCGGCGCCCCCTACCTCTACATGGGCTGGGGCAACCCGCCCAACCCGGGCACCGTGATGGACGCGACCGGCGTCAGGTCGTTCACGATGGCCTTCATCCTGTCCAGCGGCGGCTGCACCCCGGCCTGGGACGGCAACCGGCCGCTGACCGGCGGCGCCGACCAGCAGGCGATCAACACGATCAAGTCCAAGGGCGGCAGCGTCCAGATCTCCTTCGGCGGCTGGCAGGGCAACAAGCTCGGCCCCAACTGCTCCACGCCGCAGGCGTTCGCTAACGCGGTGCAACAGGTCATCAACGCCGTCGGCCCCGCCGTCGTGGACTTCGACATCGAGAACACCGACGAGTTCGAGAACTACACCGTCCAGGACCGCATCCTGAACGGCCTCAAGATCGTCAAGCAGAACAACCCGAACGTCAAGGTCGTCGTCACCTTCGGCACCACCAGGACCGGCCCGAACGCCCACGGCATCCGGCTGATCAACCAGTCCAGGGCGCTGGGCGTGCCGATCGACAACTACACGATCATGCCGTTCGACTTCGGCAGCTCCAATATCTACCAGGACACCGTCAACGCCTCCGAGGGCCTGAAGAACGCGTTGAAGAGCGCGTTCGGCTGGAGCGACGCGCAGGCGTACGCGCGCATGGGCATCTCCGGCATGAACGGCCTGTCCGACCAGCAGGAGCTCACCACCCCGGCCACCTGGACGCAGATCCGCGACTGGGCCAAGGCCCGGGGCCTGACCAGGTTCGCGTACTGGTCCGTCAACCGCGACCGTCCCTGCCCGGGCGGCGGCGTGGTGTCGAACTGCAGCGGCATCGCCCAGTCCGACTGGGAGTTCACCAGGATCACCGCCGGCTTCTGAGCCACGACCCGGCCTGCGCAGGGCCTCACATGACGAGCTGAGTGGGCTTGAGCGGGACGCCGAGGCCCGGCGGACGATACGTCGGCAGGGCCTCGCCGTACTCGTGCATCCAGGCGTGGTCCACCAGCAGCCGCATCCGCCCGGCCGCCCGGTCGCCGTCCGGCTCGGCCACGGCCGGGCTGCCGGTCAGCCTGGCCACCGCGCCGGCCACCAGCTCGGCGTCCGGGGGCGACAGGTCGCAGTGGTCGTCGGGCCCGATGAGCAGATCCACGTCCGGCGGCAGCGGGTAGATCGGCCGCGGCAGGGCGAGCACGCGCGGCGGCGGCGCCATCGGCCAGCCGTCGCGCACCGCCTCCAGCAGCACCGACCGCGACGTGCGGTGCGCGAACAGCCCCTCGGCCAGCGCCCAGCTGAGCGCGCCCACGTCCGAGCGGTCCTCGCCGCAGGCATGCAGGCACAGGTACGGCACCAGCGGGATCCCCACACCGCTCGCCTGCGCCCACCCGCTGCCGCACCCGGTGAGCACCAGCAGCGCCAGCATCGCCCGGTAGGCGGTGTCGGCGTGCGGGGTCTCCAGCCGGCCCGGCACGATCACGCACCGCCCTCCGGTCTTCTCCGCCGTCACCCCCAGCTCGCGCGCGATCTTGAGGGTGCGCGAGGCGGGCACGCCGGTGCAGGCCTCCTGCCAGCCGGGCGTGTACGGCTCGGCGCGATCGTCGTACCCGGCCGGCCACGCGCCGGGCAGGCCGGGACGCGCCACCCCGTACACGGCCAGCAGCAGGTCGAACACGGTCGTCACCAGGTCGTCGCCGTCCCGCACCACCGGCACGCCGCGCCGCAGCACCCCAGGACCGTCGTCGAAGCGCGGCAGCAGCACCTCGACCGCCTCGCCGCCGTACACGGTGAGCCGATCGCAGACCCGCCCGAGCACCCCGCCGGGCACGTACGCGCTGTTCCTCGGCTGCAGCCGCACCAGGAACGGCAGATCCGTGCGCTCCATGGCGTGCCCGGCGAACGGCGTGCGGTCCAGGAAGAACTCCTTGAGCAGCACGTGCCCCATGGCCATGGCCAGCGCGCCGTCCGTGCCCGGGCGCACGACCAGCGTCTCGTCCGACAACCGCGTCGGATGGGGGCCGATCGCGACCACCTTCTGCCCCTTGTACCGCCCGGCGATCACCCAGGGCGTGTCGGCGGTGCGGACGAGCCGGTTGTTCTCGCCCCAGAGCAGCACGTACGCCGCCCGCGCCCAGTCCTCGGCCCGCGGACCGGCGAACCGCGGCCCCAGCACCTGCTCGGGCGCGCACGGATGCTCGGTCAGCACCGCGCCGCCGAGCCCGCCGACGATCCGCGCCAGCGGTGAGGTGGCCAGCGCCGCCACCCGATCCGCGCCGTGCCGCGCGGTGGTGTGCACGATCGCCGCCGCGGCGAGCTCGGCCGCGGTGCCGTCGTCGAGCGGCACCCGCCGCTCGCCTCTCGCCCGGATATATTGCTGTGAGTTCCCTGTGAGTTTCGCCCAGGCCGCGACCGGGTCGCGCAGCCCATCTCTCACCTCGAAGTAGAGCCTCACCAGTGCCTGGTTGACCTGCGATCCCCCCATGCAAAAAGTTGAACACAGACCGTGGTGCCGTATCGCGAAACGTGTCGGCATGTCGGGGATAAGAATCGGAACCCCAGGTGGCGGCACTCAGATGGATGCGGCAGGCTAGATCCCGCCATGGATTACGCAGCCCTCACGGGGATAGTCCTCGTCGCCGGTGTCATGCTCGCTCTCATCGCCCAATGGCGCGATTGGCGGCCTCCGCTCATCGCCGCCATCGTCGTCGGCGTGGCGGTGCGCGTGCTCATCATGTACACCTCGGCGATCGATTCATGGCAGCCCGTCGACTTCATGGAGAGCTTCAAGCCGGCTGGCGAGGCCGTGCTGCGGGGCGAGGACCCGGTGCTGGCCAGCGAGGGAGGCTGGCACTTCCTGCCGACCATCCCCTACGTGTACGGCATCCTGCTGTGGCTCGGCATCCCGTGGGAATACGCCGGGCGCCTGGTCACCGTCGTCGCCGACATCGCGCTCATCCCGCTGGTGGCCAAGCTGGCCGGCGGCCCGAAGGCGTCGCTGCGCGCCTTCCAATACGCGCTCAACCCGCTCGCCCTGCTCATCGCCTCCGTCCACGGCCAGGTCGAGCCGGTCGCGCTCGTGTTCGGCGTGGCCGCGTTCGTCGTCGCCCGCGGCCCCGGCGAGCCCGAGCGTCCCGGCATGACCACCGATGTGATCGCCAAGGTGCGCCGCGGCCTGGCGGCGTACGGCGTGCGTGCCTCTATCCCGCGGGTGATCGGCCGCGGTGGCATGCTGCACCGCGCCCTGCTGCCCGGCGCCGACGACCTGGCCCACGTCAGGCGCGGCGCGCTGGCCGGGCTGCTCATGGGCCTGGCGTTGTGCGCGAAGAGCTGGCCGATCTGGCTGATCCCCGGCATGCTGCTGCTCCTGCCCAACCTGCGCTCCCGGGTCGCGGCCCTGTTCACCACCGGCATGGTGCCGATCTTCTTCCTGGTCACGCTGCCGATCTTCGCGGGCACGTCGCTCGACCAGATCCCCGCGGTCATCCATACCATTCAGGACATCCGGCCGATCATCGGCGAATGGGGCTGGACGCCGTGGTTCACCGGCGGCGACTGGGCGCTGATCCCGGAGCTGGCCTCCTTCGGCACCAACCTCATCTACGTGTGCGTCATCGCGGTGCTCTTCGTCTGGCGGCGGGCCGACCCGATCGACCTGACCACGGCCATCCTGCTGATCTTCATGGTGGTGACGCCCCGGCTGGGCGCCCAATATCTGCTGTGGTTCATGCCGTTCCTGATCGCCAGGCCCACCAGGTTCGCCTGGCCGGCCATCATCGGCGTCTCGCTCTGGGCCGGCTACGGCTACCTCTACATGACCCAGTTCGACGTCACCACGTGGTGGTATCTGCACCAGGACTGGTCGCGGGCGTCGATCGTGCTGCTGCCGATCCTGTTCCTGGCCATGCCCTGGGGCCGGCGCGTCGCACCGGCCCCAGGCCTGGCCCCCGCCGTGGAGACCGCGGCGAAGGCCAAGCTCACCTCAGCGGCATAGCCGCTCCCACAACGTGATCCACTGATCGGGGTGCACGTGGCCCACGACGGCGTCGCGGGCCACGCCCGCAGCCTTCAACGCGGCGTCCACCCCCGGGTAACGGGTCTTCAGCGAGGCCCGCACCGATCCTCCGACGCCGCCGAACCCCAGCTCGACCAGCTCCTGATAGGAACCACGGCCCTGGACCAGCGGCTCGGGCCGCCGCCTGACCAGGAGGATCGCCGAGTCGACCGCCGGGACGGGCCGGAAGCTCTCCCTGCCGATCGTGTCGCCGAGCCGCCAGTCGAACCACGGCCACGACTCCACCGTGACCAGGCTCCAGCGGCCGTAGTCGCCGGTGCGTTTGCGGGCGTACTCCCGCTGCGTGAGCAACGTCGCCGAGGTCAGGCCAGGCGCCCGCAGGCACCAGTCCACGATCTTCGACGTCACCGAGTACGGGATGTTGCCCACGACCGCGAACGGCTCACGCGGCGCCCGCGCGGTCGTGAAGTCGCCCCTGACCACGTCGATCCGGGGATCGCTACGGGTCCGCGCGCTCAGCTTCCCGGCCAGCAGGGGATCGATCTCGTAGCCGACGACCTTGGCGCCCGCCTCGGCCAGCGCCAAGGTGAGCACGCCTTCCCCCGCGCCCGGCTCCAGGACGAGCCCTTCGGGCGCGGCGGCCTTCACCATCAGGTCGACGGCATGCCTGTCGACCAGGAAATTCTGCGAGAGCGTGCGCCGCGCCCGGTCTCTGGGCGTGCGGCCGCCACCGCTGTTCCTGGCGTTCTTCTGGGTGTGTGAATAGTTACCGTGTGCGAAATTCCGCGCCACAGCGCTGCCCCTTCGGGTCCTCGAGATGAATGGGGTCTCGAAGGGCCCTGGGCACGCGTGCGGACGCGCAGCCTCAGATGATCGCGTCCGCTAGCGGGCCAGAGCCCGGCCGTGCGAGCTCCGGCGGATGCGAATGAACATCGGGCAGGCGCACATGCATGTCATGCCCGCCACAGTAGGCAGCGGCCCCGCACCCGGGCAACGCAATTAAATGTGATGCGCGAGCGGCGCCTGGTTCGTCACTCTGGACAGCGTGCAGGCAACGGTCACGGTCACCCCGGCGCAGCTCCCCGAGCTGCTGCTGCACGTCGCCGTGGTCCGGCCCGTGTTCCTGTGGGGCGCGCCCGGCATCGGCAAGAGCTCGCTGGTCCGCGAGTTCGCCGGCTCCCTCGGCCTGGAGTGCGTGACGCTGCTCGGCACCCAGCTCGCCCCCGAAGACCTGATCGGCGTGCCGGAGCTGGTGGGCGGGCGCAGCCGGTTCGCGCCGCCGGAGTCGATCGCCCGCGACGAGCCCTACTGCCTGTTCCTCGACGAGCTCAACGCCTCGGCGCCGGAGGTGCAGAAGGCGTTCTACTCGCTGATCCTCGACCGCAGGATCGGCACCTACGAGCTGCCCGCCGGCTCGGTCGTGATCGGCGCGGGCAACCGGGCGACCGACAACGCCCTCGCCCGCCCGATGGCCTCCGCGCTGATCAACCGGCTGGTCCACGTCCACCTGCGGGCCTCGGCCGACGACTGGCTGAAGTGGGCTGCGGCCAACGGCATCCACCCGTGGATCGTCGACTATCTCGTGCAGCGGCCCGACCACCTGTGGAGCCAGCCGCCGAAGACCGAGGAGACGTTCTCCTCGCCCCGGGCCTGGCACATGCTCTCCGACGTGCTTCTTTCCTACGGCGACGACGTGTCCGACGAGACGATCGCCATGCTCGCGTTCGGCACGCTCACGGCCACCCACGCCTCGGCGTTCCGCGCCTACGTCAAGACCGTGCGGCACGCCTACGACCTGGAGGCCGTGCTCAAGGGCGAGGCGCCCTGGCCGCGCGCGCCCGAGGAGCGCGACCTGCTCTACTTCCTGGCCGAGGCGTTCCGCGCCCGCCTGATCAAGGAGCTGCCCGCGGACAAACGGGGAGCCTCCTCCCGGGGTCGCGACCTCGGCTTCCGCGCCAAGACGCTGCTGGTCGAGCTGGCCGAGATCTCCCTCGAGTGCGCCCAGCTCGTCATCGCCAACAACGCCGACGGCGCGCCCGCGCTGCCCACCTGGTTCCTCGTCGAGGTCGGCAGGGACGTGCCGCGGCTGATGGCGGCCCGGTCATGAGCAGCCGCCGCAAGGCCAAGGTCGACCCGTGGCGGGCCGAGCTCACGAAGGGCTGGCAGGCCACCACGAAGCAGCCGCTGTTCCGCGTCTTCTACCCCCACTTGGAGGAGGCCGACGAGGGTGAGCTGACGAACGACACCTGGGCGATCGTCACCGACGACGGCGACGTGCGCTTCCACCCCAAGCGCCGCGCCCCGGCCGAGGAGTGGACCTGGGTCTTCGCCCACCTCCTGCTGCACCTCGGCTTCGGCCACGCCGACCCGCGCACCTGCGCGCCCAGGGACGTCGACGGCGACCGCCCTCATCCCGCCTACCACGCCGCCTGCTGCCTGGCCGTGGAACGGTTCCTGCGCACCCTCAAGATCGGCCGCTGCCCCTGGCCGCTCCCTGCCGAGGTGCCGGAGAACGACGAGGTGACGCTGTCCGAGCAGTGGCGCAGGCTCGGGATCCCGGCTCCGCTCAAGCCTCTGGGGGAGCCCGACTTCCGCATCGGCTCGGCGAAGCTGGCCGACTACATGGACTTCCAGCGGTCGTTCGCGATCGGCGTCGCCGAGGCCGCCACCAGCGCGCTCGACCAGGCCGGCGAGCCTCGCACCCCCGTCGAAGGGCACGTCAAAGGGCCGTGGGACCTCGCGCTGCGCTGGTTCACCTCCTCCTATCCGCTGCTCGGCGCGCTGGCCGCGGGCATGAAGATCGTCTCCGACGCGGAGCTGGCCAGGGGCTGGTCCATCTCGATCGCCGCGGTCAGCGCCGAGGCGGGGGAGATCTACATCAACCCGCTCGCCCAGCACACCGAGGACGAATGGCGTTTCGTGCTCGCGCACGAGATGCTGCACGCCGCGCTGCGCCACGGGGAGCGGTGCGGCCTGCGGGATCCCTACCTGTGGAACGTCGCCTGCGACTACGTGATCAACGGCTGGCTGGCCGAGATGGCTGTGGGCCAGATGCCGGAAGGGCTGCTGTTCGACCAGTCGCTCAGCGGCATGTCCGCCGAGGCGGTCTACGACCACATCGCCACCGACCTGCGTCGCCTGCGCAAGCTCGCCACCCTGCGCGGGCGCGGGCTGGGCGACGTGCTCGACCGCCCGCCCCGCCGCATCGGCGGTTACGTCGACCTCGACGATTACTACCGCAATGCGCTCTGTACCGGCCTGGCCTACCACCAGAGCAACGGGCGGGGCCTGCTGCCCGCGGGGCTCGAGGAGGAGATCCGCGCGCTCGACCAGCCGCCGCTGCCCTGGGACGCCCAGTTGGCCCGCTGGTTCGACGAGCACTTCCAGCCCGAGGAGAAGCGTCGCTCCTACGCCCGCGCATCGCGCCGGCAGGCGTCGAGTCCCGGCATCCCGCGCCCCGGCTGGATCCGCCCCGAGGAGGTCGTGCGCAGGGCCACGTTCGGGGTCGTGCTGGACACCTCGGGCTCCATGGACGTGAGGCTGCTCGGCAAGGCGCTCGGCGCGATCGCGTCCTACGCCGCGGCCCGCGATGTGCCCCGCGCCCGCGTGGTCTTCTGCGACGCCGCCGCCTACGACGCCGGCTACCTGCCGGTCGAGGACATCGCGGGCAAGGTCAGAGTGCGCGGCCGCGGCGGCACCGTTCTTCAGCCGGGCGTCAGAATGCTTGAGCAGGCCGACGACTTCCCACCGGACGGGCCCATCCTGGTGATCACCGACGGCGGGTGCGACGTGCTGCGCATCCGAAGGGAGCACGCGTTCCTGGTGCCGCAGGGCGCATCGCTGCCGTTCAGACCGCGTGGTCCCGTGTTCTTCGTGAAGTGATGCCTTTGAGCCGGCATTGAGCTGGCTCGGGTATTCCTTTAACCATGGATCGACCCGCCAGGGTGCTCGTCGTGGACGACGAGCCCAACATCCGCGCCCTGCTCTCGCAGACTCTGCGACTGGTCTCCTTCGAGGTGCGGACCGCGGAGACGGGCGCGGAGGCGGTGACGGCCGCCAGGGAGTTCAAGCCCGACATCGTGGTGCTCGACGTGATGCTGGCCGACTTCGACGGGTTCGAGGTGGCCAGACGGCTCGGCGAGCGGATCCCCGTGTTGTTCCTGACCGCCCGTGACCAGGTCGAGGACCGCGTGCAGGGGCTCACGCTGGGCGCCGACGACTACGTGGCCAAGCCGTTCAGCCTGGAGGAGGTGGTGCTGCGCATCCGCGCCATCCTGCGCCGCAGCCGCACCGTCCCCCGCGACGACGTCCTGCGCTACGCCGACCTGGAGCTGGACCCGCAGGCCCACGAGGTGCGCCGGGCCGGGGTGCCGGTCGAGCTGTCGCCCACCGAGTTCAACCTCCTCGAATATCTGCTGACCAACGCGGGCCGCGTGGTGAGCAAGGCGCAGATCCTCGACAGCGTCTGGCGCTACGACTTCGACGGCGACTCCAGCATCGTCGAGTCGTACGTCTACTACCTGCGCAAGAAGATCGACAAGTGGGAGCCGCAGCTCATCCACACCGTACGCGGGGTCGGCTATACGCTGAGGACCCCCCGATGAGACCCGCCACCTGGACCTTGCGCACCCGGCTGGTCATGGCCATCCTCGGCCTCACCACGGTCGCGCTCGTGCTCTCCAACGTCGTCGGCGTCACGCTGCTGCGCGACACCATGATCGGCCGCGTGGACGAGCAGCTGGCGCAGATCTCCAGGGCCGCCACCGTCAGGGGCCTCCCGATGCTCACCCAGAGGCAGATCACGGGGAACGACTACTTCGACACGCTCGCCAGGCGGTTCGCCGCCATCCAGCTGATGATCTACAACCCTGACGGCACCCTGCAGTTCCGGAGCTCCGCGCCCGGCGAGCCCGCTCCCGTCCTCGATGAGATCAGGACCGATCTCGCCTACACCGTTCCCGGCACCTCGGGCCCGTCGTGGCGGATCCGCGCCGTCGAGGCGGCCGACGGCAGCGTGTCGGTGTTCGCCCAGTCACTGGCCGAGCTGGAGCAGAACCTCACCGCGGCCATCGCCATCGCCGTCGCGGTGAGCGCGCTCGTGCTGCTCCTGCTCGGTATGGCGGCCGCCGCCGTGGTACGCCTCGGCCTGCGCCCGCTCACCAGGATGGAGGCCACCGCCGGGCACATCGCCCGCGGCGACTTCTCCCGCCGCGCCCCCGCCCACGACCCGCACACCGAACCGGGCCGGCTGGCCCGCGCCATGAACGTGATGCTCGACCGCCTGGAGGCCGAGATCGCCGCCAGGACCGACTCCGAGGCCCGCATGCGGCGGTTCCTCGCCGACGCCTCCCACGAGCTGCGCACCCCGCTCACCTCCGTACGCGGCTTCGCCGAGCTCCACCGCAGGGGCGGCGGCGACGCCGACGAGGCGATGCGCAGGATCGAGGACGAGGCCGCGAGGATGGGCGTGCTCGTCAACGACCTGCTGACGCTGGCCCAGCTCGACGAGGAACGCCCGCTCGACCGGCACCCCGTCGACCTGCTCGAAGTGGCCGCCGACACGATCAGGGACGCCCGCGTACGGGTGCCCGAGCGGCAGGTCAGGCTCGGCGGGTTCGGCGGCCCCCTCGCGCCCGTCTCGATCGTGGGCGACGAGGCCCGCCTGCGCCAGGTGGCCGCCAACCTCATCGGCAACGCGCTCTGCCACACGCCGCCCGACGCCGCGATCACCGTCAAGGTCGGCAGGTCGGACGGCATGGCCGTGCTCGAGGTCGCGGACACCGGGCCCGGCATCCCGCCCGAGCACGTGCCCCACCTGTTCGACCGCCTCTACCGGGTCGGCCAGGGCAGATCCAGGGCCGACGGCGGCGCCGGGCTGGGCCTGGCCATTGTCTCCGCCATCGTCCGCACGCACGGCGGCCGCGTCGAACTCGACACCGCGCCGGGCAAGGGCGCCGCCTTCCGCGTGTTCCTACCCGACTCCGAGGCGGCTCCCAGCTCGCATTGAAGCGCGCTCGGCACATTCGGGAGCATGAAACGGACAATCGTCGCGACGGCCCTGCTCGCCGCACTGGCCGTCGGCTGCGCCGGCCAGCAGGGCAGCACCGGAGTCGCTTCCGTATCCAGTAGCGCGTCCCCGCCCCCGGCAAGCTCAGGCGCCACGCCCACCGGCACCGCCGACCCCCAGGAGCAGGGCATGAAGTTCGCCCAGTGCATGCGCGAGCAGGGCATCCCCATGGAGGACCCCGATCCCAACGGCGGCGGCGGCCTCAGGCAGCTCGGCGAGGACGTCGACAGGGACAAGGTCCAGAAGGCCATCGAGGCCTGCCGCGACTACGCGCCGTCCCGGGTCCGCGAGCAGCAGGGCCCCGAG
This sequence comes from Nonomuraea sp. 10N515B, assembly GCF_052245915.1. NCBI lineage: Bacteria > Bacillati > Actinomycetota > Actinomycetes > Streptosporangiales > Streptosporangiaceae > Nonomuraea > Nonomuraea sp. 10N515B. The sequence goes on from NZ_JBQQBQ010000044.1 coordinate 82,190, forward strand.
CAGGTCGAGCAGATGCGGCAGTTCGCCCAGTGCATGCGAGACAACGGCGTCGACATGCCCGACCCCAACCCCGACGGCACCATGGGCACCGGTGAAGGACGCAACTTCAACCGCGACGACCCGCAGTTCCAGAAGGCGTTCGACGCGTGCCAGGACAAGTTCCCCAGAACGGGGGAGGCCACGTGACCCAGATCGAGGAAATGACTGCGCGCGCCACGCGTGCTTTGCCGCCGCGCCGCCGCAGCCAGGCGCGTGTCCTGGCCTGGACGGGCGGGGCCGCGCTGCTCGCCGCCGCCGTCGCGGCCGCCGCCGTGGGCTTCGGCGGCAACGGCGCCGGTACGACCACCGCCGCCCGCACGCCCCCCGCCACCGCCACGGTGGCCCGTACGACCCTCACCGAGACCACGACCGTGGACGGCAGCCTCGGCTACGGCGACGCGATCACCATCACCGCCAAGTCCCAGGGCACGATCACCTGGCTCCCCGGCGAGGGCTCCACCATCACCCGAGGCCGCGGCGTCTACAGCGAGGACGCCGACCGACGCCCCCTCCTGTACGGCGACATGCCCCTCTACCGCACCCTGCAGGACGGCGTCACGGGCAGTGACGTCGAGCTGTTGGAACGCAACCTCGACAAGCTCGGCTACACCGGCTTCGACGTCGACGACGAATACACCTGGGCCACCAGGGAGGCCGTCGAGGACTGGCAGGAGGACCTCGGCCACGACGTCACAGGCGTGGTCCAACCTGGCGACGTCGTCGTCGCCGACGGCCCCCTGCGCGTCGCCGAGCTGAAGAAGGCCCTCGGCGACACCGCGAGCGGCCCCGTGCTCACCGCCACCGGCACCACCCGCGAGGTGCTCGTCAACCTCGACGTGGCCGATGAGCACCTGGTCAAGAAGGGCCGGCAGGCCACCGTCGAGCTGCCCGACGGCAGCACCGTGAAGGGCAAGGTCGCGAGCGTCGGCAAGGTCGCCACCGAGACCGGCAGCGGCAACGACACCGCTACCACGGTCGAGGTCACGGTGTCGGTGAGCGGCCTGAAGAAGTCGTTCGACGCCGCCCCCGTGGACGTCACGATCGTCGCGGAGCAGCGCGAGAACGTCCTGGCCGTGCCCGTCGGAGCGCTGGTCGCGCTGGCCGAGGGCGGCTACGGCGTGCAGGTCGTGGAGGGCTCGGCCACGCGCTACGTCCCGGTCGAAACCGGCATGTTCGCCGACGGCAAGGTCGAGGTCACCGGCGTGGACGAGGGCATGACCGTGGCGGTGCCCAAGTGATCGTCGAACTGCGTGATGTCAGCAAGCTGTACGGCGGCGTCGCCGCGCTCCGCGGCGTCTCGATGGACATCGAGTACGGCGAGCTCGTCGGCATCGTGGGCCCGTCGGGCTCGGGCAAGTCGACCATGCTCAACATGATCGGCACCCTGGACCGCCCGACCGGCGGCACCGTCCGCATCGCGGGGCACGACGTGAGCGCGCTCACCGACAAGCAGCTGTCCGCCCTGCGCGGCAACGTCATCGGCTTCGTCTTCCAGCAGTTCCACCTCGCCGCCGGGGTGCCCGCACTGGACAACGTGGCCGACGGCCTGCTGTACGGGGGACCGTCGCTGCGCGAGCGGCGGCTGCGCGCCTACGAGGCACTGGAACGCGTCGGTCTCGAGCACCGGATCGACCACCGCCCGCACGAGCTGTCCGGCGGCGAGCGCCAGCGCGTGGCCATCGCCCGCGCCGTCGTGGGCAACCCGGAGCTGCTGCTGGCCGACGAGCCGACCGGCAACCTGGACTCCCGCTCCGGCGCCGGCGTGATGGAGCTGCTGCGCGAGCTGCACGCGGCCGGCACCACCGTGGTCATCATCACCCACGACCGCGGCATCGCCGCCTCCCTGCCCAAGCAGGTCGAAATGCTCGACGGCCGCGTCGTGCCGGAGGCGCGCAGTGGACTCGTTGAGGGAGCCAGGACATGACAGTGCTCACCACATCCCGCCTGCGCCCGCGCGACGTGGTCAGAGTCGGCGGGGCCGGACTGCGGGCCAGACCGCTGCGGGTGTTCCTGTCCGCGCTGGGCATCGCCATCGGCATCGCCGCCATGCTCGGCGTCGTCGGCATCTCCGCCTCCAGCCAGGAGGACCTCAACCGGCAGCTGGAAGCGCTCGGCACGAACCTGCTCACCGTGTCGCCGGGGCAGACCCTGTTCGGCGAGGCGTCCCACCTGCCCGCCGAAGCCGAGGGCATGATCGGGCAGATCGCCCCTGTCACCTCGGTCACCGCGACCGGCACGACACCCGCCAAGGTCTACCGCAACGACCACATCCCCGCGGCCGAGACCGGCAGCATCTCCGTCACCGCCGCCCGGCTCGACCTGCTCCAGGACACCGGCGTCACCGTGGTCAGCGGCGCCTGGCTGAACGCGGCCACCCACCGCTACCCGGCCACCGTGCTCGGCGCCAAGGCCGCCGACCGGCTCGGCGTCGTCCAGGCGGGCCCCGACCAGCGGGTGTGGCTCGGCGGCCAATGGTTCACCATCGTCGGCGTGCTCGCCCCCGCGCCGCTGGCGCCCGAGCTCGACACGGCCGCCCTCGTCGGCTGGCCGGTCGCCGAGGAACGGCTGGACTTCGACGGATATGCGACCACGATTTACGCCAGAGCGCAGGAAGACCACGTCGTGGCGGTCAGCGACGTGCTCGGCGCCACCGCCAACCCCGAGAAGCCGAACGAGGTCGAGGTCTCCAGGCCGTCCGATGTGCTGGCCGCCAAGCAGGCCACCGATGCCACGCTCAACGCCCTCCTGCTCGGCCTCGGCGGCATCGCACTGCTGGTCGGCGGCGTGGGCGTGGCCAACACGATGGTCATCTCTGTCCTGGAGCGGCGTGCCGAGATCGGCCTGCGCCGCTCCCTGGGGGCGACCAAGGGCCAGATCAGGCTCCAGTTCCTGGCCGAGTCGCTGCTGCTGTCGGCCATCGGCGGCGTCGGCGGCGTGCTGCTCGGCATCGGAGTGACCGGGGCGTACGCGGGTTTCCAGGGCTGGCCGGCGATCGTGCCCGTCTGGGCCATGGCCGGCGGCGTGCTGGCCACGCTCGTGATCGGCGGCATCGCAGGCTTCTACCCGGCCGTACGCGCCGCCAGGATGTCGCCGACCGAAGCCCTGGCCACTCCGTGACCCCCTCGGCGACCTACTCCGTCCTCGTTCTCCCATCGCCGCCGCTCTTCCACGCGTCCGATTCTTACAAGTGAGCCGCCGGGCGGCGAGGGTAGCGTCGCCCGGAGGGACCACGAGGGAAGGGCCGCAACTCATGGACGTGCTGGACCGGGCAGAGAGATATCTTCACCTGCACGGAAGGCTGATCGACCGATTGCGCTTCGAGGCGCTGTTCCGGGATGGCTCGCGGGAGCGGGCGCTGGACGTGCTGCGCGGCTACCAGAACCCCGACGGCGGCTTCGGCCACGCGCTCGAACCCGACCTGCGGGGCGCGGGCAGCCAGCCGGAGCCGGTCGAGGTCGCGTTCTGGATCCTGGACGAGCTCGCCGCCTTCGACTCGCCGATGGCGCCGGCCGCCTGCGACTACCTGGCCGGCGTCACGGCGGCCGACGGAGGCGTGCCGTTCGTCCTGCCGTCGGTCAGGGACACCCTGAGGGCGCCGTGGTGGCAGACCGATGACGATCCGCCTGGAAACCTCATCCCTACGGCGTCGATCGCCGGACTGCTGCACAAGCACGGCATCACACACCCCTGGCTCGCCACAGCCACGGACTTCTGCTGGTCGCGCATCGCGGCCGTCCAGGACACCAGCCCGTACGAAGCCCGCGCGATCGTGACCTTCCTGAACCTGGTCCCCGAGCGGGATCGGGCCGAGGCCGAGTTCGCCCGGCTGCGCGAGGCCATCCTGGCCACGGTCGCGTTGGATCCGGACACGCCGGGGGAGGTGCACTTCCCGCTGGACTTCGCGCCGGAGCCGCTGCGGCTGCCGCTGTTCACCCAGGACGTCCTGGACGCCCATCTCGACGCCTTCATGGACCCGCGATTCGACGACGACAAGTGGGGCCTCAACTGGCTGATCTGGACACCGGTGGTCGAACACGAATGGGGCGGATACCTCGCCGTCCAAAGGCTCAAGACGCTGCGCGCGTACGGGCGGCTGCCCTGAGGTTCTGTCGGTGGGGTGGCATACGTTGGAGTCATGTACGAGGAACGGCCTCCCGGCCCGGACCTCGCCGGGCGCGTCGCCTGCGTGTGGCACCAGGTCAGCGAGTCGGACACCACCCAGCTCGTGGTGCCCGACGCCTGCGTCGACCTCATCTGGGGCCCCGAGGGCCTGTTCGTGGCCGGACCTGACACGGGCCCCATGCCCACGGCCATGGCGGCAGGCGACACCTTCATCGGCATCCGGTTCAAGCCCGGCGCGGTCGGCGACGTCTTCGGGGCCCCGGTCCACGAGCTGCGTGACCAGCGGGTCCCGTTGTCCGCTCTCCCCGGTCTGCCGATCGACGAGTCCTGCGCCCCCCGGCCCGAATGGCGTCTGGAGGCCATGGGCGCAGCCGTCGAGCGGCGCCTGTCCCGTTCGGTCGCCGACCCTGCCGCGCCCGCCATCGCCAGGGCACTCATGGCCGGGCGCACGGTGACCGAAGTGGCCTGGGACCTCGGCTTCAGCGATCGCCACCTGCACCGCCGCGCCGTGGCCGCCTTCGGCTACGCACCCAAGACCCTGCAACGCATCGTCCGCTTCCAGCACGCGCTGCGGCTTGCCCGCGCCGGCATGCCCCTCGCCGAGGTCGCCGCCACGAGCGGCTACACCGACCAGGCCCACCTGTCCCACGACGTCAAGCGGCTGAGCGGGGTGTCCATGGGACGGCTGGTCTCACCCCTACGGGTGACTGCCTGACACGAGCGCCTGGGCCCATCTGGCGCTCGGGTCGCTGTCGATCAGCAAGGCCCGGGCGAGCAGACTCAACGGGATGGCCAGAATGGCGCCCAACGGCCCCAGCACCAGAGTCCACACCAGCAACGAGATGAACGTCATCGTCGTCGAGAGCCCCACCGCGTCACCCAGGAATTTGGGCAGAATGAACGACTGGATGACGACGTTGATGACGATATAGGCGATGACGACGAGCACCATGGTCCGCACGCCGCCGTCCAGCAGCGCGAGCATCGCGGGCGGCAGCAACGCGATCACGAACCCGATGTTCGGGATGTAGTTGGCGATCAGCGCCAGCACACCCCAGAGCAGCGGCAACGGCACGTCGAGGAGCGACAGCGCGAGCACGTCGAGAATCGCGTTCATGAGCCCGAAGACCGTGGAGACGATGAGATAGCGCCGCGTCTTGTGGGCGAACGTGGCGAGCGCCGTCACCAATTGGGGTCTGTTCTCTTCCCCTGCGGTGAGAATTCTGGCCATCACCGGCGCGTCCAGACACATCGCCAGCAACAACACCACCACGAGAAAGCTCGCCGAGAGCACGCCGATCAAACTCCCGAGCAGGCCCTGCGCGAGCTCGAACAACCGGCTCGGGTCGAACGCGTCCAGCGCCCGGTCGAACACGTCGGTCCCGAGCCCGTAGGTGGCGGCCCACCGCTGCGCGTCGGCGAGCAACCGCTCGAACTCGCTCGCGTACGCCGGGAGGAGAGACGTCAGCTGGGTGACCGAGATCGTCAGGATGCCCACCATGGCCAGCAGCACCAGCACGACGACGAAGAACGGCACGGCGACCTGCACCCAGACGGGCAACCCTTGGGCATCGAGCCAGCCGCGCACCGGGGCGACGGCGATGACGAGGACAAGGGCCAGCACGACCGGGCCGGCGATCGAAGCGACCTCCCGGAGCCCGAACAGGGTGATGACCGCGCCGGCGATGCCCACCAGGATGATGAGTGCCCTGGGCAGAGTGTTCACGTGCGCTCCCTTGCGATTACCCGGTGTGAATGCCCGGGTGTCGGATGCCGGAACCGCCGATTTGACGGTTCCGGGAGGCGCACATACAGTTCTTCAGTCCCGAGGGGACGGCATGATCGCCGGCCTCACTTCGGGGACAGCCTCCAGACTTCTCCACTCCGGTGGACGTTCGCGTCCACTCTCAAGGGCTGGTAAGTTAGAGGGGTTGTCCCGGAAACGGGGCGCGACTTAATTCCCGCAGTTCTCGCGAGTCCGGTCAATTTGACAGGAATTCGAGGGGATGTAAGAATTAAGACATAACGCAAGACCGAAACGAAACGCCGGAAAACGCGTCCGTTTCTTGAGAACTCAACAGTGTGTTAAAAGCCAGTGCATGTGCATCACACATGTATGACCCCGTCATTTTTGACGGTTATTGCTTGGATGATTCATCCGAACATGATCATTGTTTGGA
>NZ_JBQQBQ010000045.1:0-83251 GCF_052245915.1 Nonomuraea sp. 10N515B
TTTCCCCGGTTTCCGTTCTTTCCCGGAATTGGGGCCCCGCCGCCGACCATCGTGCTGCCGGTCAGCCGTTATCCGCCTCGCCGTAGGGCAGGACCGGGCCGGTGCTATCGCAAGTAGTAGGCATTGGCCTGCGAATTGCCGCGGTTGAGGCCAATCACCCCTCGCACTTCTGTAGCATTTCGCCCCAGATTGGGAGACTTACGAGGAGGCGTCGTAGTGCTGACCAGGCTTGGGCGATTGGCATTGACCGCAGCGCTGGCCTTGATCGCACTGACCTCGAACGCTCAAGCGGACCCGTCTCCCGCCAAGGCCAGGGCCAAGCTGGTCAAGCTCAACGAGCAGGCCGACCAGCTCGTCGAGCGCTACAACCAGGCCACGGAGACCTACAAGAAGGCCAAGAAGAAGTACGACGCCGTCAACGCCGAATTCCGCCGCACGGGCGCGCGAGCCGACGCCCTGCGCAGGGACGTCGTCACGGTGGCGGTCAACGACTACCAGATCGGCCCTTCGACGGGCTGGCAGCGGTTCGTCGCCCAGGGCAGCCCCGAGCAGATCCTCGCCGGGATAGCCACCCTCCAGCAGATCTCCCAGGACAGAGCGGAAAAGGTGCAGGCCTTCGACGCGACGACCAAGGAACTGCGCGAACGGCGCCAAGAGGCCCAGAAGACTCTGGCAGAGGCCGAAACCGCGCGCGCCAAGGCAGGCGACGAGAAGGCCAAGGTCGACAAGATGGTCGCCGAACAGACCAAGCTCCTGCGCAGGCTGGGCGCCTTCCAAGCCGGCGACCCCAACAGCCCGGGCATCGAATACACCGGCCCCGCCTCCGGCAACACCCGCCTGGCACTCGAGTTCGCCTTCGCCCAGGTCGGCAAGCCCTACCGGTACGGCGGCACGGGTCCCGAATCCTACGACTGCTCCGGCCTCACCCAAGCCGCCTGGCGCAAGGCCGGAGTCGAGCTCCCCCGCACCACCTGGACCCAGTGGAGCTGGGGCGCCGACCGTCGCGTCCCCCTGGACAAGCTGGAGCCCGGGGATCTGCTGTTCAGCAAAGGGCTGGGACACATGGGCATGTACGCCGGCAACGGCAAAATGGTCCACGCGCCACAAACCGGAGACATCATCAAGGTGGTCGACCTCGACGACTACTGGCGCAACCGCCTACTCGGCGCAGTCCGCCCATGACAGCGCGGGCGACCATATGACCGACCTACGACGCCGGTCGCCGGCGTAGGTCGGCGTCGGGGCTGGTTGGCCCCGCGCGTCCCTATGACTGCCAGCACCCCGGGGAACCGTTTGGGGGCTTGAGGTGGGTTCGATACGGTTTGCGGGTTGTAGCCACATGCCATGGTGGCAAGCTCCGGAGAAGTGGAGACGCCGGATGGGGGAGTTCGGGCCGCTGGAGCAGGCGGTCATGGAGTGCTTGTGGGCGGCGAGCCGGCCGCTGCTGATCCGCGACGTTCTGGAGCAGGTCAATCATGGACGGGAACGGCCACTCGCGTACACGACGGTTCAGACGGTCGCCGATCGGCTCGCTCGCAAAGCTCTGGTCACGCGCAGCCGGGTCGGCACAGCGATCGCCTACGCGCCCATGCGGTCGCGCGAGGAGCATGTCGTCGCCGTGATGCTGGACGCGCTGTCGGACCTTCCGGATCGCGGTCCCGTCCTGGCCAGATTCGCCGAGAGCGTCGACTCGCAGGACGCCCAGAGGCTCCTCGACGCGCTGGCCGACCGGGGCGCGAGCGGCCCGACGCGGAGTGAGGGGCCATGGCAGGAAACATCGCGGGACTGATCGTCCTCGCCTTTCTGACGACCCACCTCGCCGGCCCGATGGTCACACGCGCGGGGTGGCTGCGCCGCCATGCCGCCCTCGCCGTGGTGGTGTGGGCGGGTGTCGTGGCGAGTGTGGTCGTCGTGCTCTTGGCGCTGATGGGCTCCGTGCTCGCCTGGCCGCCCGGGCCGGTGCACTCCTGGGTCGAGCACCTTCGTTCCTGCCTGCCGGGACACACGCACAGCGGAGAACTGACCACGATGGCGCTCGCCCTCGTGTCCGGCGGGGTGCTGTTGCGGGCGCTGTACGTCGGCGCGGCTCGCGTGCGCCGCACGACCATCGAGCGGCGACGGCACCACGACATGGTACGGCTGGTCGCGAGGTATCCGGACGACCCGGACGACGTCTGCCTGATTGAACATCCCGCACCGGTCGTCTACTGCCTGCCGCGACGTTCCCGGCCGATCGTGATGACCACCGGCGCCTTGGAGCGGCTGGACGCCGACCAGCTGAGTGCGGTCCTGGAGCACGAACGCACCCACCTACGGCGTAGGCACCACCTCCTGCTCGCACTGGTCGACGCGGTCCAGGCGGCGCTGCCGTGGTCGGCGACCATCCGGCACGCCCGGAGCGAGCTGTCCCGGCTGGTGGAGATGGTGGCCGACGATGCGGCCGCACACCGCTACGGCCGCGCCCCGGTGATCGGCGCGCTCCGCCGGCTCGAACTCGGCTCCGGCCCGCCGGGCGGCCTGGCCGCCACTGGCGAGTCCCGGCAGTTGCTGGATCAGCGGATCGCCCGTCTCGAATCGGAAGAGTCGCCAGGCAGGCTCAGCGCGGGAGCCGCGATCGCGCTGGCGCTCTCCCCGCCCTTCGCCCTCGTCGTTGTTGCGGTGGGATTACAGCTTTCGTGTTGATAAGTTCGCATTTAACACCAAAACCGGACACTTCCCGCCTGTAGCTGTAAGTCTCCTACGAAATGTAGGAGAACCCCTTCCGGACTACCGGTATCGGCCCTTATGTTCCCCGTATTGCCATCCTCTGCCACCACTACGGAGGAATATCCCCTATGAGGCACAAGGCCGGCCGCTTAGCGGTAGCCGCAGCCATCGCTGCAGCCGCAACACTGGCATCACTGGCACCGTCCGCGTTCGCGCACGACGGTGCGACAAGCAGCGACGGTGCGATCGACAACGCGAAGATCACACACAACCACCACCAGCACGGCGGCGACCACGGCCACCTGCCCGCATCGAGTGCCAACGTCGAGCTCATCAGCAAGCTCGCGCTGAAGAACGTCGAGCCGGAGAAGATCGCGGACGTCGGCGTCTTCAAGGGGTACGCGTATCTGGCCGCCTGGGGCGGCGCCACGTGCAAGTACAACGGCGTGCACGTCGTCGACATCAAGAACCCCGTACAGCCCAAGGAAGTCGCGTTCATCGTCGCGAAGCAGGGCAGCGCGCCCGGTGAAGGCGTGCAGGCACTGAGCATCGACACGCCTGCCTTCAACGGCGACATCCTGGTCACGAACAACGAGGTCTGCAAGGGCCACGCCGGAGTCGGCGGGCTGAACGTTTACGACGTCACCGACCCCGCCCATCCCACCCCGCTCGCAGTGGGCATCGGCGACGAGACCGTCGCGGGCGCCGGCAAGAAGGACGCGAACGAGATCCACAGTGTCTTCGCCTGGGACGCGGGCAACAAGGCCTACGCCGTCATCGTGGACAACGAGGAAGGCCCAGATGTCGACATTCTCGACATCACCAACCCGAAGAAGCCCAAGGTCATCGCGGAGTACGACCTCGACGAGAAATTCCCCGGCATCACCCAGCGGGGCCTCGATGAGGTCTTCCTGCACGACATGGTGGTGAAGGAGATCGACGGCAAGCAGGTCATGCTGCTGTCGTACTGGGACGGCGGCTACGTCCAGATCGACGTCACCGACCCGCTGAGCATCTCCCTGCTGGCGGACAGCACCTTCGCCGACCCCGACACCGAGGCGCTCGAGAGCGGACTGACGGTCAGGCCTGAGGGCAACGGCCACCAGGCCGAGTTCACCCTCGACAACAAGTACGTCCTGGCCGCCGACGAAGACTTCTCGCCGTTCGCGCTGAAAGCCTCAAACGTCACGGACGGCACGGAGATCAACGCCGGCCAGGGCGACGGCACCAAGAAACTGGAGCCCGGGCAGACGCTGACCGGCGTGAGCAAGTTCGTGGGACGCGCCTGCAACCCGCCCGACGATCCCGCCGTTCCTGTCGGGGACCCGAACGTCGTCGACATCGCCGTGGTCGAGCGGGGCCTCTGCACCTTCTCGGAGAAGGTCGGCAACGTCATCAAGGCCGGCGGCTACGACGCCGTCCTCATCTTCAACCGCACCGGCACCGATGGTTGTGACGGCTCCCTCGGCATGAGCGTCGAAGGTGACATCCCGGCCTTCGGAGTGGCGCCGCGCAGCCAGGGCTTCGCGATCTTCAACCAGCCGTACGACAACGCCGCCTGCCTCGCCGGCACCGGCCCGGAGCGGCTGCCGGTGCCCCTGGGGACGGCGGGTGACACGCTGACCTTCTCGTCGTACTTCGACGGCTGGGGCTACGTGCACCTGTACGACCGCAAGACCATGGCCGAACTCGACACGTACGCGGTGCCCGAGGCGCACGACCCCGCGTACGCGACCGGAAAGGGCGATCTGTCGGTGCACGAGGTGGCGACGTCCGCCAAGCAGCCCGACCTCGCCTACTTCTCCTACTACTCAGCGGGCTTCCGGGTGACACGGATCGTGAACGGCAAGATCCAGGAAGTCGGCCACTTCATCGACGAGGGTGGCAACAACTTCTGGGGTGTGCAGGTATTCGAGCACAACGGCCAGGAGTACGTCGCCGCCAGCGACCGTGACCACGGCCTCTACATTTTCCGCTACACCGGCAACTGACCACTGACGAGTGAAGCCGATGCCGCTCCGGCGATCAGCCGGGGCGGCATCGCCATCTCTGCCGACCCTATTCAGCCCTGTATTTCCGACGCGGCAAAACCTGTGTGAGCGTTGGTGACGTCCCGCACCTGCGTCCAGAGCCCTTCTTCGAGGTCGACGCTCTTGCATGGCCTGCGCAACAGTGCACGACGCGCAGATGACTCCTTTTCCGATTTATCAGGATTGATTACGCACTTTTGCGCGTGCCATGAAAGTTGGGCTTAACTCCAGAGATAGGCGCCTATATGCCAGATGGAGGAATGTAGATAAATGTCCGAGCGTATGCTGCTTATTGGTGTTTACGGGATGGAGTTGGTGGAGTGCGGAGGAGCCCTGGCGGCCAATGTCGCCGCGGGCGGCCAGTCGTTCGCCACCCTCATGCTGTGCCGCGAGCGCATGCGCGCCGATGTGAGCAAGGCGGCGGACGTGCTCGGCGTCGAGGTCGGCTTCCTGGGCTTCCGCAACGGGTACGTGGCCGTGGACGAGGAGCACAAGCGCGCCCTGGTCCGCGCGATCCGCACGGTCCGCCCGACGATCAGGACCCCGAGCACTCCTTGGCCGATCTCGATCCCGACCGGCGACCGGCCATGACGCTCATCCTCGAGGCCCTGGGGCTGGCTTCCCGCGACTTCGCCGACGACGACGGCCTGGAGCCGCATCCCGTGCCGACCATCTACTACATGACCCCATCGCGCCCCAACTGCGTGATCGACATCGCCCCGCACTGGGAGCAGAAGGTGGCCGCCATGGATCTCTTGGAATCGCAGATGGAGTTCTCCGGCCGGCACTGGACCGAACAACTCACCCCTGCCGACCTCGAAGCTCTGGTGCCCGGCTTCGCTGGGTTGAGCAGCGACCTCGAACGCGGACGGGCCGTTCACCGCGCCCTGGACAAGGCAGTGCACATCTACCACGGCATCGGTCATCACGGACGCTATGCCTTCGCCGAGGCCTACCGCCGGGAAGGCGACTTCCACCTGCCCACGCTGATGCGCTGATCGAGTTCGGACTGATCATCTGCGCCTTTCGGCGGCCTCGGCCACCGAGTGGCCCGCCACGACCTCGCCCAGCTGACCTGACCACGCCCTGGGCGAACCGGCCGACCGTGGCCGACTTCAGGTCGCATGATGTCGCTGTGTTCTCTGGCGGTCGACACTGCGCCTGACGCGAGTCACGGTCGTCGCCGTCCGGACGTGTGCATGTACGCCTTCACCTCGCCGCCGAGCAGGAACAGGGAAGGCTGGGCCCCGGCACCGACACCGGGGCGCTGGCTCTTGCGCTCGTTGCCACCGCGCATCACCTGTTCACGTCGCAACCTCCACCCAGTGCGGATCCGGATGAGGATCTGCGGAGGGTCGTCTCCATGCTCATCTCGGCGCCGCGGGCATGACGTCGCGTCATCCGCCGTGCATTTGCCGGATCAGGCCGGTGAAGTCCAGTTGCTGAGCGGCCACGACGAGGCCGATGATCGCCACGGCGACCACGAGCAGGATGAGCAGTGTCTTGCGCATCGGGGATCCCTTTAGACGTAGGCGAGGGCTTGGCGGATGGTCAGGCGGGCCGCTCGTCGGGCTGGGGCCGCGCCGGCCAGGGCCGAGCCGGCGATCGCGGCCAAGGCCCAGAGGGCGAGGGCCAAGGGCGAGATGGTGAGCGGCAGTGAGGTGCGGAAGGCCAGGTCGCCGAGCAGATTGCCGATGGCCCAGCTCAGCGGGAGCGCGAGCAGGGTGGCGGTCAGCCAGCTGAGCAGGCCTATGAAGACGGTTTCGCCGAGCACGACCTTGAGGACCGTGCGCGGAGTGGCGCCGATGGCCTGCATGACGGCGAACTCACGGGTGCGTTCCACCACGCTGGTGCCGGTGGCGGCGGTCAGGCCGAGCACGCCGACGATCGCCATCAGGACGGCGAGGGCGATCAGCGCGCCGATCAGCACGAAGATGTGGCCGTCGACGGCCTCGCGCAGCTCGGTGGTGACCAGGGTGGCACTCTCGATGCGAGCGTCGCGGAGCACGCGCTGCACAGCCGCGGTGTCGGAGGTGGCGATGCGCAGGTCACGGGCGGGTCCGGCGTGTTGTTCGAAGGCCGTCTTGGTGAGGTAGGCGGTGGCCGGGGAGCCGATCTCGCGTACGGTGCCGACCACGCGCCACGTGCCGGCGCGGCCGTCGAGCTTGAGGGTGAGCGTGTCGCCGGGCTTGGCGTCGGGGAGCGGGTTGGCGGCCATGGAGTTCAGCACGACCGCGTTCGTGTCGCCGGGGCGCAGCCATCGGCCCGAGGTGACGGGCAGGTCGAGGAGGGTCGAGTCGTCCGGCACTCCGCGCAGGCTGAAGCTGCCGTGGCCGCCGTCGGGGTAGGTCGAGACCACATCTCCGGCGGTGGTGGGAGCGCGGCCCCAGGTCTCCACGCGGGAGACGCCCGGGGTGGTGCGGATGCGCTCGACCAGGGATGGGTCGGGGGCGGCGAGCCGTACCTCCATGTCGTAGTGGCGGGCGGCCATGCCGTCGTCGACGGTGCGTTGCCACGCGGCGGCCACGTTAAGGCCGGACAGGAACAGCGCGCCGCCTGCTGAGAGCAGGCCGAGGGTGAGTGCGAGCCGTGCGCGGCGGCGGAAGGCGTTGCGCAGAGCCAGGAGCAGGGTGCGGCTGAGGCCGGTCAGCCGGGCCGAGACGGTTTCCGGGCGTACGCCGTAGTCGCTGATCGCCTCGCGGACGGTGATGCGGGCGGCCCGGCGGATGGGCACGGCCGCCACCAGGAGCGGAGCCAGTACGGCCGCCGCCAGCTGGGTGGCGTACACCCACAGCGGGACGGCCCGGCTGTGCAGGTTGAGGTTGAGCAGGTCGGCGATGACGTCGGCGTAGGCGCGTCCGGCCAGTGTGCCGGCCGGGACGCCGACCGCGGCGGCGGCCAGGCCGAGCAGCAGCACCTGGACGGCGTACAGGCCGGCGATCTGGCCGGTGCGGGCGCCGACGGCCTTCATCACCCCGATCTGGCGGATCTGCTGGACCAGCATGCCGCCGATCACGGTGGCCACCAGGATCGCGGCCAGGACGAGGCCGAGCACGGCGAAGATGAGCAGCATCAGCATGAGTGCCTGCATCTGGGACTCGTGCGGGTGCCTGTCCGGGGGCGGCACCTGGACCTCGTGCACCTGATGCCCTTGGGCGCGCAGCCAGGCCGCCAGGTCGCGGCTCGTCCGTGTAATGCCGTCCTGGGTGGTGGCCTGAGTGCGGATCTTCAACTCATCGAGCGGGCCACCGCCCAGCGTGGCGAGCGTCTGCGGGGTGATGTAGCCGTAACCCGCGCGCTCCTGCCAGGCGGGAGCCAGCCCGGGATCGTGCACGGTGCCCGAGACGATGATGGTGCGGCTTTCGCCGCCGGGCAGGCGTACCTCGACCGGGCCGGACGGCACCATGTCGCGGGCGGATCGTTCGATGAGCATCGTGCCGGAGGGCGGGGGCCAGGCGCCGGACTCGCGGGTGAAGGTGGCGATGCGCAGGTGGTCGAAGTCGGGGACCACGAACAGCATCAGCCCTCGCCACTCATCCGGCCCGATCCGCATCCGGGCGGTGACGGTCGCCCTGCCTTGGGCGTCGGCGATGCCGGGGTGGGCGCGCACCTGCTCGACGAGCGCGGCGTCCACCCGGTCCAGCTCCAGGGTGGCCGCGGCCGGCGCGGTGCCGAGGTAGTTGCGGGAGATCTCCCTGGAGGCGATCGCGTTCGCGCTGAGCACCGCGCCGATCCCGGTCACCCCGGCCGCGATGGCCACGACCATCATGGCCGTACGCCCCCAGGCCAGCGCCATGTCGCGGCGGAGCTTGCGCCAGCGCGGCCTAGACATGCGCCCTCACCGTCCCGTCGGCCAGCTCCACAGTCGAGGTGATGTAGGAGGCCGCCTCGCTGCCGTGCGTGACCATGACCACGGTGGTGCCCCCGGCAGCGATGGCCGCGAACAGCTCCAGCACCTCGATCGCGGTCGCCGAGTCCAGGTTGCCGGTCGGCTCGTCGGCCACCAGCAGCGGCGGGTCGTTGGCCAGCGCGCGGGCGATGGCCGCCCGCTGCTGCTGACCGCCGGACAGCGCGGCGGGCAGCTTGTCGGCCTGCTCGGCGATGCCGACCCACTCCAGCAACGCCAGCGCCCTGGGGCGGCGCTCGGCACGCGGGTAGGTGTCGCAGAAGTCCATGGGCAACATGACGTTCTCGGCGACGGTCAGCGTGGGCAACAGCTGGAAGAACTGGAACACCACACCGACGTTGCGCCCACGCCAGACGGCCAGCGCCTGCTGGTCCAACTCGTGCACGGCGGCCCCGGCGACGTGCACCTCGCCGCTGGTCGGCCGGTCGATCCCGGTGATCATGTTGATCAGGGTGGACTTACCGCTGCCGGACCGGCCGACCACGGCCAGGAACTCGCCAGGATCAGTCCTCAGCGAGACGCGGCGGAGCGCGGTGAACGGTCCCTGCGGGGTGTCGTAGGTCTTGATGACCTCGCGTACGTCGATGACGGGCACCGAGCCTCCTATCGGAACATTGAGTCAATTACAGAACACGATGTTCGGTATGGAGATGCTGGGTCAATCGACGAAACCGCAGTTCAGTGCGGTAGTGCACAGATCGGCGAAAGTGTTCAGATTCCGTAGGCGGCCTTGTACAGGTCGCGCTGCCGGTCGGCATGCTGAAAAGCGGCCAGCACCGGATTCGGCTCGGCACGGCTGGCGAAGTGGCGCTCCACGTGCTCCTCGAACGCCGTCGCCGGGCTCCTCCAGGTTGCTGAGCAGCAGGTCGTCCTTGTCGGTGTAGTGCGCGTAGAAGGTCGAGCGGCCGATGTCCTGCACGATGATCCGGTTACGGCCTGCGCCGCCACGACGGCGGCCAGCGCTAGCTCGCCCTCACAGTTGATCCACCAACACGCTAAGCGCCCAAATGAGCGTCACGACGGCGAGCACGTAGAACAGCGCCATCCCAGCACTCTTCGCCCAAGGCTTCACCTGGCCATCCTGCAGCCGCGCGCATGGAAGGAACAAGGGGGCCGCAGGAGCGTGCCCGAAATACCGCTGTTACTGTGTGTAATGAATCATGTTCGGACAGTCATTCCAGCATCCACCTCGGCCGCGCAAGTACGCGTGGCTTGTTGTGCTGCTCGGACTGCTCACGGTTGCGCACCTGTGGTCTCACGCCGTCCAGTTCTCTGACCATATGGGCGCGGACCTGCTCATGGAGCTGAGCCACGGCGAAGCCGAACATGAAGATCACGACGAGGAGGCGCATTCCCATCTGTTGGTGGCCTCCGTCTTGAGCGGCGCCCCACATCGTCAAAGCCAGTGGGCTGCCGTGGCGGTCCAGCACAGAGATGCCGAGCGGGATCTCGCTCCTATCCCGACAGGCCGTGCGCCGCCGCGTGACCACCGCGGGCGTGCCACGCTCACCCGGACCCTCGAGGTGTGCCGCTGCTGAAGAGGACGTGTACGTCACCGTCCTCTGCAGTCAGCGACCTGCGCAGCATGCGCCGAAATGAGCATTCACCATGTCTTCATCCGTCACCGATCTCACCATGGCTCACCTGGTGGGGCACACACCTCTTTGCTGGATCGGGGAGCCTTTCGCCCCCCGCGGCCACGGCTTCTGGGCCAAACTTGAAGGCGCCAATCCCGGCGGGCTCAAGGACCGGGCCGCCTTGTACATCGTGGAACAGGCCAGGGCTCGCGGCGAGCTCGCTCCCGGCGCGGCGATCGTCGAGTCCACATCCGGAACGTTCGGCCTCGGGCTCGCACTGGCCGGCATCGCGTACGGCCATCCGGTCACCGTGGTCACCGACCCCGGCATGGAAGCGATCATCGAAACCCTGCTCGTCTCGTACGGCGTCCGCGTCGAGACCGTCGCCGATCCCCACCCATTGGGCGGCTGGCAGCAGGCCCGCCTGGACCGGGTGGCCCGCCTGCTGACGGACGACCCCGGCGCCTACTGTCCGGACCAGTACAACAACCCGGACAACGTCGAGGCCTACGCGAGCCTGGCCGACGAACTGCTCGCACAGCTTGGCCGGGTCGACGTGCTGGTGTGCAGCGTCGGCACCGGCGGGCACTCGGCCGGGGTGGCCAGGCGCCTCCGTCTCCATCAACCGGCGCTGCACCTGGCCGGGGTGGATTCGGTAGGCTCCACGATCTTCGGCCAACCCGCGCGGCCCCGCTTGATGCGCGGACTGGGCAGCAGCATCCATCCACGCAACGTCGCCCACGAGGCCTTCGACGAGGTGCACTGGGTCGCTCCGCACGAGGCGGTGTGGGCCAGCCGCACCCTCGCCCAAACCCACTACGCCAGCGGCGGATGGAGCGTCGGGGCGGTCACCGTCGTGGCCTCCTGGTACGCCAGAACCCGGCCACCCGGCACCCGCATAGCCGCGATCTTCCCAGACGGCCCCGCCCGCTACTACACGACCGTCTTCGACGACGCCTACTGCGTCGAGCACGGTCTGCTCGACCGGCCACCGGCCGACGAACCGGACGAGATCAAGCACCCCGGCGAGGCCGAGGTCACCCAGTGGACTCGCATGGTGATGTGCTGATGTGGCGCCGCTTGCGCTCCTTCGACCGCAGCGTCCAGTTGCTCATGGTCAACCAGTTCGCCATCAACGTCGGCTTCTACATGCTAATGCCCTATCTCGCCGGCCACCTGTCCGGCGGACTGCACCTGGCCGCCTGGGCTGTGGGGCTGGTGCTGGGGATGCGCAATCTCAGCCAGCAGGGCCTGTTCCTGTTGGGTGGGACGCTCGCCGACCGCCTTGGCTACCGGCCCGTCATCATCGCCGGTTGCCTGCTGCGCACTGCGGGATTCGGCCTGCTGGGGTTCGTGGACGCGTTGCCCGCTCTGCTCGTCGCCTCGGCCATGACCGGGTTCGCCGGGGCCTTGTTCAATCCGGCGGTGCGCGCCTACGTGGCGCACGGCGCGGGCGAGCGCAGAGTAGAGGCGTTCGCCCTGTTCAACGTCTTCTACCAGTCAGGGATCTTGCTCGGCCCGCTGATCGGCGTGGCACTGCTCGCGGTCGACTTCCGGCTGGTCTGCACGGTGGCAGCGGCCCTCTTCGCCGTCCTCACCTTGGTACAGCTGTCCGCCTTGCCGCCGTGCCGCAACGAGACACCAGAAAGCGGCGGCGTACTGGCGGACTGGCGCGGCGTGGTGACGAACCGGCCGTTCGTGATGTTCGCGCTGGCCATGGTCGGTTCGTACGTGCTGTCGTTCCAGATCTATCTGGCATTGCCGCTGGAGTTGGGCGACAACGAGGCGGTCAGCGTGCTGTTCGTCGTCTCGGCGCTCGTAGCCCTGCTGGGGCAGCTGCGCCTCACCGAATGGGCGCGCGAGCGATGGACGGCCTCAGAGGCCATCGCGCGCGGGCTCATGCTGATGGCCCTTGCTTTCGTGCCACTGATCCCGTATGGGATTGCGGGCGCGCCGCCACCCATCGGGGCCGTGCTGGTCTGCACGGTGCTGCTCACGCTGGGGACGGTGCTCGCCTACCCGTTCGAGATGGACACCGTCGTGGCCCTGTCGGGCGGGCATCGGGTGGCCACCTACTACGGCTTCTACAACACGGTCGCCGGCATCGGCGTGGCCGCGGGGAACTTGGCAGTGGGCCGGCTGCTCGACCACGGGCCAGTCTGGGCCTGGAGCGCGCTCGCCTTCACGGGAGCGGTGGGCGCGCTGGCAGTCCGGCTGCTGGACCGCGAGATCTTCCAGAGGCAGTCCTGGAACACCACCCGGCCGCGCCCACGTGGCAGCACGATCGTGCCCTCACGGGAAAGGGAGTAGATGACCTCGGCCGTCGCGTCAGGTGCAAGCCCCCGACACATGGCACCCTGAGGTGTCCACGTCGACGATGGGAGCAAAGCGTGCCGAGATCGGCCAAGGCGCTGTTGTGGGTGCGGATCCTCAACCAGCTGGGTGCGTACGCGCTGGCCTTCCTCGCGGTGTTCGCGGGTCCCGAGCTGGCTCCTGTCGCGCTTGCCGTCTTCGGTGTCGCGGCGCTGATCTCGCGATGGGGTGGGGCGCTGTTGTTGGATCGGCTGTCGCCGCGGGTGGTGGTCGCGGTCGGGCTGGCGGCGACGGGGCTGTCGCTTGTGGCCCTGTCGGCCGCACGGACACCGGCGCAGATCCTGGTCACGGTCGCCCTGGTGGGCCTGGCTTTTGAGATTTACGAGCCGGCGTCCCAGGAGCTGGTGGCGCAGGTGGCCGTAGGAGAGCAGCGCCAGCGGCTGTACGCGCTGCTGGGCAGCGCGCTGGTGGCGGCGGGCGCGATCGCTGGTTTGATCGCCTCGGCCTTGCTGCCGTTCGGAGTGCGGTGGCTGATGGTGGTCGACGCGCTCACCTGCCTGGCGGCCTGCGGTGTGGCACTCGCGTTCCTGCCGCGCGACATCGGCAAGAGTATGCCCGCAGACGAGGGCGGACGGCGCTGGCGACCTCCGGCGCGGCTGCTGCGCCTCACCGCCGCCAGCACTGCGTTCGCCGTCGGCTACCTCGCGGTGATCATGTTCATCCCCTTGGTGCTGCTGCATCGCGGCGCCCCGGCGTGGCTGCCCGGGATCGCGCTCACCGGCGCCGCACTGCTGTCCCCTGTGGCGTTCCCGCCACCATTGCCGCCTATCTGGCCTGGACGGCCGCCAACGGGATTCTGCTCGGCCGCTGGCAGGCCATGGTCGCGGATGTGGCGCCCGAGTCGGAGCGGCCGCGCTGGTTCGCCGTCCAGGGGTCGTCGTGGGGTATCGCGCAGCCGGCGGTACCGGGCGTGGTCGCGCTGGTGGGAGCGGTGGCCGGCGGTTTCGGCACGGCCGCGTTCCTCACCGCCGGTCTCGCCTTCCTCGTGGTGCCGCTGGTGCTGCGTGGTCATAGTCCGGCGTAAGAGTGCAGCGAGTTCAGCAGTAGATTCACGCCGATCAGGTTGAACAGCAGGCATGCGTAGGCGGTGACGGCGATGAGCGCGACCCGGCGCGGGCTCCAGCCGCGGGTGGCGCGCGCGTGCAGGTAGGCCGCATAGACCACCCAGGTAATGAACGCCCACACCTCCTTGGGGTCCCATCCCCAGTAGCGGCCCCAGGCGCTGTCGGCTCAGATCGCGCCCGCGATGACGGCGAACGTCCAAACCGGGAACGCGAACGTGTGCAGCCGACGAGCCAGCTTGTCCAGCTGGCCGGGACGCAGGCCGTGGACGGTGCCACGTGCGTGGGCGCGCAGGAACAGGGCAGAGGCGATGGCACCCAAAGTGAACGCGCCGCTGGCCGCCACTGCGGCCGTCACATGGATGGCCAGCCAGCCGGACTTGAGTGCCGGGATGAGGGGGCCGGCCTCGGTGTAGAGGCTGGTGATCGCCCAGCCGAGCGCTGCCGCCAGCCCGCCTGCCACGTACAGGCCTAGCGGGCGCGCCTCGGGACGTAGGTGGGCTAGGACGGCGTAGGAGAGGGACACGGCCAGTGCCGTGGCCGCGACGAACTCGTACATGTTGCTCAGGGGCATTGCGCCGGCGGCCAGGCCGCGAAGCGTGACGGCGAGGGCGTGCACGGCGGTGGTGCCGAGCAGCCATCGTGGCGCGAAGCGAGAGGTCACGGGCTCGGAGGCGGGTGGTACCGAGACGGCCGCTTGCGCAGGTCCGCCAGCCGTGACCAGCTCAGGTGCCGGGGTGCGATGGCGGACGAGGGCTTGTTCGGCGGCGAAGGCGAGTAATGCCACGACGTACCCGATCAGTGCCATGAACACGGCAATGTCGCTCAGTGAGGCCATGAGCTCGTTCATCGGTGTTTGTCCCACCTTTCTGAAGGACCTCCTACTACACGCTGTAGCATTACACGCCGTAGTAGCGGTGGCTCATCCGCCCCCGCCCAGGAGAAAGGGACATGATGCGGCGTTCGGCGCAGGCGATCATCTCGGCCACGGTGTTCGTGGACCTGCTCGGCTTCACGCTGATCCTGCCAGCGCTGCCGTTCTACGCCGCCGACCTCGGGGCCACCGGAGTGTGGTTCGGGGCGTTGATGAGCGCCTACTCGGTGGCGCAGCTCATCGCCGCGCCTGTGCTGGGCAGGTTGTCCGACCGGTACGGCCGGCGGCCCCTGGTGCTGCTGGCCCTGGCCGGGTCGGTCCTGTCCATGGCGCTCACCGGCCTGGCCACCTCCCTCGCATGGCTGCTGGCCTGCCGGGTGCTGGCTGGGGCGTTCGGCGGGAGCATCTCGGTGGCACAGGCGTACCTGGCCGATGCGGTCCCTGAGGAGCGCCGTACCAGGGCAATGGCGCAGATGGGGGCCGCCATCGGGATGGCGTTCGTGATCGGGCCGGCGCTCGGCGGCGCGCTCGCGCCGCTGGGGTTCGCCGCGTGCGCGTACGCGGCGGCGGGACTGGCGGCGGTGAACCTCGGCGCCGCCCTCGCATGGCTGCCCGAGCCGCGCCGTCCGAGGACGGCGGGGGACCGACGACAGACGCCCACCCCGGACCGCCGACTGCGCCGGCCGGTGGCACTGCTGGCCGGGACCGGCTTCCTCGCGATGGCCGCCTTCGTCGGGATGGAGACCACGCTGGCGTTCCTCGGCCATGATCGCTACGGCTGGGACGCCACCTCGATCGGCCTGGCACTCGCGACGGCCGGGCTGGCGATGGCCGCTGTACAGGCAGGACTGGTGAGCCGACTGGCCCGCCGCTGGGGTGACGCGCGGGTCGCGGCGATCGGCGCGGTAACGATGGCCGTCTGTATGGTGGCGATCCCGGCAGCAACGACCTGGTGGCAGTGCCTGGCCGCGGTCTGCGTGCTGGCTGCCGGACATGGGTTGCTCACCCCGACGGTCTCCAGCCTCCTGGTGGCAGCAGGACCGCCGGAGCAGCGCGGGGCGCGGCTGGGCACAGGGCAGTCCGCGGGCGCTGCCGCCCGGATCGTCGGACCGGCCGCCGCTGGGTTACTGTTCGACCTCGGGACGGCGCTACCGTACCTGGCCGGGGCAGCAACGGCGGCGCTGGCGGTCGCTGCCGTGCTGGCCGTACCCGCTCTGGAGCCCGCAGGACCAAAGGAGGAGGCGTGAACAGCCTCGGCGAGCTAGAACGCTCGATCATGGAAGTGCTGTGGAGCACCGACGACTGGCTGACCGTGCGCGAGGTCGTCAACCGGCTCAGCGACAGAAATCTTGCCTACACCACGGTGATGACGGTCATGAACCGGCTTGTCCGCAAGGACTTCATCCGCCGTGAACGCGACGACGACCGCCGCACCTGGCGCTACCGTCCCGCGGCCGGGAGGGAGGCGTACGTCGCCGAGCTGATGCTCTCGGCGCTCAGCGAGACCGGCGACCGGCTGGCAGCGCTCGGCCACTTCGCCCGATCGGTCAGCCCGGAAGAAGCCGAAGCGCTGCGCCAGGCGCTCCCCCACGGTCAGGAGCCGTCGTGACCTATGCCGCCCACCATGTCCTCACCTTTCTGGCGGCCCTCCTGTCCATGGCTGCCATGTCGCACTCGCGGCGCACGTGGAAGACACCCCGCACCTCGCTGCTGATCTGGCAGGCCATCGGCCTGACCCTGGTCCTGTCGGTGGTCGGCACGGCGCTCGCGATCGGCCTGGCCCCGTACCGGCTCGGCATCGTCCCCGCGGCCGTCAGCTTCACGCGCGACCTGGCACGCGGCGACCCACCGACCGGGGTCACCGCCTTCCATCTTCTCCTCACGGCCTGCGGCGTCGCGCTGATCGCCTGGATCGCGGTCGCCTTCGCCCGGAGCGCGTGTTCCGTCGCGGCCTTGCGTCGCCGGCAGCGGTCGCTGCTCGGCTTGATCGCGCATCCCCACCCCGATCTCCAGGAAGCCCTGGTGGTGACGCACCCTACGGTGGCCGCGTACTGCGTGCCAGGGCGCAAGGCCGCGATCATCGTCAGCACCGGCAGCCTGGACCTGCTCACCGATCAGGAGCTACGCGCGGTGCTGGCGCACGAGCGCGCGCATGCCCGCGAGCGCCACGACCTGGTGATCCTTCCGTTCGCTGCCCTCCACCGCGCCTTCCCCGCCAGCCGCCAGGTGCGCGCGATGCTGGACGCGGTCGCGCTCCTGGTCGAGATGCGCGCCGACGACCGCGCAGCTCGTGAGCACGACCGAGTGACTCTGGCCGCCGCGCTCCATCGTTTCCGCGCCTGCGACCGCATCGCCTCCCCGCCCGGCACGCTCGGCGGAGCCGATCACGACCTCGACGCCCGCATCACCCGCCTGACCGTTCCGTCCCGCACGTCGTGGCCGGTACGCGTCCTGTTCCTGGCGGTCGCCCTGACTGTGGCGAGCACCCCGCTCAGCCTGTTCCTACTCCCCGTGTAATAGGACTTCCGGATAGTTCTCATTACACTGAAGCAGTCCTCATCTTGCGCTGCTGATGAGACATGGTGCTGTGGCAGGGTGAGCCACACGTCTGCACCGCCTTCGGTGCGGTTGGTGGCGCATCTTCGGCTCGTCCTCCACCACCAGGTTCCGCATCAGCCTTCAGCCCCGCCCTGTGTTCATGAAGCGCCCATGAAGGGGTCTTCGCTGTCATCGTGCCCGGCATGGCTTCATCCGAGATTCATCCCCGCCCGCTACCACGGAAGAGAAGGCTCATTTGTACCGGGAGGTGTGATGACAGCGATCTCAGGCGCACGACGGCTGGCTGTGGCAGCTCTGGCGGCGTGCGGCCTTGTGGCCGGCTGCGGCACCACGACGATGAGCCAGGCGGAGGAGCCGGCTCCGGTACACGGCGAGCGCCAGGATCAGGACCAGCAGGCCCAGCCGATCGACATGGTCAAGACCACCGAGGCCGACTGGCGGGCGGTCGCACGCGCGTTGGGCCGCCCCGGCAAACTGTCGGCCGACGGCACCGTATACCGGGTGGGCTTCTCCCGCACGGATCTGGGGGTCACCTCGCATGGCGTGCGCATCAAGCCGGGGTTCGCGCTCGGCTCCTATGCCGCCTTCGCCCGATACGCCGACGGCTCCACCATGGTGATGGGTGACCTGGTAGTCACCGAGCCGGAACTGCCCAAGGTGACCGACGCGCTGCAGCGGCACGGCATCGCGCAGACCGCAGTGCACAAGCATCTGCTGGCCCATGAGCCGGAGCTGTGGTGGAGCCACCTGCACGCGATCGGCCGTGACCCGGTGGCCATCGCCCGTGCTGTCCGCTCCGCGCTGGATCAGACCGCCACCCCGGCGCCGGCGGCGCCGTCCTCGCCGCCGCCCATCGATCTGGACACCTCGGCACTTGAGGCGGCGCTGAGTGCTAAGGGCAGCAACGACGGCGGCATCTACAAGTTCTCCTTCGCCCGCAAAGAGACGATCGCCTCTCACGGCCGGGTGATCAGCGCGGCGATGGGGGTGAATACCGCGCTGAACTTTCAGCCGACCGGCGGCGGCAAGGCCGCAATCAACGGCGACTTGGTCATGACCGCCGGCGAGGTGCAGAAGGTCATCCAGGCGCTGCGGGCCGGCGGCATCGACATCGTCGAGTTGCACCAGCACGCCCTGGACGACGAGCCGCGCCTGTTCTACATGCACTTTTGGGCCAACGCCAACGCCATCCGCCTCGCGCGGGCGCTACGCGCGGCAGTCGACGCCAGTGCCGTGAAACCTGCATGAGACGGCGGCGCTGGTGGTGGCTGCTGACCGTCCTCGCCCTGCTCGGGGTGGCTGCAGCGGTGTTCTTCACCCAGCTGTGGGGCCGCCCCAGTCTACAGCGGCACCTGGCAGGTGCGCGCCGAACCCGGCGCCCCCAGCGGAGGCCACGCGCTGTGCCAGACGAGCACCGCCGGCTATCCCGCGCTCGCGCTCGGGCCGCAGGTGTACCAGGATGTCGCCGTCTCCGCCAAGGTCAAGGCAATCTCCGGCAGCACCGATCAGGCCGCCGGACTGCTACTGCGCGTGCAGAATGCCGACAACTACCTCATCGGCCGCTCCAACGCCCTGGAGGGCAACGTCAACCTCTACCGCTACAGCGGGGGCGTGCGCCGCACCCTGGGCGGCGGTGCCGCAAGAGTGCAGCAGGGGAGGTGGCATGACCTGCGCCCGGAGACCCGCGGCGACCGCCTCCAGGTGTTCCTGGACGGTCGAGCTATCTCCCAGGCCATCGACGCCACCTTTCCCGCGGGCAGGGCCGGTTTGTGGACCAAGGCCGACTCCCAGACGTGCTTCGATGACGTGACGCTCGAACCGCTCCGCTGACGTCCGACCTGCTGCAGCAGGGCTACAGTTGTTCGAAGCCAGGCCGCTGCCCGCGAGCACGGCTTGCCATGGCGGGCCGTCCAAGGTGCCTGACGCCGACATGATCGCCTATGCGCGCGCTGTAGGTGTGCCCGAGATTGCCCGCAAGCGTGTCACTCCCACCGGCAAGAACAAAGGACCGACCCCCTTCAGCCGTGAGCGTTCATCGGCTCCTGGCCGAGGCTGGCGCCTGACCGCCGGCCGGCCTGTTGATGGTTTACTGCAGCAGGACGGTACCCAGGCCCAGCAAAGCACAGATGCCGAGGATGCGCAGCATCGGCCATTTCAGGACGAACGTCATGGCGAGCGCGGCCACGGTGATCGCCAGGGCGATGGGGCTGACTGTGCTCAGTTCGGGGAACTGGATGCTGAACGGCCCCCAGGCCCAGGTGAAGGTGCGGGCGAACAGGGTGTGCTCGGCGAAGTACAGCGCCAGGTTGGCGATCACCCCGACGACGGCGGCGGTGATGCCCGTCAGCGCGGCGCTGATGGCGGTGTTGTGGCGCAGCCGTTCGACGTGAGGGGCGCCGAGGAAGATGAACAGGAAGCAGGGCACGAAGGTGACCCAGGTGGTCAGCAGGGCGCCGAGCAGCGCGCCGGCCCACGGGGTCAGAGCGCCGGGGTCGCGGTAGGCCCCGAGGAAGGCGACGAACTGCACCACCATGATGAGCGGGCCGGGGGTGGTCTCGGCCAGGGCCAGACCTCGGACCATCTCGCCGGGGGTGAGCCAGGCGTAGGTTTCCACGGCGCGCTGGGCGACGAAGGCGAGCACGGCGTAGGCGCCGCCAAAGGTGACCAGGGCGGTGCCGGAGAAGAACAAGCCCTGGGTGGTGAAGACGCTGTCGGTGCCGAGCAGCAGCGCGACCGCGGCCACGGGCAGCCACCAGGCGACCAGCCCCACTGCGAGGGTCTTGCCCGCAGAGCGCCAACTGGGTTGGACGTGGTGCAGTGCGTCGTCGGGGATCAGCGGCGCCGGCCCGCCGTCGCCGCCGTGCCCGTTGCCTTTCTTGAGGACGTGCGGGGCGAGTTTGTGCACCGTCCAGCCGATGAGCGCCGCCACCGCGATCACGATGGGGAACGGCGCGCCGAACAGGGCGATCGCGAGGAAGGCGGCGACCGCCACAGCGACAAACAACGGATGCGTCAGGGAGCGCTTAGCGACCCGGATCACGGCCTGGGAGACAATGGCGAGCACCGCCGGGGCGATTCCGGCGAACAGGGCGGTCACCACGGTGGTGTCCTGCTACAGCACATACACGGCCGATAGAGCCAGCAGCGCGAGCATGCCGGGCAGCACGAACAGGGTGCCGGCCACGAGTCCCCCGCGGGTGCCGTTCAGCAGCCAGCCCACGTAAATGGCCAACTGCTGCGCCTCAGGGCCGGGCAGCAGCATGCAGTAGTTGAGCGCGTGGTTGAAGCGTTGCTGGCCGATCCAGCGTTTCTCCTCCACGAGGGTGCGCTGCATGACGGCGATCTGCCCGGCCGGGCCGCCGAAGGTCTGCAACGAGATCAGGAACCAGGCGCGTACGGCCTCCCGGAACGGGATCACATCTGCCGGTGCCTGCGTGGTCACGTCGTCCTCCTAGGTTCAGGGGAAATGGTGTCGTCATGTCGCTCCGCCGGCAGCCGGACCGGCCGGAACAGCCGCCAGAGAGCCAGGTCGTAACCGATCTTGGCCGTGCCCGCCAGCAGGAATGGCCAGGCGAGCCCGAGTCTCTGCGCCAGCCCGGCCAGGGCAGGCCCGGCGGGACGAGTGACGTAGCGGGCGGTGTTGGTGACCGCTGCGGCGGCGGTCCGCTCCTGCTCCGGCACCAGCGCCATCACGTACGCCTGCCGCGTGGGCACGTCCATCTGCGACAGGCAGGCGCGGGCCAGCAGCAGCGCGATCGCCCCGGGCAGGGCGGGGGCGAACGGGACGGCGGCGAGCAGCACGTTGGACGGGATGTGGGTGAACACCATCGTGCGCAGCAGACCGACACGGGCCGCTACCAGGGGCGCGGCGAGCAGGGATGCGGTCTGCAGCACGCCGACTGCTGCGAAGGTGATCCCGATCGCCTGGGTGGTGGCGTCGAAGCGCACGGCCAGCCAGTAGCCGATGTAGGCCTGGACCACGAACCCTCCGGCGAGGCTGTCCACCGCGAACAGGGCGGACAGCCGCGTCACCACTCCCCTCGATCGGGCGGGCGTCTTCTCGTGAGAGCGGCGCGCCGGCGCCTCCACGGTGGCGGGCAGCCGTACGGCCAGGAGTCCGCCTGAGACGCCGGCCACGATCAGCGCTCCTCCGAGTAGCCGCCGGTCGGCGGGCAGAGCGCCCAGCAGCGCACCGGCCGTGCCCGCGAGCGCCGCGACGGCGTTGTAAGGTCCGAAGCCCTTGACGATCTGCCGCTGCGGGCGGCCGGTGCCGGCCAGCATGACCTGTTCCAGGGTGGTGAACGGCCCGGACTCCATCACCTCGACCGACAGCGCCCCGGTCATGGCCACTACGGCCAGCAGCCAGAAGGGTGCCCCGGCCGCGATGACGATCCCGCAACAGACGAGCGCGCCGTACAGGACCGCGTAGCAACGACGGCGGCCGACGTGATCGCCCCAGGCCAGGACGAGGCTGGCCGCGAGGCTCCCTCCGACGATGGCCGCGAGAAGCAATCCCACCTGCGATGGGGACAGGCCGCCGAGTCGCAAGATCGCGCCCAGCTGAACAGCGGCAACCCCATATCCCAGGCCGCGCATGGCTTGGGCGCTCAGCAGGATGCGCACGGTGCGCGCGGCATCCCTGCCTCCGTCGTTCATGCCGGTTCGCGCCCCAGCAACAGGCCGCGCCGGTAGAACTCGTACAGTCCGTCGAAAACCGGCCCAGTGATCTCCAGCACGCGCGAGTCGTCGCAGATCATCGACAGCCCACGCAAGATGGCATCCAGACCGGGAGCCTCCGGCGCGTCGAAGTGTTCGTCGTCGATGTCAGCCTCGTGGACGATCTCGGCGATCTTCCACAGCGCTGGATCGGCCACCTCATACCGGTGCAGGATCGTCTCGAACGTACAGTCGCCGCCGTGATGGGACAGCTCTACCCCTCGCATGTCGAACGGCGTCGCGTCCTCGGGCACCTTGGCGGGATCGTCGACGAAGACGAACTCGGCGTCAGCATCGACATGGCGGCGGATCAGCCAGGCACACGCCGCCCGATCGATATGCACCCCGCTACGCGTCGCCCACTTCACCGGCTCTCCTCCTTGACGACGACCTCCTGAGCCAGTGCTCGCACCGCGAGACGAGCCTCCTCACGCTCGGGCGGCGGGAAGTAGTCGCGGCGCCCGATCCGGCGCAGTTCGGCCTGCAGCCGCTTGACGGCCCGCGCACGCTCCCCCGGCCGAGCATGTGCTGCCGCCTCCACTTGCGCGATCACCGCCCGATACTCGGCCGCCCTGGCCTGCCGCATCTCCGCCGCGGTCGCTTGTTCCTGAGCCTGGCTACCCGGGGCCGCCAGCCAGAGCGTCGAGCTGCCGCCCATCTCGCCGATCTCCTCGGCGATCCACTCCAACTGCTCGCGGGTACGGGCGTCAGCCGGCAGCGCGACCAGCCCGTCACCCAGCCGCGCCACCCCGAGCCGGTCGAGCTTGCGCCAGATCGTTATCCGCAACGTCGAAGGCTGCCGGGGAATCCGGTATGCCAGCAGCACCCACTGGCCAGTCACGCCCCTCATGGCCACCTCCTATTGTAACCATTGTTACTGTAACCAATGTTGCATGCAAACCCTCTGTCCTGCTCCGGCTCCGACCTCGACCAGCAATGCATTAGTCGATGTGTGTCGACATCGACCGTGTGACGGCGGTGTCGCAGGTCGGAGCATAAGTTGATCCGCCACGGCGTGCTGGGCTTGCTCCTGGGATGGCAAAGGACAGGAGTGCCTTCGGTCAGACACGGGCTCCCGGCTTGCGGACGATGACCTGCCGACGGGACAAATGTATGCATGTACGCACGTGATAACGGTTCGGATGCCGGCCGGTCGCAAGAGCAACCGGCTGCTCTGGCAGACGCCGCCCAGAGAAGGGCGTGAGCCATGCTGCGACTCGGTGTCCCCAACAAGGGCGAGCTGGCTGACAGCGCCCACGTGATGCTGGCGGAGGCTGGATACCGCCAGCGGAAGAACAGCAAGGAACTCATCGTCGTCGATCCCGACAATGCCTGCGAGCTGTTCTTCCTGCGCCCTCGGGACATCGCCGTCTATGTCGGTGAGGGCATGCTGGATGCCGGGATCATCGGTCGGGACATGCTGGTCGACTCCGGGGCACGGGCTGAGGAGATCATGGGGCTCGGTTTCGGTCGTTCAGCCCTGTACTTCGCCGCCCCGCCGGGCGGCTGCCGCGCCACAGAGGACCTGATGGGCCTTCGCGTGGCCACCGCATATGCAGGGGTGGTCGAGAAGCACCTGGCCGACATCGGGGTCGATGCCCGCATCATCAAGCTGGACGGTTCAGTGGAGACCGCGATCCGGTTGGACGTCGCCGACGCGGTGGCCGACGTCGTCGAGAGTGCGGCCCGTCTTCGCGAGGTCGGGCTGGAGGTCTTCGGTGACCCGGTCATGCGGTCGGAGGCCGTGCTGATCAAGCGGCTCGGGGCACCTGTGGAGAACGGGCTACGGCAGCTCTTCGGGCGGCTCAACGGTGTCCTGGTCGCGCGTGACTTCGTGACCATGGAGTACGACATCGCACGGGAGCGTGTCGAGGACGCGATCGCGATCACGTCCGGTATGGAAGCGCCCACGGTGTCGGAGCTGCGCAGGGACGGCTGGGTGGCGGTTCGCGTCATGGTCCCGCGGGAGGGCCACCAGCAGATCATGGACCGGCTGTGGGAGGTCGGCGCACGCGCCATCCTGGTCACCGGCATCTACGCTTGCCGCCTCTGAAACCGATCACCGGCCCAGTGTGCTGACCGTAACCAGGGCACTTGTTTCAGGGGGCCGCGACAGATCAGATGTGCCGGGGGCGGCTCCCTGGCCGTCCGGGATCGCACCTCACGTGGGCATTTCGACCGAGAAGCCGTAAGGGAGCTCCAGCCGGTTCCGGCCCAGGAGCTCGGAGTCGGCGAGGATCGTGGTTGTCGGGCCGTCCGCGACGATGGTCCCGCCGGACAGGATGAGGGACCGCTCGCACAGTTCGAGGGCGTACGGCAGGTCGTGGGTGACCATGAGGATGGTGACGTCGAGCCCGCGCAGGATGTCGGCCAGTTCCCGGCGCGCGGCCGGGTCCAGGTTCGAGGAGGGCTCGTCGAGCACCAGGATCTCGGGTTCCATGGCCAGCACGGTCGCGACGGCGACCCGGCGGCGCTGACCGCCGGACAGATGGTGCGGTGGCCGGTCGATCATGTTGAGCATTCCGACTCGCTCCAGTGCCCCGCGGATCCGCCCTTCCAGCTCGTCGCCCCGGATGCCGAGGTTGGCGGGGCCGAAGGCGACGTCCTCGCGGACCGTCGGCATGAACAGCTGGTCGTCAGGATCCTGGAAGACCAGGCCGACCCGGCGCCGGATCTCCTTCAGGTTGTCGCGGGCCACGGGCAGCCCGCCGACGGAGACCGTCCCCAGGCTGGGCGTGAGAATGCCGTTGAGGTGCATGACCAGTGTGGTCTTGCCCGCGCCGTTGGGCCCGAGCAGCGCGACCCGTTCTCCCCGGTCGATCGACAGGTCCACGCCGAACAGGGCCTGGGTGCCGTCGGGGTAGGCGTGCATCAGCCCTTCGACCAGCAGCGAGTTCACCACAGTCCTCCGATGAGTATCGTGATCGCGGCGGCGGGCAGGGTGGCGGCCAGCGCCCACTGCGAGATGGAGCCGCGCACGTCGTGGATGATGGGCATGGTTCCGGTGTAGCCGCGGCTGAGCATGGCCAGGTGCACGCGTTCGCCTCGCTCGTAGGAGCGGATGAACAGGGCTCCCGCCGAGCGGGCCACGACGGGCAGGTGCCGGATGTCGCGTGCCACGAACGCGCGGGACTCCCGCGCTATGCGCATCCGGCGCATCTCGTCGAGGATCACCTCGACGTAGCGCAGCATGAACGAGGCGATCTGCACCAGCAACTGCGGAAGCCGCAGCCGCTGGGCGCCGAGCAGCAGGGTCCTCGGCTCGGTGGTGGCCGCCAGCAGGATGCTCCCGATCACTCCGAGGGTCGCCTTGGCCACGATGTTCCACGCGGCGAGCAACCCATCGGCGCTCATCGACACGCCGAAGACGGTCATGCGCTCCCCCTGGGACAGGAACGGCAGCGCGACCGCGAAGATCACGAACGGCACCTCGACGACCATCCGCCGCAGCAGGAGCTTCAGGGGGATGCGAGCCGCCACGGCCACCGCGCCGAGCAGCAAGAGGTAGAGGGCGAACGCCCAGAACCGTTCCCGATCGGTGGCCACGACGATCATGATGAACGCGATCAGTGACAGGAGCTTGCACTGCGGTGGGAGCCGGTGGACGGGCGTGTCGGCGTGGACGTACAGGTGGTGGCTGTGTCCGGCGGCCATGGGTTCACGATTCCGGCGTCAGTGGCTCGGCGGCTGACCGGCGGCGCGCTCTGCGTCGCAGCGCCCAGGTCACGCCGGCGCCCACCCCCAGTGAGATCGCCACTCCCAGTGCGCCGGCCAGTCCTGTGGACAACCGTTCGTCATCGACGCCTTTGACGCTGTAGTCGGCGAACGCCGAGTTGTCCAGCGGATGATCTTGCGCTTGGGACAGGAACCCGAGGTCGGTTGCCACCCGTTCGAGACCGTCAGGATTCGCCGAGGCGTAGAAGCTCACCAGTCCCGCGAGCACGACGGCGGCGGCGACCCCGCCGAGGAGAAACGGCCGAAGCCGCGGAGCCGCGCGATGGCTTCCCTCCGCAGGCCGAACAGGAACCATCTCACCGGAGGCGGTGCGCAGCATCGCGGGCCTGACCAGGCTGCGCGCCCCATAGACCAGGTCGGGCCGTACGGCCAGCACGGTACTGACGGTCAACGCGGTGATCGCGCCTTCGCCCAGGCCGATGACCACGTGGACGCCGCCCATGGCCGCGGCGACCGTGACGGGATCGATCGAGGAGGTCCCGCCGATGGCATACAGTCCCGTGAAGGCCAAGGCGGACATCGGGACCGACACCATGGCGCCGGCGAAGGACGCCACGACCACGCCGGTACGGTTGCGCGGCGCCAGCTTGCCGACCGCGCGGAAGATCCCGTATCCCGTGAGGACGGTCACCAGCCCCATCAGGCAGATGTTGATGCCCAGGGCCGTCAGTCCTCCGTCGGCGAAGAACAAGGCCTGCACCGTGACCACCACAGCGATGCACAGGACTCCCGTATAAGGTCCGACGAGGATCGCGGCCAGAGCTCCTCCGATCAGGTGGCCGCTTGTCCCGGCGCCGACGGGAAAGTTCAGCATCTGGACGGCGAAGACGAAGGCGGCCACCAGCCCGGCCAGCGGAGCCATCCGGTCGTCCAGTTCGTCTCTCGCCTTACGCAGGCAATAGGCGACGCCGCTGGCGGCCACGACGCCCGCGGCAAGGGACATCGGGACGGTGAAGAAGCCGTCGGGTACGTGCACGAGATCCTCCGGGATTGCTTCCCAAGCGCCTGGCTTCGCCGCGCTCACTCGTCGCCGCCGTAGCAGCGCTGGTTTCGGGCCGAGCTCACCCGGGGGGCAGTGATCACCGGAACTGCGGGCGGGTCAGCGCCTTGCCGGGCTGACCCGTAAAGATGTACGCACTCGCGAATATGTCATCCAGGCGACGGCCGCAGCCCCGTTTCCCCGCGGACCACACGGAATCCGAGTCCCGGCTTGAGAGTGTCTTTGATGATCGACACGGCGCTCTCCGGCCGATGCGTCTGAGCCCGGCCGGATCACTCGTGCCGCGGGATCCTCGACACCTCGTGATCGGCATGATGAACCGCCTCGGCGATCAAGGCTCGAATGTGGGCGTCGCGGGCACGGTAGAGAACCCGCCGCCCCTCCCGGCGACAGGCCACCAGCCCAGCCAGCCGGAGCTTGGCCAGATGCTGGGACACGGCGGGCCGGGCCGCTCCCACCGCTGTGACGAGGTTGCCCACGTCGTGCTCACCGTGAGCCAGGGCCCACAGCAGGCGCAGCCTGGTGGCGTCGGAGAGCATCCGGAAGGCCGCGACCGCCACCTCCACCTGAGCGTCGGTCGGTGGGGCGCCGGTCGATTGGCCGCCATTGTGCTGCTGCATGGTCGACGCACCTAACATGTGCTTGCGTGCGCATACGAATACATATTGAAGGGGATATCCGTACTGTCACCCGCGCTCCATGAGACAGGACGAGGAGCAGCAGATGAGCGTGCCCAGCCGCCCAGGACCCTCCCGCGAGCAGGACCACGACCACAGCCATGGACATGGTCACGGACATGGCCACGACGAGCATGACCACGGATCCCCCAGCCGCACCCTAGGGGAACGGCTGCGTCATGTGGTGACGCCACACAGTCACGACGCGGCAGCCCGGACCGATCACGCATTGGAGACCAGCCGCCGCGGCATGCGCACCCTGGCGATCTCCTTCGCCGTCCTCACCGTCACCGCTCTCGCCCAGGTCGTGATCTTCGCGAGGTCGGGATCGGTGGCCCTGCTCGGTGACACCCTGCACAACTTCGCCGACGCCCTGACCGCCGTGCCCCTGGCGATCGCCTTCACGGTGGGCCGCCGCATGGCTTCGCGCCGGTTCACCTACGGGTACGGCAGAGCCGAGGACCTGGCCGGCATCATCATCGTGCTGATCATCGCCGCCTCGGCGGGCCTGGCCGGATACGAGGCCGTCAAGCGCCTGATCAACCCACAAGACGTGGAGGCGCTCGGCTGGGTCGCCGCCGCAGGAGTCATCGGCTTCCTCGGCAACGAGCTGGTGGCCCGCTACCGGATCAAGGTCGGCCGCGAGATCGGCTCCGCGGCGCTGGTCGCCGACGGCCTGCACGCCCGCACCGACGGCTTCACGTCACTGGCCGTGCTGCTCGGAGCAGCCGGAGTATGGGCCGGCTGGCCGTACGCCGACCCGATCATCGGCCTGCTCATCACCATTGCCATCCTCTACGTACTGCGTGACGCCGCCCGCGAGGTCTACCACCGGCTGATGGACGCCGTCGACCCCGCGCTGATCAGCAAGGCCGAGCAGATCGTCGCCGAAACCACCGGCGTGCGCCGCGTCGGCTCCCTGCGCATGCGCTGGATCGGCCACTCCCTCCGCGCCGAGGTCGACATCGTGGTGAGCCATAAACTCTCCCTGGTCGAGGCGCACGCCGTAGCAGTGGAGGCCGAGCACCGGCTCATCCACGACCTCCCGCGGCTGCAAGCCGCCACCGTGCACGCCGACCCCGACGGGCCCGACGGCACCGACCACCACGCCGCCCTGGTCATCCACCGGTAGATCACCTCACCTCGACCTCCGTAGTCGACTACCGGCCCGCGCGGAGCGTCACACGCTTGGGCCGAACGGCAGGCCCTTCTCGGCCTTGGCCACGCAGTCCGGGCACACCGGCAGGTCCACCGACCGAGCCACGGCCTCCGGGGTGGCCGGACGCATCGTCCCCAGGACGGTGAAGCCCGGCGGGAGCCCGGTTGCCAGATCCACCAGGAACGTCGTCACCTCCGCGGGGTCGTAGTCGAACTCCCGCTTGCATGCGTAGCAGCGACCGGTCTCCATAGCCCCGCCTTTCCGTCGACAGCCAGCCTACGTCGGCGGCCAGTCCGAACTCTTGGCCTTCACCGCCGGCGCCCGTGTCTCGAGCCGGCGAGTCGGCGGGTCGGCGAGTCGGCAGGCCGGCGGCTGTGACGCGGCACGTGCCGTAATGGCCCGTAATCACCAGGTAAGCCATGCGTAAGATCTTGAAGGCGGATATGGCCATAACGTCCTGTGCGTCACATCCACCCGAAGGAGCACACGTGATGCGCCCTGTCCAACTGTTCGCAGGCCTGACCGCCCTCTGCGCCGGTATGGTCGCCCTGCCTGCCGCCGCACAGGCGAAACCCATGACGACGTGGACGGTGAAGATCCAAAATCTGACGCCGCCCGGATCCCAGCCGCTGTCACCGCCCGTGGTGGTCGTCCACTCGCCCAGCGTCCATGTCTGGCAACTCGGCCGGTTCGCCAGCCGTGGCGTCGCCGCGGTGGCCGAGGACGGCGACGCGCCGACGCTGATCAAGGAGATCTCCAAGCGGCAAGGCGTGCGTGACGCGTTCGCCGCGGCCAGCGCTCCGATCGCGCCGGGCCAGAGTGCGACGTTCCAGGTCAAGGTACGGCCAGGCGACCGAATCAGCGTCGTCAGTATGCTCGTCAACACCAACGACGGCTTCACCGGCGTGGACGCGTTGCGGCCTGGGCCGGGCTCGATCCGGACCATGGCCTACGACGCGGGCAGCGAGAAGAACCTCGAGACCAAGGCCACCATCCCCGGTCCCTGCTGCGGCAACCCGATGGTGCGTGCGCCCGAGAGGAGGCCGATCAGCAAGCACAAGGGGATCATGGCCTGTGGCGACCTGGACCGCGAGACCTACGGCTGGACCGGCCCGGTCGCCAAGCTGACCTTCGCGAGTTGACGATCCAGGCGCCACCCGAGGAAACTCCGGCCGTGCCACACCGGAGACAGCCGTTGCGTTCGTTGTCTACGGCCGGTTGAGGCCGGTCTCGTAGGCGAAGATCACGGCCTGGATGCGGTCGCGGAGGCCGAGTTTCATCAGGATGCGCTTGACGTGCGTCCTGATCGTCGACTCCTCGACGAGGAGTGCGGCGGCGATCTCCCGATTGGACAGGCCACGCGAAATGAGCCCGAGGACCTCGCGCTCGCGTGGTGTCAGCCCCTCGAGCTTGGCCTGATCGCTGAGGTCGGGAACCGGCTGGCGGGCCATGCGGTCGATCACGCGACGGGTGACCGACGGGGACAGCAGTGAGTCGCCGGCGGCGACGGTGTGCACGGCGGCGATCAGGTCCTCGGGCCGGGTGCGTTTGAGCAGGAAACCGGAGGCGCCGGCCCGCAGGGCGCCGAAGATGTAGTCGTCCTGTTCGAAGGTCGTGAGGATCAGCACCTTCGTGTCAGGGGCGATCCTGGACAGCTCGCGGGTGGCGGCGATGCCGTCCATGTCGGGCATGCGTACGTCCATCAGGACGACGTCGGGCGCAAGTCTGCGGGTCCGGTCGACGGCTTCCCGTCCGGTCGACGCCTGGCCGACGATCTCGATGGCGGGATCGGCGGTGAGAAGCTCGGCGAGCCCGGCACGCATCAGGTCGTCGTCGTCTGCGATCAGCACCCGCGTCACGCGTGGTGACCCCTGTCGGGAAGCGAGGCGTGGAGCCGGAACGTGCCGCCCGCCTGCTCGGTGTCGAGGCTGCCGCCGAGCAGGCGGGCGCGCTCGAGCATGCCGATCAGTCCATGTCCTCCGCCGGATCGGGGTGTGCCGCCGGCGCGCACCGGGTTGGTGACGGTGAGCTCGACCGTCGCCTCCCTGAACATGATCTCGACCGTAGCACTGCCGGTTCCGTGACGGGCGGCGTTGGTCAGGGCTTCCTGAAGGATCCGGTAGACGGTTCGATCAGCGGTGGCGGCGAGGGGCCGGGATCGGCCCGCGGATGTGAGCATGACCTCGAGTCCGGTCGCGGTGTGGCGGGCGATCAACGTGTCGAGCGAGGCGAGTCCTGGTGGCACCTCCACGGCGCCGTTCGCCGGGGTGGGCTCGCGGAGCGTGCCGACGACCTGATCGATCTCCGCCGCTGTCTGCCGGGCGAGCTCTTCGATCGTCTCCAGGGCGCGGAGCGAACGATCCGGGTCCTGGTGGTGCCGCAGCCGGGCGGCGCCGGCCCGGACGGCGATCAGGCTGATCGCGTGGCCGGCCGCATCGTGCAGGTCGCGGGCGATCCTGGCGCGTTCTTCTGCGACGGCGAGCTGCCGGTCGCGTTCGGCCTGCTGGGCGGTGAGCAGGGCGCGCTGTTCGAGGGCGGCCATCTGCTCGCGCCGCAGGCGGGTCCGCTCGCCGGCGAACCACGCGACGGCCCAGGCGAGGCCGGTGTGGAGGAGCTCGAGCGAAGGGAAGCCGGCCTGCGCGACGGCGGCCGCGCTCATGTACGC
Source organism: Nonomuraea sp. 10N515B (assembly GCF_052245915.1). Classification (NCBI taxonomy): domain Bacteria; kingdom Bacillati; phylum Actinomycetota; class Actinomycetes; order Streptosporangiales; family Streptosporangiaceae; genus Nonomuraea; species Nonomuraea sp. 10N515B. The sequence goes on from NZ_JBQQBQ010000045.1 coordinate 31,040, forward strand.
CGCGAAGACGCCCACGACGATGCCGGTGGTGTGCATGGTCCAGGGCGCCGCACGATCGCGGCTCGCGGCAAACAGGTAGAGCGCCACCGTGGGGCCGAGCGTCACGGCGGCGGGGCCGAGTATCGCGGCCGCGGGACCTCCTATCGGCTGGTCCGGGTAGCCGATGCCGGCCATCGCCACGCTCGCCGCCGCGGTCGCCAGGAAGACGCCGAGGGTGAAGCGCCGCCAGAGGAGAAGCGGCAGCGCCGAGAACGTCGCGAGCACGGCGCCGACCAGGTCGAGGTCATGCGCATCGAGGCGAGCGGCGCCGCCGTGGCTGAGCCTGGCCAGCGAGGCGGCCAGGACGACGGCCGTGATGGCCGCGTCGAGGATCGTTCGCGAGCTCGGCCGGGTCACGAAAAGGCTGCGGGCGGTGGTTGTCAATGGCATAGGCCCTGCGAGCGTAACGCCTGCGCCGGTGGCCGGTCGTCGCCCTACGGGGGGATCCGTGTGGACGCGATGGGGACGGACGAGTTCCTCTCGCGGGGCGTTTCGCGCGTTCTGGATGATCCGTAGCTTGACGACACGTGACACAGGACAACGTGAGGACGCCCACATGAGCGAGTCCGGTAGGCCGCGGTGGGTGAAGGTGCTGGCGCTCGTCGCGGCCATCGTGATCGTGCTGCTCATCGCCGTGATGCTGCTGGGTGTCGGTGGCGGTGGGCACACGCCCATGCGCCACGGCGCGCCCGGCCTCTCGTACGAGGGGGTCTGAGGCCATGGAACGCGTGATTCACCTCAGCGACGTGCTCAAGACATACCCGTTGAGCGCGGGCGAGGTCGTCGCCGTCGACCATCTCGACCTGGAGATCGGGGCGGGCGAGTTCGTCGCGATCGTGGGGCGGTCGGGCAGCGGCAAGACGACGCTGCTCAACCTGCTGGCCGGCATCGACCGCCCCACCTCGGGGACGGTCCAGGCAGCAGGCGCAGATCTCGGCGCGCTGTCGGAGTCCGGGCTGGCCGCCTGGCGGGGCGCCAATGTGGGGCTGGTCTTCCAGTTCTTCCAGCTGCTGCCGACACTGACCGTCGCGGAGAACGTGATGCTGCCGATGGACTTCGCCGGGAAGATCCCGATCGGTGAGCGGCGGGATCGGGCCGTGCGGTTGCTCAAGCAGGTCGGCATCGGCGACCAGGCCGACAAGCTGCCCGCCACGTTGTCGGGCGGACAGCAGCAGCGTGCGGCGATCGCCCGGGCCCTGGCCAACGATCCGCCGCTGCTGCTCGCGGACGAGCCGACGGGCAACCTCGACTCCGCCACCGCGGATGCCGTGCTGAAGCTGTTCGCCGACCTGAACGGCGAAGGTCGGACCATCGTCGTGGTCACGCACGAACGCGACATCCGCTCGATCGTGGGCCGCGAGATCACGCTCGTGGACGGCCGCGTCGTCAGTGACGAGGGGGTCAGGAAATGAGTGGGCTGATGACGGTCAAGCTGCGCCGGGATCTGCGCGCGGCCTGGCCGCGGTTCGTGCTGATGGTGATCGCGATCGCGGTCAGCCTGACGGTGTTCGGGGGCGTGCTCAATGCGTGGTCGGCCATTGGAAGGGAGACCAGCGGTGCGTACATGAGCACCGAGCCCGCCTCGGCGACGATCGTTCTCGACCGTGATCTCGACCCCCAGCGGATGGCGGCGATCGCGGCCCAGGCACGCGAGCGGCCGGGGGTGCTCGAGGCCACGGCGCGCGCCCAGTTCGACGGCGGGATCGAGGTCAACGGCAGCAAGCTGGACGTCGCGCTGCAGGTCTTCGTGGCCGCGCCCGACGACCCGATGCGGATGGTCAAGTTCGACGTGGGGCAGGCAGGCAGCTGGCCACCGCCGCCCGGCGAGATCCTCATCGGACAGGATTCCCTCGGCCTGCTGGGCGTAGCGGTCGGCGACACGATGACCGTCACGACCCCGAGCGGCGATCCCGTACGGCTGCGCGTGGCGGGAACGGTGTATGACCCCAGCCTCGCCCCCTCACCCCAGGAACAAAGGGGGCACGCCTACCTGTCCACCGCATCGCTGTCCACGCCCGGACTCGACCAGTTGAAGATCCAAGTCGCCGATCCCGGCACGACGGAGCCGAGCCGGGACCGCGATGCGGTGGTCGCCGTGGCGGGCGCGGTCAGCACATGGCTGCAGCGCGAACACGGCCTGGCGATCAGCGAGATCCAGGTTCCCGAGCCGTACGCGCACCCGCACCAGTGGCAGGCCGACGTGCTGCTGTTGTCGCTGCTGGCCGGCGGCGCCGCCGCGCTGCTGCTGTCCACGGTCCTGGTGGCGAACATGCTCAACAACCTTTTCACCCAGCAGATCCCGCAGATCGGCATCATGAAGGCGATCGGCGCGGGGGCCGGCCGGATCGCCCGGCTCTACGCGGCGATGACGTTGTCGGTGGCCGCGGCGGCCACGCTGCTGGCGTTCGGGCCCGCCGTTTTCCTTGGCCAGGACCGGCTCAAGGGCCTGCTCGAGATGCTCGGCGTCCAGCCGGTCAGCCTGGCCGCTCCTTGGTGGAGCTACGCGATCATGCTCGCCGTCGGCCTCGGCCTCCCACCGCTGATGGCTCTGGTGCCGCTGGTCAAAGCCAGTCGCATCACCGTACGCGCGGCCATCGACCATCACGGGCTCGCAGCCAAGGCGAGCGCGGCAACCGGTGTCCTGGCCCGGTTGAGCCGCCTGCGCCGTCTCGACCGCGGCCTGCTGATGGCGCTGCGCAACACCGTCAGGCGGCCGGCCCGGTTCTGGCTCTGCGTCGGTCTCCTGGCCGGGGCGGGCTCGGTGTTCGTTGCCGGGATGTCCCTGACTTCCGGCACGCAGGCGGTCGAGGAGGAGAAGCAGGCGCTGCGCTACTGGGATGTCGAGGTGAAACTGGCCGGCCTCACCGAGGCGGACACCGTCGCCGGCGCGGTCGGGCGCGTGCCCGCCGTGACCAGGGTGGAGACGTGGCAACGGGTCCAGGTCGGCATCGCCGCCCAAGGGCGGCTACCCGTCACCCGTACCTATCCCGACCAGGGTCACGGCAGCATCGCGTTGAACACGCTGATCGCCGGCCGCCCGGCGCCGCGGCTGTTGGAGGGACGCTGGCTGAATCCGGGTGAGACCGGCGCGGTGGTGCTCAACCAGAGCGTCCGTGCCAAGACCGTCCCCGGCCTCGGGGCCGGCGACAACGTCCTGCTGTTCATCGAGGGCAAGCCCACCACCTGGCGCCTGGCCGGCATCGTCGAGGAACGCGAGGGAGCCGGTGGCGGCGTCTACACCACGGCCGAGGGGCTCGCCGCCGCCACCGGGCAGCCGCAGCGGGTCAACCAGGTCCGCGTCATCACCGGCAGCCACGACGAGCCCACGCGCGACGCGGTCGCCGCCTCCGCCCGTACGGCACTCGCGGGCGCCGGCGTCACGGTGGAATCCGCGGCGTCGATCAGCAGGACCGAGGCCGCCTCGGCAGGGCACCTGGGCCCTGTGCTCCTGGTGCTGCTGGGGATCGCCGTGCCGCTCGGAGTGCTCGGCGGCATCGGCCTGGCCTCCACGATGAGCACCAACGTCCTCGATCGGATCCGGGAGTTCGGCGTCATGCACGCCATCGGAGCACGGCCCAGAGCCGTCCGCCGCGTCGTGGTCGCCGAAGGCGTCTTCCTCGCGCTCACCAGTTGCGTGCTGGCGATCCTGCCGACGCTCGGGCTCACCGCGGTCCTCGGCGCCGGGCTGGGCAACCTCTTCAACAACGCGCCGCTGCCGTACCGGATCTCCGGTCTCGCGGTCGCCGTCTGGCTCGTGCTGGTGATCCTCGGCGCCGCGCTGGCCACCGACGCGGCGGCGACCCGGGCCTCCCGCATCACGGTACGAGAGGCCCTCGCCTACACAGGATGACAACGCCGATCCCCAAGGAACCGTCGGAACCTGACCAGAGGGAGACCTTAAGCGATCCGTAAGCAGGTCCCGCGAGGCTATAAGCACATCAGATCGGCCGGGCCGGACGGCCCAGCCCCTTCCTTGGAGGACCAGCATGAGGACGATCGCCGCAAACCTGTTCATCTCACTCGACGGGGTCATCGAGGACCCGCAGGACTGGCATTTCCCCTACTTCAACGACGAGATGGGCGCCGCCGTGACGGAGCAGATGGCCGACACCCTGCTCCTGGGACGCAAGACCTATGACAGCTTCGCCGGAGCATGGCCGGAGCGGGAGGCCGAGGGCGGCGAGGACGCCGGCTTCGCGAAGACGCTCGGCGACGCACGGAAGATCGTCGTGTCGCGCCAGCCTCTGGAGTTCACCTGGCGGAACTCCGAGCTGCTCCAGGGCGACCTGGTGGAGGCCGTGACCGCGTTGAAGAGCGAGCAGGGCGGCCGCATCGCCATGAGCGGCTCGGTCTCGGTGGTCCGCCAGTTGCTGACCGCTGGGCTGCTGGACGAACTGCACCTGCTGGTGCATCCGATCGCCGTCCGCAAGGGCGAGCGCCTGTTCGACGAGGGCGACGACCCCATCCCTCTGGAGCTGATCAAGTCCGAGACGTTCACGACCGGTGTGCTGTACCTGGTCTACCGGCCTGCCAAGGCGGCCGGCGACGTTTCCTACGACGACGCCAAGGCCCACCTGTCCCAGGGCGAGTAGCTGCGCGAGTTCTTGCCGAGGGCCTTTCGATTATTCGGCCTCGCGGGTAGGCGAGCAGCACCCGTCGTGGGCAGTGCTGCCGGAGGCGGCGGCGGCCGGAACGGCGCAGCAGGCGTCCCCCCGCCAGGCCTCTCGGCCTTCCTTGACCGCGATGGCGGCGATGACCAGGGCGGCGATCGGATCGGCCCAGGACCAGCCGAACAGGCTGTTGAGCGCCAGCCCGACGAGGAGCACACACCGGACAGGTAGGTGCACAGCAGAGTCTGCTTGGAGTCGGCGACGGCGGAGGCGGAGCCGAGTTCGCGGCCGGCGCGGCGCTGCGCCTGCGACAGGAACGGCATGACGACCAGCGACAGGGCGGCCAGGATCAGGCCCGCCGTGGAGTGCTCGGCTTCACCGACGCCGAGCAGCGCTCGGACGGCGTCGAAGCTGACGTACGCGGCCAGCGCGAAGAAGGAGATGGCGATGACGCGCAGCGCCGCCCGTTCCCGCTTCTCGTGGTCGGCGGTGGAGAACTGCCAGGCCACCGCGGCGGCGGAGGCGACCTCGACGATCGAGTCGAGGCCGAAGCCGATGAGGGCGGCCGAAGAGGCGATCGTGCCGGCGGTGATGGCCACCGCGGCTTCGATCACGTTGTAGGTGATGGTGGCGGCCACCAGCAGCCGGACGCGGCGCTGCAGCAGCGCGCGCCGTGCCGGGGACGGGCCCAGGCCGGGCAGGTTGACCGCGGTCATGCGACCGCCTCCCCCGCCGGCTGCCCGCGGTGGTCGCCGGTGACGCCGATCGGGCGGGCGGCGCCCGGGGCCGGGCAGAGCGTGACCGCGTGGCCGGTGGCGGCCAGCAGTTGCTCGGCCGAGGCGAGCAGGTCCATCAGCTCGGGCCTGGTGAGGGAGTAGAAGGACTGGCGGCCCTCGGCGCGGTAGTCGACCAGGTGGCAGTCGCGCAGGCAGGCCAGGTGCTTGGAGATGGTCGACTGGGCCAGGCCCAGCTCGGCGACGAGGTCCACCACGCGGGCTTCGCCGCGGGCCAGCCGTTGCACGATGCGCAGCCGGTTCTGATCGGCCAGGGAGTGGAACAGCGCGGCCGCCGGGAGAATGCCGGCGGCGATGTCGGCGCCGACGCAGGGGCCGACATCATCACTATCAATCGCCATACAGCGATAGCAAGCAGCGCGATCGGTCTGGCTTCTGATTCGACAGACTTCTATATTGACATGTCTCCAATCAGAGCGGATGCTTGATTCGATAGACATCGATACAAGGAGCCTGTGATGAGCGAGCAGTCCGTCCAACTACGCGAGCAGGTACGGGAGCGGTACGCGGCGGCCGCGACGGCGGTCACGGCCGGCGGAGCCGCCTGTTGCGGTCCGCAGGAGATCGAGGAGGGCTTCGGCGCGGCCTTGTACGCCGCCGACGAGCGAGAGGGCCTGCCCGCCGAGGCGGTGGCGGCCTCACTGGGCTGCGGCAACCCCACGGCGGTCGCCGAGTTGCGCGAGGGCGAGCGAGTACTGGATCTGGGCTCGGGCGGCGGCATCGACGTGCTGCTGTCCGCCCGCCGGGTAGGCCCGGCCGGTAAGGCGTATGGGCTGGACATGACCGAGGAGATGCTCGCCCTGGCACGCGCGAACGCCGCCAGGGCGGGCGCGGCGAACGTGGAGTTCCTCAAGGGCACGATCGAGTCCATCCCGCTGCCGGCCGCCAGCGTGGATGTGGTCATCTCCAACTGCGTCATCAACCTGTCGGTGGACAAGGACGCGGTGTTCGCCGAGACCTTCCGGGTGCTGGTGCCCGGCGGCCGCCTCGGCGTCTCCGACGTCGTCGCCGACGACGCCCTCGCCCCAGCCCAGCGGGCCGAGCGCGGCGACTACGCCGGCTGCATCGCCGGCGCCCTGTCGTTCGCCGAATACCTGGCCGGGCTGCGGGCAGCCGGGTTCACCGGCATCACCATCACCTCCACCCACCAGGTCGCCGACGGCATGCACTCAGCCATCGTCCGCGCCGTCAAGCCCGCCGAGACCGGCCAGGGCGTCCCGGCGACCGATTGATCAGAGCCGGTCGAGGATCTTCCGCAGCTGCTCCACCTCGGCCTGCTGCGTGGTCTCGATCGTCTTGGCCAGCTCCTTGACCTGCGGGTTGGAGCCGTCGGCCTGCTCAGTGCGGGCCATCTCGATCGCGCCCTTGTGATGGGCGATCATCTGCTCGGCGAACAGCTTGTCGAATCGCTTGCCCTTGGCCGCCTCGAGCTTCTTCATGTCCTGCGCGGACATCATGCCCGGCATGCCGTGCCCCATGTGCCCTTCAGGGTCGGACTCGGGTTTGCCCCACTCGGTCAGCCAGCCCCGCATGGTCCGGATCTCCGGATCCTGCTCCGCCTTGATCTTGGCCGCGAGCTCCTTGATCTCCGGGTCGCTCGCCCGCGTCGCGGCCAGGTCGGCCATGTCGACCGCCTGCTCGTGATGCGGGATCATCATCCGCGCAAACGTGACGTCCGCGTCGTTGAAGGCAGCCGAAGGCGAAGCGCCTGTGGTGGTGGCGGCAGGGGCGCTGCTGCCCACCTTCTGGTGTCCGGCCATCGAGTCGCTCGTGCCGCCGCAGGCGGTGAGCAGGGCGAGCGCCCCTGCGGCAACGATGACGGACATGGTGCGGTTGATATGCATGGTTGCTTGGTCTCTCGGTCGTGTCGGGACTGCCGGCCTGATCGCGGACAGCCTCGGAGCCCGTCCGTGAGCATCGGCCTATGTGCGTACACCGAGAGACATGGCAGGTGTGAGCAGGTCCATCAGCTTACTAAAGGACGGTCTTGCGGAGCTGGGCCGCCTCGGCCCGGCAGTCCGCGCACTCCCTCAGATGCGCTCGCACGGCAGCCATCTCAACCGGTCCGAGAAGGTCCAGGACGTACGCGCCGAGCGCGGTCGGGTCGTGCCGCACGGACCATCCCGGCCAGAGCCGGAAGGCCACCGTCCGATCGAGACGGCCGCCCAGGTGCATGGCGCGCCAGACACCCCGGTACCCCGGCAGCAGCCCCGCCGCGACCAGCACGTGTCCGGCGATCAGCAGCGTCGCCAGGTACGTCGTCCAGACATGGATCCTGACCAGCACCGCGAACACCGGTCCTCCGTGCAACAGGCTCATGCCCGCACCGCTGGTGAGCAGGGCCAGCAGGGTTCCGGCCAGCGCGAGGTTGAGGACCCGCTGGCCGGGATCGAAGTGCCCCTCGTGGTGACCGAACCGGCCGGTGAAGAGCGCTGCGGGCCAGCGTACGAACCATTCCAGATCACCCCTGCGGAAGCGCACCGATTCGGTGACGAACGTCCGGATGGCGCGGCGCCCGAACGCGACCGCCACCAGGACGAGCACCGCGAGCGCCCAGCCGAGCCAGGTGTGCAGGACGGTGTCCGGCAGCCTGGTGAGCCACGCGAGCGGGCTGGGGTCGCCCTCCCTGCCCGCCAGCAGCCACCAGCCGGTGCCGAGCAGCCCAAGCGTCGTCAGGTAGACGCCCGCATGGAACCATCTGGTCCTGCGGTCATAGCGCTCAGTAGTAGTCATTGCCGGAGCTCTGCGTCGGCGAGGGAGCCTGGCCGCCCCCTGTCACGTTCACCGTGAGCTCGGCCGAGGCGCCCGCAGGCGAATGGTCGGCGTTCTGGAGAGTGACCCCCACCGTGTGCTCGCCCGGCGGCAGCCCGGCGATCTGGAACGGCGAGGCCGTGACGACGGTGTAGTCATCGGTGTGCCCGTCGGTGAACACGTGGACATGGTGCTTGCCGGATTCCGGTGGGCCGATCTCCACGCTGGTGGTGAACTCCAGGGAGAACGTCCCGGCGACGTCGGCGTTGTTCGCCGGGCCGGTGATGGTCACGGTCGGGGAGCCGTCGGCGCCTGTCGCGCCGGCCGTGCTGCACCCCGCGAGCAACATGCTCGCGGCGAGAGCGAGAAGGATTTTTCTCATGCCGGTTGTACGGGTGGCGGCCCGCCCCGGGATTCACCTCGGTGAAGCCAGAATGGTGATCCTTACCGTAGTACCGACTGTGGGCACTTTCGGATGAATCGCTCCTGGCCGGGATGGCGTCGGGCGACACGCAGGCCGCCACCACGCTCGTACGTCGCTATCAGGCCAGGGTGTTCGGCCTTGCCAGAACCATCGTGGGAGAGGCGGCGTTGGCGGAGGAGGTCGCGCAGGAGACCTTCGTGCGAGCATGGCGGCACGCGGCTGCCTACGATGCCAGGCGTGGTGCCGTACCGACCTGGCTGCTCACGATCACGCGCAATCTCGCCATCGACGCGCTGCGGCTCCGGCGCGAGCTGCCGGTCGATCCGCAGGCGCTGCTCACGCGGCTGCAGTCCGCGGAGCGCACCGAAGACGCGCCGCGTGATGAGGAGTTCGTCCGCCGGGCGCTGCGCATGCTGTCACGGGAGCAGGCCAGGGCCATCGCCCTCACCGTGTTCTACGGACTGACCAGCAAGGAGGTGGCGCAGGTCGAGAGCATACCGCTGGGCACCGCCAAGACTCGCCTGCGCAGAGGGCTGGCCAAGCTCCGTGAACAGTTGGAGGTGAACGATGACTGAGCGGCCGGAATGCGAAGGGATCCGCGAGGCGATCCCGGAACTCGCCGCCGGCGCCCTCGCCGGCGACGAGCGCGCCGACGTGCTGCGCCATCTGTCGGGCTGCGCCGCCTGTCGCAGGGAGCTGGAGCAGGCCACCCAGGTGGTGGACGCGCTCACCACGCTGGCCCCCGCGGAGGAGCCGCCCACCGCCTTCGAGTCCGCCGTGCTCGCCCGCATCAGCGGGGGACGCCCGCGCCGTCGATGGCGGCCCATCGGGATGCACCTGCTCACGGCGGCGATCGTCGCCGCGCTGGTGGGCGGGGCCGTGTGGGTGGCCACCGGGCCTGACCGCCGGCTAGCGGAGAGCTACCGCGAGACGCTCGCCATCGCCGACGGGCGCTACCTCACCGCCGCCGTGCTCTATGCCGGCCAGCGGCGAGTGGGCCACGCGTTCGCCTATCAAGGGTCGCCGAGCTGGATCTTCCTCACCGTCGAGGCGGCCGGAGACTCCGGCTCCTATCAGGCCACGCTGGCCGGCAGGGACGGCGCCTGGAGCGACCTCGGCCAGGTCACGGTCTCCGGCGGGCGGGCTTCGTGGGGCACCACCGTGGCGACGCCCATCGCGGAGATCGACCGGGTCGTGCTGCGGAAAGCCGGCTCGCCCGATGTCATCGCCGTCTTCGCGCGATGAGAGTCACTTGCGAGACGGGATCTACCGGGGTGTGATTCGCTGAAGCCCGATCTCATCCCGCAAGGAAAGGCAACGAGGAGGTTGGCGGTGGGCAGGATCGTAGTCACCGAGTTCATCTCGCTCGACGGCGTGGTGGAGGCCCCGGCGGTGAGGACTTCAAGCACCGGAACTGGAGCTTCGCCTTCGACCGCGGCGCGGACGGCGACCAGTTCAAGCTGGACGAGGCGCTGGCGGCCGAGGTGCTGCTGATCGGCCGCAGGACCTATGAGAGCTTCGCCGAGGCCTGGCCGAAGTACACAGGTCCCTTGGCCGACAAGTACAACAGCATGCCCAAGTACGTGGTCTCGAGCACCCTGACCGACCCCCAGTGGTCCAACACCCACGTGATCGCGGGCGACGTGGTCGGGGAGGTGACCAAGCTGAAGGAGCAGGTGGACGGCGAGATCCAGATCCCCGGCAGCATCCGGCTCGTGCAGGAGCTGATCGAGAACGACCTCGTCGACGAGATCCACCTGATGACCTTCCCGGTCATCCTCGGCACCGGCAGGCGCCTGCTCGGGGAGACCACCGACAAGACGACATGGAAGCTGACCGAGTCGAAGACGGTCGGCGAGGGCATCCCGATCACGATTTTCCAGCGGGCCGGCCGATGAGTCTTCCGCTGCCGAGGCCCCGGCCGATGAGTCTTCCGCTTCCGAGGCCACGGACGCGAGGGCGGTTGTCAGAGCCGGGCTCCGACGTCGGCGCCGTTGGCGGGGCGTAGGAAGGTGGAGGTGCGGATCGAGCCGTCGGCGTTGCGCGGCCCCGTGATGATGCTCGGGTCGGTGCCGGCGAACGACCAGCTGCCGCCGAGGTTCCACGAGTTGCCGGTGCCGCTGGAGTTGGCGCCCAGTGACACGTTGACGCCGTTGGCGACGGCGAGGTTCTTGGTCAGCGTCGCGTCGGCGTCGGCGAAGTCGAAGCCGGTGCCGGGGTTGTCCCAGGCGGTGCAGTGGTCGATCACCATCTGGCCCGGGTTGGCATTGTCGATGAAACCACCGGTGGCGTTGTCCCATGCCATGCTGTTGCGGACCACGTGTGCCGCCGGCAGATCCTCGTCTCCCCCGCCGAGCTTGAACCCGTTGCCGTCACCGGTGTAGTCGGGCAGGTTCCAGCGGTTGAAGCCGTTGCCGTAGGCGATGCTGTTCTCCACCGTCACCGGGGACAGGAACTCCCAGAAGTCCAGGCCGTCGTCGGAGTTGTTCCACAACCTGGCGCCGCGCACCACGTTGCCGGTGCCGGAGCCCTCCTTGATGGCCAGGCCATCGGCGCTCTCCCCGTTGTTGCGGGGATCGCGGTTGCCGTACGCGTCCAGGTTGATGATCTGGTTGTTGCTGGACGCGCCCTGGAGGTGCAGGCCGCTTTCGTAGTTGTCCCGTGTGATGAGACGTTCGAAGACATTGTTGTTGGTGTCGAGGCCGAACACGGCGTACGGGCCGTTGATGATCTCCAGGCCGATCAGCCGCCAGTAATCGCCCTCGATGTGGATCGCGCCGCGCTCCGGGCGGGGGATGCTGCCATCGACCGGGGCCGGGGTGTGCGGCATGTTCTCGCCGTCGATGACGACGCGCTCCCCGTTGTAGGTGGTCATCGTGATGGGGGCGCTCGCGGTGCCGTTCTTCAGCAGCTGGATGTTGGTGCTCGGCGCGTACGTGCCGCCGCGGAGGAGGATCGTGTGCCCGGGCTGCGCGAGGTCGACCGCGCGCTGGATCGTCCGCAGCGGTTGGGCCAGGGTGCCGGCGTTGCTGTCGTTGCCGTTGGTCGCGACGTAGAGCGCCGTGCCCGGCGGTGTCGTGCCATCGGTGGTGACGTCGATGAAATCGATGTTCGGCAGGCCGCCGGAAGCCGTCGGGCTGAACCGGATCGTGTTGCTCCCGGAGCTCACCGAAACGCTCAACGTGTTCGTGACCCACGTCGACCACGCGCCGGTCCCCTCGAACGACACCGACTGCACGGTCGAACCGTCGACCATCAAGGTAGCGGGCCGGCTCGTCGTGGTCCCGTTGGCAAAGCGGACCGCCACCGTCGCGGCGCCCGCGGCCGGCGCGTTCACCGTGAACTGCGCCGCCGCGCCCACAGCGTTGCCGGCGTTGCAGAAACCGGTCCCCGAGTAGCCGGAGTGATTGGAGTCGATGGTGCCGTCACACGTCGCGGGGGCGGTCTCCGCCTCATAGCGGGTGGTCGCCGCCGCCGCCGTGGCAGCGGGTAATGCCACGAACGCGCCGGCTGCCAGGGCGGCGCATGCGATGAACGATCTCAGTCTCATCATCCCTCTCCAAGGGTCACCGACGTACGGTAAGCGCTTTCCGAATGCGTGGGAGGAGTGAAGCACAGGGGGTCGACGGCGAGAAGCCCTCAAGGGCGGCGCGACCTACCGGCTCGTCATCCGGCCAGGTCAAGCCGCCTGCCCAGCACCTGCTCGAGTTGCAAGCGCGCGGTGAAAGTTTCATGGCCGGCGCCGAACTCATCGGCGATCGGCCGGTTTTTGTCGCAGAGCGCGGCTACCGTGAGGGCGTGGCTGCCACCGAGACGAAACAGACCGCGCCGACGCTCCTCGCCGCGGCTCAGGCGGGCGATTCCGGCGCCTTCGCCGACCTGGTCACGCCCCACCGGCAGAGCCTGCATCTGCACTGCTACCGCATGCTCGGCTCGCTGGAGGAAGCCGAGGAGGCGCTGCAGGAGACGCTGCTGCGCGCATGGCGCTCTCTGGGCGGCTACCAGGAGCGGGCACCCCTGCTGCACTGGCTCCACCGCATCGCCACCACCACCTGTCTGAAGGCCATCGCCGCGCGCGGGCGCAGACCGGCGACCTTGGCGGAGGTCTCGCACCTGCAGCCCTACCCCGACCGGCTGCTCGACCGCGTCGACCCCGCCGACGCGGTCGAGCTGCGCGAAAGCGTGCGACTGGCGTTCGTCGCCGCCCTGCAACTGCTGCCCGCCACCCAGCGCGCGGTGCTCATCCTGCGCGAGGTGTTGTGCTGGAGCTCCGCGGAGGTGGCCGAGTTCCTCGATTCCAGCGTGCCGGCGATCAACAGCGCGTTGCAACGGGCGCGGGCCACCCTGCGCTCGGCCGATCCGCCGCGACAGCCGACGTTGGAGGCCTACGACCAGGAGCTCGCCGAACGGTTCATCGCCTCCTGGCGGCGCCTCGACCTCGACGCGCTGGCGGCGCTCTTACGCGAGGACGCGATCTTGCGCATGCCGCCCGAGTCGGTCGAGATCGTCGGCCGGGACGCCGTCTGCCGGTTCTTCGCGACCACCCCGGCGGAAGGCCGGCTGGATCGCATCCGCCTGGTCGCGACCGCCGCGAACGGGCAGCCGGCGCTGGCCGCCTATCTGCCCGACGCCACCGATACGTGCCAGGGCTACGGCATCATGGTCCTCACCACGACCCCGGCGGGCATCGCCGAGATCACCGGGTTCCCCGACCAGGCTCTGTTCGAATGGTTCGGCCTGCCGAAGGAGTCTGCGCTCCTCCGGTGAGCCACCCGGCCCGCCTTACGCCTCATGCGCGGCCGGCGTCTCCTCCAGGGTGAGGTGGCCGGCCGTACCACGCGAGGACGGCGGCGCCGGACTGCTCTGCGGAGCGGCACTCCAGGTGCGCGGCCGGGCCTTCGGCAGGAAAGAGCCGGTCGCCGGCGCCGAGGATCGTGGGGAAGGTCAGGAGCCGATACTCATCGATCAGGTCCGCGGCCATCAGCGCGCGCACGACGCTCAGGCTGCCGGTGATGATCACATCGCGCTGCTCGCGCTTCACGGTGTCGATGAGGTCTCCGTCGATGACCTGGGAGTTCACCCACGCCGACGGGTCGGTCAGCGTACGGGAGGCGACCAGCTTCGGCACGGCGTTCATCCGCGCCGAGAACGGGTCGTCGCGCCCCGGCCAGATCCGGGAGAACACCTGCCAGGTCGTGCGCCCCAGCAGCATGACCCCCTCGTCCAGGGTGCGGCCCAGCCGGAACTTGTCCCCGGCGACGGCCTCGGGACCGTGCCGGAACGCCCAGCCGCCGGTCGGCGTGCCTCCGGACCCGTCAGGGTCGGACACGATCCCGTCCAGGGTGATGAACTCAATGACGATGACGCTCACGATGGGTGTCCCTTTCGCTCGATGCTCACCCGTACGTACCGGCGGCATCGGCCCGGCTCATCGCGCCTTGCGAAACTCCTCGGAAGAAATTCGCTCGGGCAGGTCGAACGCCTGGAACACGCGTGGATCGGCGAACACGACGTTGTGCGCGACCCGGCCACCGGTGACCGTCAAGACCTGGAGCGTGTGCAGCCGCTGCCCGCCGCCGGGCTCCGGCGCGTACGCGGCGAGCGTGGGCTGCCCGTTGGCGGTGAGCCGGCGCATGGCCCAGCCCGGGCCCCACATCTCGAACACGCGGTCCATGAACAGGCCGTAGTCGCGGCTGCCCCGATACCACAGCGGCACCGGCGGCATCTCCATGATCGCATCGTCGGTGAGGAGCCGCACGAGCCCGGGGACGTCGGCCGCTTCGAAGGCCCGCATGTACTGCTGGATCACCGCGCGCACCTCGGGATCGTCCGGCTCGGCGACCTCGCCGACGTCGGCGGCGTCCGCGAGGGCGGCGCGGGCTCGCTGCAGAGCGCTGTTGACGGCCGTGACCGTGGTCTCCAGCTGCGTGGCGACCTCTGCGGCGCTGAACTCCAGCACCTCGCGGAGCACGAGCACGGCACGCTGCCGCGGCGGCAGGACCTGCATCGCCGCCACCAGCGCCAGCCGCAGGTCGGCGCGCGCCCCCACGTCGAACCGCGCGTCGGGGAACGGCTGTAGCCACGGGATGTCGAGCGCCGGCGTCAGCGGCGCCCCGGGGTCGTCACTCGGCGCTCCCAGCCCGGACGGCAACGGCCGCCGCGCACGCCCCTCCAACGCGGTCAGGCACGCGTTGGTCGCGATCCGGTACAGCCAGGTCCGTACGGAGGCACGCGTGTGGTCGTACCGGTCGCGGGCCTTCCACGCGCGCAGCATCGTCTCCTGCACCAGGTCCTCGGCCTCGTGAAACGAACCCAGCATCCGATAGCAGTAGGCCACCAGTTCGCCCCGGTAAGGCTCGAATTCCATGAGCCCATCATGGTGCATCCCTGTTCCGCGCGGCTCCCGACTGCGGGCCGAGCGACGCCATCTTCTTGGCTCTCGTCACCTGGCCGCCCAGTTCCAGGAGCTGGGCCTCGGAACAGGCCTGCCGCAGCCGCGGGAACAGGTCGTTCTCCTGCTCCCGCACGTGGTGGCGGATCTGGCCCATCAGCCGCTCCAGCGTCGGCCAGAATGCCGTGTCGGACGACTCCAGCCCTTCCAGCTGCTTCATCGTCCGCTCGGCGGCGACGTGCTCGGCGATCTCAGCATCCGCCAGCGCGTCGCCGCCCGGGACGTGTTCGCGCACCGCCGGGTATAGGTACGCCTCCTCCGCCACCGAGTGGCGCACCAGTTCGATGACCACCTGCTCCGCCAGGGTCTCGGCCTTCTCATCGATCCGGCCGACCATATGCTCCAGCCGGCTGAACAGCTCCTCGACCTCGCGGTGGTCGGCGACCAGGACCGCGATCACATCCTGTTGTTCGCTCATCGGCGGGCTCCTTCGACCGAGATCAAAGTCGCGGATCAGGGACGTCAGGTCGCCGACCGGACGTTCTCGCGGACGTCCTTGGTCGCCACGCCCAGCAGTTTGCCGGTCAGATCGATCAGTGCGCGGCCGACGGCCAGTTCTTCACCGATCTGCGGCGCGGGCGGGTCAGCCGGATTGCGGTGAGCTTCGCCGCACCCGGTCAACCGCACGTCGGCTGGGCTGGTCAAAGTGACGTACGCGGTGGCAAGATCGCCGGTCTCGGCGATGTCGATCTGAATGGACCATTGTCTGTCGGCCATGGGTCTCACCTCACTGGTACCTCACTGTCGCGCTACCCCAGGTCATGTGGGCAAACGCGGCTCGCTGAGGTAGCCGGGCAGCGCGGCGCCCGCCGAACGCCGCTCGCGAGCGGGTGCTTGCGGCGTTCCGATCAATAGGCCCAGGAAAGCGTAATTTGATTCAACTTCGATCACTTTCGATCGCTACTATGGGGGCGTCGCGAGGAGGACCATGACGAACACTGCAACCGGCTCCGCGGGCTGGCGGACGGGGAGCGGACCGGCGGAAGACGGGGCGGTAGGTCCCCTGCGTGCCGTCTGGGGGGCCGCGATGTCGCCGGAGGCCCTGGTCCGCAGCCTGCTGCCGGCTGAGGCGGCGCTGCCGGTCCCATCTGCGGGGGACGCCGCCTGGGATCAGGTCCGCAGGTCCGGCGCGCTGGCCGCCGTACGGGAGCGGGCGAAGGCAGAGCTGGGCACACCCTGGCCGCAACCGCTGGCCTCGCAGTACGCGCGCTACTTCCGTGACGGCAACCGCACCCGCTACGAGAGCCAGGTGTTCGAGCGCCAGGACCGGCTGACCCGAGCGGTGCTCATGGCCGCGAGCGGCGAGGCGGGCGGCGAGCAGACGTGGCTGGACGAGGCCGCCGACGGGATCGTCCAGTTGTGTGAGCAGAGCTCGTGGTGCTGGCCGGCGCACGAGGACACCTGCCGGCCCCGCGGCACGGTCCTGCCCGATGTGGCGACACCCTGCCTCGACCTCGGCGCCGCCGACGTCGCCGCCCAGCTGGCGTGGGCCGACCAGGCTCTCGGCGACCGGCTGGCGGAGCGCTATCCCGGGCTGCGGGAACGCGTGCGGGCAGAGGTGCGCGTGCGGGTGCTCGACCCGTTCGTCCAGCGGCGCGACTGGCACTGGCTGGGCCTGGACGGCGATGTGCACAACTGGTGCCCGTGGATCTGCGGCAACGTGCTCGTCGCCGCGCTGCGCCTGGCCGAGCCGGGGCGGGAGCGGGCCGGCCAGGTCGCCTGGGCGGTGGCGGGCCTCGATCGTTACCTCGCGGCGCTGCCGGCCGACGGCTCCGTCGATGAGGGTTATGAATACTGGTGGAACGGGGCATGCCGGGCGCTCGAGGCACTCGACCTCCTGGAGCACGCCACGTCGGGGCGGCTCGACGCGGCGGACGTCCCGGTCGTGCGGGAGACGGTCCGGTTCCCGCACCGCATGCATCTGGGCGGGCCGTGGTATCTGAACCTCGCCGACGCGCGGGCTCGGCCGCCGGCCGACCAGCCGTGGCAGGTGCTGCACCGCTGGGCTCGCGGGCTCGGCGAAGTGGACGCCCGCCGGCACGCGGAGTCGCAGCGCACGCCGGGGATCCGCGCCTCCGCCGAGCTCGGGCGGGCGCTCTGCGAGCTGGCCGATGACGCGTGGCAGCACGCCGAGCGCGGCGAGCCGCCTCTCGTGGCCGGGGTCTGGCTGCCGAGGACGCAGGTCGGCCTCGCGCGTACGGCGGGCGGGACGGCGCGCGGTCTCGCGCTCGCGGTCAAGGGCGGGCACAACGGGGAGCACCACAACCACAACGACGTCGGGTCCGTGGTCGTCGCCGTGGACGGCGTTCCCGTGGTGGTCGACGCGGGGCGGCCGACGTACACGGCGCAGACGTTCGGGCCGGACCGTTATGCGATCTGGACGATGCAGAGCACCTGGCACAACGTTCCCGAGGTGCGGGGCGCGGCGCAGGGGCAGGGGTCTGGGTTCCGGGCCCGCGACGTGCAGGTGGTGGACGAGCCCGGCCGGTTCGAGGTGCGGCTGGACCTGGCCGCCGCCTACCCCGTACCCGAGCTCGAGCGGTGGTGGCGGACGGCGTCGCTCGATCGGCGCGCGTCACGCGTGACGATCGGGGACTCCTGGAGCTTCACCGGGGACGGCGACCCGAGCGTGCTGCATTTCCTGCTGAACGGGCAGGTGGAGCAGCCGTCCGCCGGGCAGGTCGTCGTCCGGCCGCCGGGCGGCGCGCGGGCGGTGAGCGTCGCGTGGGACCCTGAGGTCGCGGCGGCCGTGCTCACCGTCCGCATGCTGGAGGACCCCCTGCTCTGCGAGGTGTGGGGCGAGCGGCTGACCAGGCTGGAGCTGCACCTGCCCGGCACGGCGCGGGGCGCTTTCGAGGTCCGCGTGGGGGTGGGGGAATGACCGTGTCCGATTCGCCGGGTGCGCTGCCGGACGAGCGCCGCGCCCAGATGGTGGAGTTGCTGCGCCGGCGCGGCGTGGTGCGCGTCAGCGAGCTGGCGACCGAGCTGGACGTCTCGGCCATCACGATCCGGCGCGACATCGCGCTGCTCTCGTCCCAGGGGCTCATCCGCCGGGTACGCGGCGGCGCCGTGCTCCACAACGGGCCGGTGGCCGAGACGCTCGCCGGCGTCGCCGAGACGGAGGAGTCGCCGGCATCCGACGCGGAGGCACCGCAGGTCACGATCGGCATGGTGGTGCCGTCGCTGAACTATTACTGGCCCGACGTGATCCGCGGCGTCCGGGAGGCAGCCGCGGCGGCCGGCGTGCGGGTCGTCCTGCGTGGCGCCAGCTACCGGGCCACCGACGAGCGCCGCCACCTCTCCCGGCTGGTGGAGGCGGTGGGCGTGGACGGCCTCCTGGTCGCGCCCACCACGACCGGCGACGAAGGGGCGGAGCTGGTGCGCTGGCTGCAGGACGCCGACATGCCCATGGTGCTCATCGAGCGCACCGCCGCCTCCGGCCCCTATCAGGAGGCGATGGAGTCGGTGGTCAGCGATCACGCGCTGGGGGCCGGCATGGCCGTGCGGCATCTGGTCGAGCTCGGTCACCGGCGGATCGGACTGATCACCACCGTGCAGAGCCCGACGAGCCCGCACGTGCGGCGCGGCTGGCAGCAGGCATGCGAGGAGTTCGGCCTTCCACGGGACGACTCGCTGGACATCAGCACGGTCGACCAGTCGGATCCCGAGTGGCCCAGGGCGCTGGAGAGCCTGATCGACCGATGCGTCGCCTCCGGGACGACGGCGCTGCTCGTCCACTCGGACCCGGAGGCGATCGACCTGGTCGAACGGTGCCAGGAGCGTGGCATCCGCGTGCCCGGCGATCTCGCCATCGTGGCCTACGACGACGAGGTGGCCGAGTTGTGCGACCCGCCGTTGACCGCTGTCCGCCCGCCCAAGACGGCCATCGGGCGGGCAGCCTTCGGGCTGCTCGCCGAGCGCCTGACCGACCCGGAGCGCCCCACCCACCGCATGGTCATCGAGCCACGCCTGATCGTGCGCTCGTCCTCGGCGTCATGAGCATGCCACGCCTGATCGTGCGCTCGTCCTCGGGGTCGTAGCGTTCACGGTCCGCTGGGCGCGACGGACGTGTCCAGGAGGTCGTCCGTCCCGTCCGGCCAGGTCACGCGGGCGAGCGCCGGGCCGTCCCAGGACAGGACCGGCGACCGGTCCGGCTCCTGACCGCCGAGGAACACCGCCACGTCGTACCAGGTGTCCGGCCGCGCCGGCGCGGTGGTGGCGCACCAGGGCACGAGCGTCCACGGTGCGAGCGGCGAGGAGTCCTGGGCGGAGAGCACGCCGCACAGGTCCAGCCCGGGTCCCGCCATGACGCGCGCGTGCATGGTGCCGTTCGACACGGCGGGGAGGTCGCCCTGGACGGGGTGGGCGGCGGGGAGCGGCCATCCGCCGACGCGCAGCCGGCCGGGCTCCGCCCCGGTGGCCCGCACCCGGACCAGGCGCAGCTCCCAGGGCCCGCGCACGGCGGAGAGCAGCTCCAGCCACGGCCCGAGGCGTACCGTCCCTGGCCGCCCGTAACCGTGGTCCCCGCGAGCGTCGCCCTCCGGGGTGACCCAGTGGGCCTGCCAGCGTGAGGCCCCGATCGCCGTTCCCGAGGGGAGGCGGTCGAGGAGGAGTGTCTCGAATCCCGTGCGGTGGCTCGGCCGCCCGTCCTCGTCCAGGAGCACGACCGCCTGGTCGAAGGGGTCGGCGGCGTGCTCACCTGCGAGCACCGGCGAGGTGGCGGTCGAATAGCCCAGCCGCGCGTACAGGGGCGAGTCGGTCAGGTGCGTCCCCGGGTGGGAGTGGTCGGTGCCGTGGTTGATCACCCGTACGACCCCGTCGCCCCGGGTGCCGCTGACCAACCAGCCCGGCGCGCGGACGACTCGCTGGTAGTCGCCGGACTCGATCGGCAGCGGCTCCTCCACGGCCGTCCACACCGGATGGTCGGCGGGCAGGGACAGGCCGAAGAAGCCCTTGGCAGCCCAGTACGGCGAGCCGGGCCCGGAGTAGGACTGGGCGATCGGGGGCCAGGCTCCGTGCCAGCCCAGGGTCAGGACTCCGTCCTCGTCCGGCGCCCCGCGTTCGGTGAAGTGGCGGGCGATGCCGGAGGCGGCGCGGCGCAGCAACCCGGGGCCCGGCGTGGCGATCCCCGCCCGGGCGCCGGTCCAGAACTGGGTGGCGGCGGCGAACCGGTAGGTCAGGCTGCGTCCCTGGACCAGCGGGGATCCGTCCGCGCCGACGAGGTGGACGGCGTCGTGCAGGTAGCGTTCGAGCCGCTCCAGGTAGAGCGGTCGCCGTGAATCCGCCGCCGGGTCCCCGGCCGCCATCTCGCTCCACATCAGCGGGTAGAACTGCAGCGCCCATCCGGCGTAGTGGTCGTAGGCGCGCTCGGCACCGTCGGCGTACCAGCCGTCCTCCCTGGCGAAGCCGTCGGTGAACGCGAGCCCTTCCTCGATGTCCTTGCGCTCGAAGGGGCCGCCGACGGAGGCGAGGAACTGCTCGACCACGATCTGGAACCAGATCCAGTTGATCGGCGGGTAGTCCGAGCCGATCGCGGGCGCGAGGTAGTCGACGACCTGCTCCTGCACGATCGGGTCGAGCCGGTCCCACAACCACGGCCTCGTCAGGTGGAGCACCAGGGCGAGCGACGCGGCCTCGACCTTCGCCTGGCCGTGCTCGTCGAGACGCACCCAGCGCTCGGGTGAGCGGGGATCCGTGCCGGTGGCCAGGCCCTGCGCGTACCACTCCATCAGGCCGAGCGGATCACGCCCGCCTTCGCCCGCGACTCGGAACCCGGCCGCCAGGAATGTGCGCGCGAAGCCTTCCAGCGCGTCGACGTCGGGCCCGTAGCCACCCGGCGGGCCGGGGAAGGAGATCCGGGCATGGGACGCCGAGGCGTACCGCCGGGCGGACAGGAGGAGATGGTCGGCGAGTGCCGCCCAGTGGTTCCTGGTCCATCCGGTCTGGGGCGAGAGCCGCAGGTCGTCGAACTCCCGCAGCATGAGCATGGATCCTCCTGGCCGTGATCGCACACGTTAACGTCTCCGTTTCGTACCATGCCGACCGCTCTTTGGTACGAGACCGATCAATATCGATCAGATAACGTGATCGTTCTGATTAACGAGGTATTGACGTGATTGTAATGATCAGACATGATCAGCGGCACTGGTAAGCGCTTGCCCGGAAGGACACCGGTGAGACGACCCCCTGCCCTGCTGGTCATGGACCCTGCGAAGTTCAGCGTGCAGTTCCACGAGCCGCAGCTTCGCCGGTTGCACGACCTGGTCGAGGTGGGCGATCCGATCGTGACCGCGGACCTCGACGCACCCTCCGTGCGCCGCCGGTTGCGCGACGTCGAGGTGCTGGTGACTTCGTGGGGCTGTCCGCCGCTGACAACCGAGCGGCTGGCCGACGCGCCACGGCTGCGGGCGATCTTTCACTGCGCGGGCACGGTTCGCACGTTCGTCACCGACGAGGTGTGGCGGCGCGGGATCCTCGTCACCAATGCCGCCGACGAGAACGCGATCCCGGTGGCAGAGTTCACCCTGGCGGCGGTCATCTTCGCCGGGAAGAAGGCTCCGTTCCTCGCCCAGGACGCCCGCCGGCTGCGCGCGGACTGGTCCTTCTCCGCCGGACGCGGGGAGCTGACCAACCGCGGGCGCACGATCGGCGTCGTCGGCTTCTCCCGGGTGGGGCGCCGGGTCGTCGACCGGCTCCGCAGTCTGGAGGTGGACGTCCTCGTCGCCGATCCCTATGCCGACCCGGCCGCGGTGAGCGCGCTGGGCGCCCGGCTGCTGCCGCTGCCCGAGTTGCTGCCGCGTTGTGACGTGCTCACGCTGCACGTCCCGGAGCTGCCGTCCACCCAGCACCTCATCGGGGCGCCCGAACTCGCCCTGCTGCGTGACGGGACCACCATCATCAACACCGCACGCGGCGCCGTCCTGGACACCGCGGCCCTGGAGCGGGAGTGCGCCCAAGGCCGGCTCGACGCGATCCTCGACGTCACCGACCCCGAGCCCCTGCCCGCCACCTCACTGCTGTACGACCTGCCCAATGTCATGATCACCCCCCACATCGCCGGATCTCTGGGATCGGAGACCCGGCGGATGAGTGAGAGCGCGCTCGATGAGCTCGAACGCTACCTGTCCGGTCAGCCGCCCCGCGCGGCCGTGACCCCCGACGACTTCATGGTGAGCGCCTGAGCCCTGAGACCGGCTCAAGAGAAAGGAGACCGGAGCAATGACCGCTTCGAACACGCCAGCAAGGGTGCGCCACCCCCTCGTGAAGACCCTGAGCGCCGCGGCCGCGCTCTCGCTTGCGCTCACCGCCTGCGGCGGATCGTCGGAGCCGGCGAGCGGCGGCGACGGAAACGTCACGCTGAGCGTCACGGTGTGGAACATGGCCAAGACCCCCGAGTTCAAGGCGCTCTTCGACGCCTTCGAGGCGGCGAACCCCGGCATCAAGATCAAGCCGGTGGACATCCTCGCCGACGACTACGCCGAGAAGGTCACCACGATGCTCGCCGGTGGCGACAAGACCGACGTGATCACGATGAAGAACGTCACCGACTACTCGCGTTACTCCAGCCGCGGGCAGCTCCAGGAGCTCACCGACCTGGCCAAGTCGGGCGACGCCGCGAATCTGGCGGGCCTGGACGCGTTCAACGTCGGTGAGAAGTACTTCGCGCTGCCGTACCGGCAGGACTTCTGGCTGCTCTATTACAACAAGACGTACTTCGACAAGGCCGGTGTCAAGGCTCCCGAGACCCTGACCTGGGACGAGTACGCCAAGCTCGCGCAGCAGCTCACCAAGGACGAGGGCGGCAAGAAGGTCTACGGCACCTACCACCACACCTGGCGGTCGGTGGTGCAGGCCATCTCCGCGGCCCAGACGGGCGGCGACCAGCTCAGCGGCGAATACTCCTTCTTCACCGACCAGTACAACGTGGCACTCGGGGTGCAGAAGTCCGGCTCGACCCTCGACTTCGGCACCGCGACCGCGCAGAAGTCGGACTACAAGACGCTGTTCGAGACCGGGGCCACGGCCATGCTGCCCATGGGCACCTGGTACATCGCCGCCCTCATGGACGCCAAGAAGAACGGCAAGACCGACGTCGAGTGGGCGCTGGCACCGATGCCGCAGCGCCCGGGCGGCTCGGGGGTGACGACCTTCGGCTCGCCGACCGCCTTCGCCGTCAACAAGAAGGCCGAGCACGCTGACGCGGCCAAGAAGTTCGTGCAGTTCGCCGCGGGCAAGGCGGGCGCCGAGGCGATCAGCAAGGTGGGCGTGGTGCCGGCGCTGCAGAGCCCCGAGATCACCAGCGCCTACTTCGCGCTCGACGGCATGCCCACCGACGAGGTGTCCAAGAAGGCGTTCGAGCCGGACAAGGTCAATCTCGAGATGCCGGTCAGCGAGAACACCTCCGACATCGACACCATCCTCAAGGAGGAGCACGAGCTCATCATGGTCGGCGACAAGTCGGTCGCCGACGGCATCAAGTCGATGAACGAGCGCGTCAAGAGCGAAGTGCTCAACTAAGGACCGGCCCGGGCGGGCCTGGAGACCTCCAGGCCCGCCACGTGTCGCCGCAGGTCCTGCAGGAGAAGGATGGCCATGGCTCACGTTGCAACACCACCGGCGCCCACCGCCCCGCCTCACCGCCGGCGGGCCTGGCGCGACATCCTCGTCGGGTGGAGCTTCATCCTCCCGAACTTCGTCGGCTTCGCCCTGTTCACGCTGCTGCCGATGCTCGCGGCCTTCGCCCTGGCGTTCCTGGACTGGGACTCCTACAGCACGCCGGAGTGGGTGGGGCTGGAGAACTTCCAGCAGCTGTGGGCGGATGAGAACTTCCACGTCGCCCTGCGCAACACGCTCTACTACGCCGCGGGCCACATCCCGTTGACGCTGGTGGCGGCGCTCGGCCTGGCCATCGCGCTCAACCGGAAGCTGCGCGGGGTGGCGTTCTTCCGCACCGCGGCGTTCTTCCCGTACATCACCTCGCTGGTCGCCGTGGCGATCGTGTGGAACACGTTGTTCAATCCAACGGCGGGGCCGATCAACCAGGTCCTCGAAGCGCTCGGCGTGGCGAGCCCGCCCAAGTGGGTGGCCAGCACGGACTGGGCGATGCCGTCCGTGATCATCACCAGCGTGTGGCGGGACATGGGGTACTACATGGTGCTCTACCTGGCCGGGCTGCAGACGATCCCCAAGGAGTATTACGAGGCGGCGCGGGTGGACGGCGCGAGCGCCTGGCAGCGGTTCTGGAACATCACGCTGCCGTGCCTGCGGCCCACGACGTTCTTCGTCATCGTCATGCTGACGATCCAGAGTTTCAAGGTCCTCGACCTCATCGTGGTCATGACCGACGGCGGCCCGGGCCGCAGCACGCTGGTGCTGGCCCAGCTCGTCTACCGGGAAGGCATCACCGAAGGAAAGTTCGGCTACTCCTCGGCGGTCGCCCTGGTGCTGTTCGTCATCGTGCTCACCGTCACCGTCGTCCAGTTCCGTATCAATGAGCGGAGGAGCGCCCGATGACCGCGCTGCACGATGCTCCCCCGGCCGCCGCCCGGCGGCGCCCGCCGGCGGCGCCCGAGGACGGGGACCGCTCCGGCGGGAGCCCCATCCGCAAGGCGCTGGCCTACCTCTCGCTCACCGTCGTCACGCTGCTCGTGCTCGTGCCGTTCGCCTGGATGGTGTCGTCCTCGCTGAAGCGGGACAACGAGGTCTTCGCGATCCCCATGCAGTGGATCCCGCAGGAGCTGCGCTGGTCGAACTTCGTGGAGATCTGGGACCGCATCCCGCTGCTGACCTACCTGGGCAACTCGGCGTTCCTGTCCCTGACGATCACGCTGCTGCAGCTGCTCACCGGGAGCTTCGCGGCCTACGGGTTCTCCAAGGTGCGCTTTCCCGGCCGGGACGCGTTGTTCCTCGCCTACATCGCCACCATCGCCGTGCCGTGGCAGGCGTACATGGTGCCGCAGTACATCATGATGCAGCAGGCCGAACTGACGAACACCTACTGGGCGATCATCCTGCTGCAGGCGTTCGGCGCGTTCGGCGTGTTCCTTATGCGCCAGTACTACATGTCCATCCCGGACGACCTGTGCGAAGCGGCCCGGATCGACGGGCTGAGCGAATACGGCATCTACTGGCGGATCATTCTGCCGCTGTCCAAGCCGGCGCTCGCGAGCCTGGCCCTGCTCACCTTCGTCAACACGTGGAACGACTACATGGGGCCGTTCATCTACCTGACGGACAACGAGCTGTGGACCGTGCAGCTCGGGCTGCGTTCCTTCGTCGGGCAGTACGACGCCGACTACGCGATGATGATGACCGGCGCGGTGCTGTCGGTGCTGCCGATCCTGGTCATCTTCCTGGTGGGGCAGCGTTACTTCATCCGGGGCATCGCGACGAGCGGGCTGAAGGGATGAGCGGGCACGACGCCGGCTCGGCGGTTCGCCGCCTGCTCCGCCCGGCCGAACAGGCGACGTACGAGAAGGTCTTCTCCACCGTTTACGTCGGTCTCATGACGAACGTCCTGCTCGCCGTCGCCTGCGCGCCGCTCCTGGCGGCACTCGCGATCGTGCGGGACCCGCTGGCGTCGTGGCCGTTCTTCACCGTGCTGTCGTCGCTGTGCGCGCCCGCGCTGGCCGGGGCGTTCAGCTGCTTCGCCGCGCTGAGTGACGGCTCGACCGCCGTCTTCCGCACGTTCTGGAGCGGCTACCGCCGCTGTGCCGCCCGCGCGCTGCTGCTCTGGGCGGCCGGCGCCGCAGCCGTGAGCATGCTGACCGTGGACGCCGTCATCGTGGCACGCACCACCTGGGGGCCGGCGCTCGCGCCGTTCTTCGCCACGGCGGCGGCCCTGGTCGCAGCCGTGATCTGGGCCTCACTGGTGCTGCTGGCCGAGCCCAGGAACGAGCCCGTACGACTGCGCGACCTCGTGCGCCCCAGCCTCTACCTGGTGGCGCGGCGCTGGTACCTGGCCGCGGTCAGCATGGCCGTGCTCGTGCTGGCCGCGGCCGTCATCCTGGTCAAGCCGGTGATCGGCCTCCTGGTCTTGTGCTCGCCCCTCCTGTACGTGGCGTGGGCCACGACCAGGTTCGTCGTCGCCCCGGTCCTGCCGGATTCCACCGGGCGCTGAGAATCGCCCGCCTGCCGGCGGGTCAGTCTCCCTTCGTGACGGGGACCGCCACCGTGGTGAGCTCGGCCTCGTCAGGACGGGGCCCGTCGTCGCCTCATTCCGTCGTGGCGCCGAGGTCGGGCACCGCGCCGATGGACACTTCCACCGGCTGACGCGTCGCCACATCGATGTGGATGTAGAGGTAAGGCCGGTGACGGCCAGCGCGCTTGCCGCAGCGCCTACTTTATGTCCCCTATGTAATCCATCTCGGCACGTTAGGCCTGATAGGGCGACTCAGTGGCATGTTCGCCGATGAGGGGGACGAACTGCGCGGGCGTCACAGTTCGCTGCGGCTCCAGGCTGCCGTGCCGTTTGGTGAACAGCGTGACGAGGTCGGCCACACCCGCCGCGATGGGCATGACCAGGCGGCCGCCCTCCACGAGCTGCTCGGCCAGCGGGGCGGGCACCTCGGCGGCCGTGGCGGAGACGACGACCGCGTCGAAGGGAGCGTGCTCGGGCAGGCCGGCGGTGCCGTCGCCGACCACCACCTCGGCGTTGGTCACGCCCACCGCGGCGAGATTGGCCCGTGCGTGTTCGGCCAGGTCGGCGTAGCGCTCCACCGAGTACACACGATCGGCCAAGTGCGCCAGCAGGGCGGTCTGGTAGCCGTACCCGGTGCCGATCTCCAGCACCGTGTCCTCGTCCGTCAGCGTCAGCGCGTCGATCATCTGAGCGACCAGGGACGGCTGCGAGGTGGGCTGCCCGTGGCCGATGGGGATCGGCGTGTCCTGCTCGGCCCGCCCGGCCGAGCGCGGCGGCACGAAGTGCTCGCGCGGCGTGGCGGCGACCGCGGCCAGCAGGCGGGGGTCGGTCATCCCCATCTGCCGGATGATCTCCACCAGATTCCTGCCCATGACCTTCCGCTCCCCAGGCACCTGGGAATCACACCTGCTCAGGCCCCAAAGCGGTGGCGCGGCGTGTGCCCCGTCCCGTTACGACGGAAGGAGCATCCCGCCTGCCGTTCTCATGGTCGAAGTCGATCCGCATGACCACCCGCCGGACCGTGGGATGGCTGACCTCTTTGAACCCGGCGTCCTCGAAGACCTGACGTGCCCCCACGTGCAGCTCGCCCCAGGTGATCTCCTTGCCCGGCTGGGTGATCATCGGGTAGGCCTCGAGCGCACGGGCGCCGTGCCCACGGGCGAAGTCGATCGTCCAGCCCGCGAGCTCGTCATCGACGTAGGCCACCAGACCGCTGGTCGCCCCCGCGTCCGGGTCGCCGCAGGCGGTCTGCGCGCGGAGCATCGCGGTCCGCCCCTCTTGCGTGGAGTCACGCCAGATCCAGCCGACGACCTTGAACCGCTGGCACTGGCACCGGCCCGCGTCGGTGGTGCCGAAGATCGTGCCGAGGTCGTCCCACGACGCCTCGTTGGCGGGGACGATGGTCACCCGCTCGGCCGGGATCGGCGCGGGCTCTGCCGTCATCGCCGGCTCGTGAAGGGTGTCCTCGGTCATGGCCCGCATGCTAGGTTCCATTCCGGACGTTCTGCTACCGGATTGCGGAGATGACGTGAAGCCCGACGCGAGCCCCACGGCACGCGCGCTGCTGGCACTCGAACTGATCCAGGGCAGCCCGGGCATCACCGCGGACCGGATCGCCGACAAGCTCGGCGTCTCGGAGCGGGCCGCCCGGCGATACGTCGGCATCCTCCGCGAGGCCGGCATCCCGATCGAGTCCGTCCGCGGACCCTACGGCGGCTACCGCCTCGGCCGCGGTCTGCGGCTGCCGCCCCTGAGGTTCACCGCCGAAGAGGCGCTCGGCCTGGTCATGGCCGTGCTCGACGGCCACCACGACGCCGGCGATCCCACCGACCCGGTCGGCAACGCGCTCGGCAAGATCATGCGGGCGCTCCCCGGCCCGGTGGCCGCCCAGGCCGAGGCCGTCCGCCGGACCACGGCGCCCGCCCCCGACCGCGCCGCCGCCCGCCCCGACCCGGCGACCACGACCACGCTCGTGCGGGCCTGCTCGAGCCATCGGCGGGTGCGGCTCGGCTACCGTTCCGAGGCCGGGTCGCAGGAGCGCGCCATCGAGGTCGACCCGTGGGCGGTGGTCGTCCGCCACGGCCGGTGGTATCTGCTGTGCTGGTCCCACGTCGCGGACGCTCGGCGGGCGTACCGGATCGACCGGGTGCGCGGCGTGGAGGTGCTCGACGCCGTCTTCAGCCCACCCGCCGACCTCGACCCGGTCGCGACGCTCGAGGAGCATCTCGCCGTCGGGTGGGAGTACGACATCGAGGTCGTCATCGACGCCCCCGTCGACGCGGTGGCGGGGTGCCTCCCCCGGGCCCTCGGACGGCTCGAGCCGCTCGACGCCGAGACCACCCGCCTGGTCGGCAGCACCAGCAACCCTGTGTGGTACGCCGAGCAGCTCGTGATGATCCCGGCGGCGTACCGGATCGTGCGGTGCCCCGAAGTCCAGGAGGCCGCACGTGTCCTCGGGCGGCGGCTGCTAGGGGCGGGTGAGCACCCCTAGGGTCAGTCGGTGCCGGACTCCATCGCGGCGGAGTCGAGCAGCTCGTCGCCGGGGATCTCGCCGCTGGAGGCGATCGCCTCGGCCCCGCCCTCCGGCATGGCGCCGATCAGCTCGGTCGGGGTCGCCGGCACGGCGCCGATCAGCGTCGGGTGCGCGCTGCCGACGATGCCCAGCCGGGCATATTGCTCCAGCTTGGCGCGGGAGTCGGCGATGTCGAGGTTGCGCATGGTCAGCTGGCCGATGCGGTCGACCGGCCCGAAGGCGGAGTCCTCGGTCCGCTCCATGGAGAGCTTGTCCGGGTGGTAGCTGAACGCGGGGCCGGACGTGTCCAGAATGGAGTAGTCCTCACCGCGCCGCAGCCGCAGGGTCACCTCGCCGGTGATCGCCGTGCCGACCCAGCGCTGCAGCGACTCGCGCACCATCAGCGCCTGCGGGTCCAGCCAGCGGCCCTCGTACAGCAGCCTGCCCAGTCGCCGGCCCTCGACGTGGTAGGCGGCGAGGGTGTCCTCGTTGTGGATCGCGTTGACCAGCCGCTCGTAGGCCGCGTGCAGCAACGCCATGCCCGGCGCCTCGTAGATGCCCCGGCTCTTGGCTTCGATGATCCGGTTTTCGATCTGGTCGGACATACCCAGGCCGTGCCGGCCGCCGATGGCGTTGGCCTCCAGCACGAGCTCGACGGCAGAGGGGAACTCCTTGCCGTTGATGGTCACCGGCCGCCCCTGCTCGAAGCCGATCGTGACGTCCTCGGCGGCGATCTCGACCTCGGGGTCCCAGAACCGCACGCCCATGATCGGTTCAACGATCTCGACGCCCGTGTCGAGGTGCTCGAGCGACTTGGCCTCGTGGGTCGCGCCCCAGAGGTTCGCGTCCGTGGAGTAGGCCTTCTCCGTGCTGTCCCGGTAGGGCAGCTCGCGGGTGAGCAGCCACTCCGACATCTCCTTGCGGCCGCCGAGCTCGCTGACGAAGTCGGCGTCCAGCCACGGCTTGTAGATCCGCAGGGAGGGGTTGGCGAGCAGGCCGTAGCGGTAGAACCGCTCGATGTCGTTGCCCTTGAAGGTGGAGCCGTCGCCCCAGATCTGCACGCCGTCCTCGAGCATCGCGCGCACCAGCAGCGTGCCCGTGACGGCCCGCCCGAGCGGGGTCGTGTTGAAGTAGGTGCGGCCGCCGGAACGGATGTGGAACGCCCCGCAGGCCAGGGCCGCGAGCCCTTCTTCCACGAGGGCCGCGCGGCAGTCGACCAGCCGGGCGACCTCCGCGCCGTACGCCGTGGCGCGGCCGGGCACCGAGGCGATGTCGGGCTCGTCATATTGGCCGATCTCGGCGGTGTAGGTGCACGGCACTGCACCCTTCTCGCGCATCCACGCGACCGCTACCGAGGTGTCGAGGCCGCCGGAGAAGGCGATCCCGACACGTTCACCGACGGGGAGGGAGGTGAGTACCTTGGACACGAGCAGAAGTATATACACATCACTGCATGACCATGCAAAGGGGTGTGCGGTCGCGGCACGCCGTCGTCCGGTCGGGCGGTCGTCAGGCGGCCAGGCTCGACTCGCGTATGACCAGTTCAGTGGCGAGTTCGATGTGGTTGGATTCGATCCTCTCGCCGGAGGCCAGGCGCAGCGCCGTACGCAGGGCGACCATCCCCATCTCGCGCAGCGGCTGGCGTACGGTCGTCAGCTGGGGCGAGGTCATGGTGGCGATCTCGGTGTCGTCGAAGCCCACCACGCTGAGGTCTTCGGGGATGCGCAGGCCGCGGTTCCTGGCGACCTGCATGGCGGCGATGGCGCACCCGCCGCCTCCGACTCGGCGCCGGCCTCGATCGCACCCTTGATGATCTCAGTGGCGTAGGCGGAGAGTTTCCCGTCCACCCACACTTCGACCGTGGCCGAGCCCGCAGCCTGGTTCTGGTGCGATAAGCGAGGGATCTAGCCGTGCTCCACCAGCAAGGACTGCACCCGCGACCGGGTGGCCGGTGCGACGTCGCTGCGACCGTTGAGCACCAACGCCCCGCTAACCCCAAGACCACTCCACCGCCGGGGCCCTGTGATCCGGCGATGGCGAGCTCGGCCGGCACCGTCCCCGTCGCCGTCCACGGCTGACCAGCGGGCGGCCCCCCGCTGGTCGAGCTCCGGGGACGGTGAGCACGCGCGTCAGCGGCGAATGCCAATGGCCTCCAGATATTCGCCGGCCGCCAGCACGGTCCCGTCGTCGGCCCGGTTGAACTTCTTGGGCACCTCGGCCAGGTCCGCGGCGAAACGTGCCCGCGTGGCCTCGTCCATGGTGCCTGCCAGGCGATGGATCGGCCCATAGTTCGCCAGGAACCATTCCGCGAAGTGCTCAGGCGAGCGATAGCAGAACTCGAACGTCCGCGTCTTGAGCGCGACCCATTCGACCTCGTCGCCGAACAGCTCCCGCAGCCGCCCCTGCGTGCCCCACAGCATCGGGGACCTGACCTGCGGCGGGGGCGGCGCGTACGTCCCGATCGTCCGGAAGAGCACCCCCACCAGCCCGTCAGGCGTCCAGCTGGCCAGCCCGATCGTCCCGCCCGGCCGCGTCACCCTCACCAGCTCGGCCGCGGCCCGCTCCTGGTCGGGCGCGAACATCACGCCGACCGTGCTGAGCGTGACGTCGTAGGACGCCTCGGCGCACGGCAGTTGTTCCGCGTCCCCTTCCTTGAAGGTCACCTCGAGGTGCTCGGCCGCCGCCCGCTCGCGGCCCTGGTCGAGCAGGCCGGGCACGTAGTCGACGCCGGTCGCGGCGGCGAAGCGCCGCGCTGCGGCCATGGCCGCGTTGCCCTGGCCGCAGGCCACGTCCAGGATGCTCTGCCCGGCGCGTACGCCGGCCGCCTCCACCAGGCGTTCCGCCATGAGCTGCAAGGTGACGCCGACGCGTGCGTAGTCGCCGGACTCCCACCCCAAACGCTGGCGTTCCTTGAGCGCGACGAGGTCGGGCCGCGCCGGCGCCTGCGGTGTCTCCATGATTCCTCCCCTTTCCCGGCGCCGTCTCGGACGGAGGCGCCTTCACCACCTAGGCCGTTCCATGCCGTGACATCACGTGGAACGGAGGGCGGCACGCCGTCGGCAAGATCGGCGGGGAGAAGGGCAGGCATGATCGCCTGGCGTTGCCCGATCGCGGCGGCCTCAGGTCCGGCAGGCGACGCCGGCCACGACGTTGTAGCGGGTCAGGTCCTGGCGGATCAGGTCGTCCGGCTGGGAGCGCCAGTCGGCCAGCGGCACCAGACCAGGCTCGAGGAGCTCCATGTCGCCGAAGTACGACATGATCTCCGCTCGGGACCGCCAGGGGTCCTCGTCGTCGTTGACATGGTGCAGAACGGAGACGAGCAGCAGCCCGACCGGCTTGCCGAAGTCCAGGAACTCCGCGACCTCGGCGTTGTCCAGAATCTCCCCCGGGCGTCGCAGATCGCCCTCCACCACCGTGGTGACGCCGTTACTACTACGCACGTTAGTTGCCAGTCGGGTGGCCGCCTCGCTCCCGTCGCGATGAGGGCGCGCGACTACGACGGCCGGTAGCATTGACGACATGACGCGCGGGTTGGGCGAGCTCGAGTCCACCATCATGGATCACATGTGGGCGCGCCGCCGGCCTGCCTCCGTCCGTGACGTGCTGGAGGAGCTGCGGCAGGAGCGCCAGATCGCCTACACCACCGTGATGACCGTGATGGACAAGCTGCATACCAAGGGCCTGCTCAAGCGCCGGGCGGTGGGCCGGGCCTACGTGTACGAGCCGGTCGCCTCGAAGGAGGCTTATACCGCCGACCTCATGCGCAGCGCGCTGGCCGGCAGCGGCAACCAGGCCGCCACGCTCGTGCACTTCCTCGAACGGCTCACCCCGGAGGAGACGACCGCGCTGGAGGCGGCCCTGCAGGTGTTCCCGCCCAAGGGCAAGCCACCACCGCACTGACGCACCCTACGCGCGGCCCGCCGCCATGAAGAGCGGCAAGGCCAGGAACATGCGGCCGGACCGGGCGCGCTCCGCCTGCTCGGCCACCCAGACACTCTCCTGCTCGGCGGTGATGGCCCCGGCCGCACGGACGGCCGCGGCGGTCCGTGCGAGCAGCGGCACCATCGTGGCGTCGGTGAAGACGGCCGTGTGCACCTCCACCGTCACGTCGTCGAATCCGGCGTCGAGCAGCAGGTTACGGTGACGGCGGGCGACACGGGGGTTGGGGATCAGGTCGGCGCGGGCGTGCACGATGGCGCGGGTGAGCGCCGGGTCGTCGGAGTCGATGACCTGTGTGTCCCAGTCCTGGCCGACCAGCACGACCCGCCCGCCCGGCACGAGCACCCGCCTGGCCTCGGCCAGCGCCTTGGCGGCGTGCCCATGGTCGCGCTTGCTGCGGCCTCCGTTGGCTCGTCCCTCGCTCTCTCCGGCCTTTCGCGCCGCTCCGTCGGGGAGCAGGTGGAAGACCTTGTCGGCCCGATACCCGGCCACTTCGCCGTCCTTGAGCGGCAGGTCGCAGGCGTCACCGACGCGGAAGTCGGCGTCGGGCCACCGGCCGCGGGCCACCGCGATCACCTCCTCGCTGAGGTCGACGCCGATCGCCCGCGCACCGCGTTCCGCCAGCTCGCCGACCGCCCGCCCGGCGCCGCAGCCCACGTCCACCACGCCCGCCCCGTCCTGGAGGTCGAGCAGCTCGTACGAGCGGGCACGCAGCGCGTCGGCGGCCGGCATGGCGTCGGCGGCGTCCAGCAACTGGATGAGTTCTGTCATCGACATGGCAGCCAGCATGCGACTTCAAGTCGGCTTGAAGTCAACCGGCCGGACGCCGAACTTCCAGAAGTCTCAGCTGATGAGCTCCGACAAGTGGCGAATCGCGGCGGTCTCCGCCTCGTGAATGGTGCCCAGGCGGGCGCTGAGCTCGGCGAACAGCTCGGACGGGTCGGTGGCGGCGAGTGACTCGTTCGCGGCGGCCCGTGCCTGCCACAACTGCCGGCCGGTCTCGGCCGCCTCCTCCCCGCCCGCGCTGCCGTCCGCCATGACGCTCTCCTTGATCGCGGCGGTCAGCTCGCGGACGCGGGCGAACTCCGGCACCTCGGCCGGGAGCGCCGCCTCGGCCAGCCCGTGCCAGAGGGCGGAGATCTCCCTGAACCGGCCGGCCAGCCCGGCCAGCTCCGGCTCGTCCAGCAGGAGCGCCGCCTCGTCCAGCGCGTCGGCGAACAACTCGCGCAGGTTCCCGCCGTCCATGCCGACCGGCTCCGCGCCCTCCCACAACGACAGCAGCGCGTCGGCCAGGCCGCGGCCGTCGGCGAAGACCTTGGGCCAGGCCTTGGCGTTGCGGGTGTCGGTCAGCAGCCGCGCCCACTTCCGCCAGGCCGGCAGCGAGAACGAGTCCGAGGGCGCCGACAGATGCGTGGCGCAGTCCCGCAGACCCTCGCGAGCCGCGTCCGCCAGCGTCGCCTCGTCCAGCTTGGCGTCGCCGAGCACATGCATGACGTTCTTGTACGACGGCACCCGCGCCCGCGCGGCGTCCAGCCGCTCCCGCGGGATGCGGATCGGCGCCTGGCCGCGGTCGTCGAGGCAAACGCCGCTCTTGTCACGCCGATAGGCCACCACGGGGCCGCCACCGTGCCCGTCGAGCGCGGCGGGCAGCTGCCAGTAGCCGAGGTGGTAGCGGTCGGGCAGGATCACGCACGGCCGCCCGGCGTCCAGCTCGGCGGCGAGCCGATCACTGGCGGCCCGAGCTCCGGCCGTCCGGTGCTCCTCGTACGGGACCCCGAGCCGGCCGAGTGTCTTGGCCATCCACCGGTCGTGGTACTGCCACTGGTTGCGGAAGCCCAGGGTCACGTGGCGGGAATCGTCGTGCTTGAACTCCCACAGGATGTAGCCCGCGCCGATGCCGCCCCCGGCCAGGAACACCAGCGGCTCGCTCACGGAGGCGCCCTGGTTGACCAGGACGGAGGTGATCGCCGCGCTGGACGGATCACGCCCGCCGACGAACCGCCAGCCCACGTCGGAACGCGCCTCTGCCTGGCCCAGCACATGGTCGCGGGCTGTCGTGTAGCTCTCGCCGGTCTTGGCCATCCGGGCGCGGATGCGGGCCTTGAGCTGCTTCTTGCTGGTCATGACGGCTCTTCCTGCGACCATCGCCAGGACCCGGCCCACGCCCGCGGCCCGTGGCGGCCGCGAAAGGATCGCCTGCCGGTCAGACCACCGCTCCCGAGGCGCGTCACGTCCCCTTTGCCCCCGCTGCCGGCGCGCCGCGTGGGAGCGCGCTCAGGGGGTTGGGCGGGAGAGCACCGCCGCACCTCGGATCGTAGTACAGCCACCAGCACCAGGCCAGATTTTGCTGGGGTAGTTGGGGCACATGGTTATGGTCTGCACCAGAATGGGGGGATGGCATACCCTCCACAGCCTCCGCAGCCCCAGCAGCCACAAGGGCCGTGGGGCCCGCAGGCACAGGGAGCACCGCAGGGCCCCGGCCAGCCTGGGTACGGCCAGACGCCCCCGCAACCGGGATACGGCCCCAACCAGCCGGGACCGACGGTCCCGCAGCCCGGCTACGGCCGGCAGGGCCCACCTGGACAAGAGAGTCCGTACGGCCAGCAGAACCCACCGGGCCAGCCACACCCGTACGGCCAGCAGAACCCACCTGGGCAGCAAAACCCGTATGGCCAGCAGAACCCATCCGGGCAGCAGGGCCCCTACGGGCCGCAGAACCCATACCCGCAGGGCCAGTACCCCCAGCCTGGCCCGGGCCGGCAGTTCAGCCCGCCGCCCCAGCGCAACAACGGCCTGATCATCGGGCTCTCGGTCGCCTTAGGGGTGCTCCTCCTGGGCGGCGGCGCGATCGGCGCGGTCTTCTACCTCAACTCTTCCGGCCCGGCGACGACCGTGGCCCTGCAGAGCACCGCGCCTTCCGTCCCCACGGCGACGCCCGAGCAGTCGGACCCGCCCTCGACCACCCCGTCGGACCCGCCCACGTCCGAGCCCAGCACGGCCCCCACCGACCCCACGCCCACGTCGAAGCGGGCCCAGCCGGGTTCGCCGCTCACGCACAACGAGTTCGACGACTGGAGCTTCGGCCTGGGCGGCGTCAAGTTCAACGCCAACAAGGTCGGCGGCTGGACGTACAACTCCTGCGACCCGCTGGACGGCGAGGGCGTGCTGGCCAAGTACGACTGCGAGCGCGCCATCGAGGTCGCGTACTCGGCATACGGCGGGCACCTCAAGGCGGTGCAGCTCATGATGTCGTTCCCGAACGAGAAGGCAGCGAAGAACACCGCCACGCGGCTGTCCAAGCTCACTTCGGACGCGGTGACGTGGCGCAAGGACAAGGCGCACACCACGTACGCGTACGGGAAGATCCGGTCGAGCTCGTCCAAGAAGTATCTGATCATCACGATCGTCACCGCGGACAAGTCGGCCAAGGCCCGGGCCGAGAAGTTCCACGCCTACCTGCAGACCGACCACGCGAGTTACTTCCTGATGCGCGACCTGACGATCACCAGCTGACGGCCCGGCACCCGGCGGCGGTCCGCACGAGCTCGCTGCTGTGCACTGATGCACACCCGCCGCACTATGTCAGCAGTCCTCGCCGGCGTGCTGCCGCGGCCGCCTGGGTGCGGGTGGAGACCTCCAGCTTGCCCAGGATGTTGGAGACGTGCACGCTCACCGTCTTCTGGGCGATGAACAGCCGCTCCGCGATCTCCCGGTTGGTGAGGCCCTCGGCGACCAGCCGCAGCACCTCGAGCTCCCGAGCCGTCAACCCGCCGTCGCCCTGCCGTTCGGCGCCGCCTGGACCCCCGCCGCCGGCGATGCCGAACCGGGCCCGCCGCCCGAACTCCAGCAGCGCGCTCTCCAACGGCGCCGCCCGCAACTTGCCCGCCGTCTCCCTGGCCAGCTCCCACTCCGCCTGCGCCGCCGCCCGGTCACCGGCCGCGAGCAGCGCCTCGGCGAGGCGCCAGCGGGCCCGCGCCACCTCGTAGACGAAGCCGAAGTCGAAC
The DNA here is from genome assembly GCF_052245915.1 of Nonomuraea sp. 10N515B. NCBI lineage: Bacteria > Bacillati > Actinomycetota > Actinomycetes > Streptosporangiales > Streptosporangiaceae > Nonomuraea > Nonomuraea sp. 10N515B. Next base: position 67,704 of record NZ_JBQQBQ010000045.1, read on the forward strand.
GCCGAGACCACCTTCCGCCACGACTCCACGTCATGGCGGCCGTGGACGCGGTGCCACTCCGCCTCGGCCCGCAGCGCCCACGCGATCCCCTCAGACCCCAGATGCCCGCGCTCGCCGGTAAGGCCGCGCTCGACGACGAAGCGGACGCGCTCCAGCAGGTCGTCGGCGCCCTCGGTGGTGCCGAGCTCGGCCAGCGCCCACAGCCCGACGGTGGCCACCCGCAACACGCCGTGCTCGCCCGGGATCAGCATCGCCAGGACCTCGTGCACGTGCTCCAGCGCCGCGGCCGGATCGCCGTGCCACAGAGCATGCTCGGCCGCCAGACCCCTGGAAATGTAGCCGACCAACTCGTCGGACCAGAACGGCCGCAGCCAGCCGAGCCGGCTCCCGACCGCGGGCAGATCCCGCCCGACCTCGACGAACAGCGCGAACGACGACAGGGTCGCCTCATGAATCGTGCCGACCCGCACGGGGAAGCCGGCGGCCACGGTCTCCGCCTGGTCCCACTCGCCCGCCACGTAGTGGATGAGGAAGCGCAGGAAGCGCAGGTCGGTGCCGTAGGTGCTCCACTTGAGCCCGGTGTCGACGGCCATGCGGATGCCGTCGTCGGCCATCTCGGCGGCCGCTGCCAGGAATCCTTGCTCGTGGTGGATCCGGGCATGATGGAAGCGGGCCCGCAGGTCCATGGCGAGGTCGCCTGAGCTCTCTCCGGAGGCGAGCTCGAGCAGGTCGTGCGCCTTGTCCACGTCGCCCTTGCGCTCTAAGTAGGAGGCCAGCACGATCAGCGCGCCTGCCTCGGCGTCCTTGGCTCCGGCCGAGCGGGCGGTCTCCAGCGCCTTGATGGCGAGGACCTCCGCCTCCCGGTGACGCGGGCTCCAGAGCAGTGTGCGGGCGTGGGTGGCCAGCGCGCGGGCGAGGGAGGCCGGGTCCTCGGCGCTCTCGACCGCCCGCTCGGCCGCCGCGATGGCGCCCGGCTGATCGTCGGTCTCGTAGAGGTAGTAGGCCAGACGCTCGCTGACCTCGGACGTCTGCGGCAACGCACGCAACTGGACGACGGCCCGGTGGTTGTCGCCGCTGTCGGCCGCCATCACCGCACTGCGGAAGGCCAAGGCCGTCCGGCTCTCACCGGCCAGCTCCTCCGCCTCGTCCACCCGATCCCACAGGCTCAGCGCCTGGTCGTAGTGTCTGTGCGCCTCGGCGGGCGCGCCCAGCCGCTCGGCCAGCCGACCCGCCTCGGCGCAGGCCGCGAGCGCGCCGGCCAGGTCGTGGCCGGCGAGGTGGTGGTGCGCCAGCTCGGCAGGGGAGGTCAGCAGGCGGGCGAAGGCGGCGTGCAGCCGGGTACGCTCGCCGGGCAGCAGGTCGGTGTAGACCGCTTCCTGCAGCAACGCGTGGCGGAAGGCATAGCCGAAGCCGTCGACCCTGAGCAGCCCGCGCGAGACGATCTCCCTGACCGCCTCCTCGAACTCGGCCAGCGGCAGCCCCGACACCTCCCTCAGCAGCTCGTCCTCCACCCGCCGCCCGGCCACGGCGGCGGCCCGAAGCACCTGCTGGCCGGGCTCGGGCAGGACCTCGACCCTGGACATCAGCAGACTGGCCAGCCCGTCGGGCAGGTTGTCGCCCTCCGCCACGGCCGCGAACAGCTCCTCGGCGTAGAACGGATTGCCGTCGGCCCGCTCGACGATCTCGCCCAGCTCGCGGGCGTCGACCTCGCCCAGCGTGGCCACGTAGTCCGACAGGTCGCCCGTCCCGAGCGGCCCCAGCTCGACGCTGGTCACCGTGGGCAGGCGCTTGAGCTCGGCGAGCACGGACCGCAGCGGATGACGGCGGTGGATGTCGTCGGTGCGGTAGGTGCCCACGACGCAGACCTGCTCGGTCTGCACCATGCGGCTGAGGAAGACCAGCAGGTCGCGGGTGGAGCGGTCGGCCCAGTGCAGGTCCTCGATCACGAACAGCACCGGCTGCACGTCGGCCAGCAACCCGAGCAGCGAGCCGAACAGCCGCTGCTGGGTGAGCCCGGTCGAGGGCGCGCTCTCGGTGCCGGGCAGCAGCTGGCCCAGCATGGGATGCGCGGCGGCGGCCTCGCGCACGGGCGGCTGGGCGCCGCGCAGGGCGTCGGCCAGCGGCAGGTAGGGCAGCGCGTCACCCAGCTCGGCGCACTGGCCGACCAGCACGTGGACACCCCGCTCGCGGGCCTGCTCGACCAGCTCGGAGACCAGCCGGGTTTTGCCGATGCCCGCGTCCCCGCCGACGAGCGCGACGCCGGCCGTGCCCTCGACGGCAGACTGGAGCACCCGCACGAGTCTGGCCAGCTCCGCTGAGCGCCCGACGAGAAGACCGTTCACGTCAGCAACTATGCCACGCCGCACCGACAGTCGATTGGTCCATGAAATTGGCCTTCCATTGGCACTCGGAGCCGTACCAAAGCGGACCTAAGCTGCTCTTCATGATCTCCCCCACCACGTACGTCTTCTTCGTCAGCGCCTCGCTGGTCTTGGTGCTCATCCCCGGCCCGAACCACCTGTACATCACCGCCAGAGGGCTCGCCCAGGGCCGATCGGCAGGCCTGGCCAGCGCCTTCGGCGTGGAGGCCGGCACGCTCGTGCACATCGTCGCCGCCGCGGCGGGGCTGTCGTACGTCATCTCGCAGTCGGCCACGCTGTTCGCCCTCGTCAAGTGGGCCGGCGTCGCGTACCTGATCTATCTGGGGATCCGCGCGTTCACCGGCAAGCAGGAGGAAGGCCGGACGCCGCCCCCGCAGCCGCTGCGCAAGGTCTTCCTCGAAGGCGTGCTGGTCAACGTGCTGAACCCCAAAGTGGCACTGTTCTTCCTGGCGTTCCTGCCGCAGTTCGTGGACCCCGGCGCGGGCTCCCCCGCGCTGCAGGTGGTGGTGTTCGGCCTGACGCTGCTGCTGCTGGGCCTGCTGTCGGACATCGTGTACGCGTGCGCGGCCGGCGCCCTCGGCACCCGCATCAGCAGGCAGACCAGAGCCCTGCGGTACGTCAGCGGCGTGGTCTACCTCGGCCTGGGCGTGGCCACGGCGTTCACCGGGAGAAAATGACCCGTATGGCGCCGAGGAAGCAGCAGGAGATCTTCGATGCGACGTTGCGGCTGGTCGCCGAGAAGGGCTACGACGGGCTGACCGTGGAGGGGGTCGCCGAGCGCTCCGGTGTCAACAAGACGACGATCTACCGGTGGTGGCCGTCGAAGGCGGCGTTGCTGGGGGCGGCACTGGTGGAGGCGGACGTGCTGGGGTTCGACACCCCGGACACGGGCAGCCTGCGCGGCGACCTGGTGGCGCTGGTCGAGTCCGTCAAACGGCTGCTCACCGAGCCTCCGGCCAGCGACATCGCCGTCACCGCGCTGGCCGCCGCGGTGCGCCACCCGGAGCTGGACGCGCGCAGGTTCTTCGCCGACCGGTTCGCGCGGGAACGGGAGATCTTCGAACGTGCGGTGCGGCGGGGTGAGCTGAAGGAGTCGGCCGATCCGATGCTGATCGTCGACCTGCTGGCCGGGGCGGTGTGGATGCGTACGGTGTTCCGCGGCCTGCGCGTGCCGGACGACTTCGCCGGCGAGGCGGTGGCGGCGCTGCTCGACGGCGTCTGACGTCAGTAGATGAGCTCGTACGCGTCCGGCCGCACCCGCCTGGTACGCGCCCAGTACTCGAACGTGAACCCGGGCCAGATCGTCCGGTTCACTCCATGCTCGTCCAGATACCAGGAGTGGCAGCCGCCCGCGTTCCACACCAGCGGGTCGAGCCGCGCGCGCAGCCGCCGGTTGAACGCCCGCTGCGCCTCGGGACGGACGTCGAGGGCCCTGGCCTGGGTCCTGGAGAGCAGGCGCAGGCCTTCGACGACGTAGCGGACCTGCGATTCGATCATGAAGACGACGGAGGTGTGCCCGAGGCCGGTGTTCGGGCCGAGCAGGAAGAACAGGTTCGGGAAACCGGCCGTGGCGATGCCGTAGTAGGCCTCCACGCCTTCCTTCCACGCCTCCTGGATCGTCAGCCCGCCGCGGCCGGCGATGCGCCGGTCGGCGAGCGCGTCCACCACCTTGAAACCCGTGCCATAGATGATCATGTCCACCTCGTGTTCGACGCCCGCGGCGTCCATGATCGACCGCTCGCGGATCTCGGTGATCCCGTCGGTGACGAGTGAGACGTCGTCCCTGGTCAGGGCCGGGTAGTAGTCGCTGGAGACGAGGACGCGCTTGCAGCCGATCAGGTAGCCGGGCGTGAGGGCGCGGCGCAGTTCCGGGTCGGGGACCTGTGCGTCCAGGTGCCTGAGCGCCAGCCTCTCGTGAGGCTTCATCAGGCGCGGGTGCACGGCGAAGCCCAGGGCCCTGGTCTCCAGGGCCCAGTAGAGAGCGTTGCGCAGGGTCCTGGTCGCGCCGGGCAGGCGGAGGAGCCTGCGTGCGCCGGGCGAGAAGGCGAAGTCGGGCTTGGGGATGAGCCATGGGGGTGTGCGCTGGAAGACGGTCACGTGAGCGGCCGCCGGGGCGATCTGGGGGACGAACTGAACAGCGGACGCGCCGGTGCCGATGACGGCGACCCGCTTGCCGGTCAGGTCCGCCGAGTGGTCCCATTCGGCGGAGTGGAAGGCGGGACCGGCGAACGACTCCCGCCCCACAATTTCGGGAAATTTTGGGATGTGGAGGGCGCCAATGGCGGAGACCACCGCGTTCGTCCGCAGGGTCTCACCGTCCTCAGTGGTGACCGACCAGGCACGGCGGTCGTCGTCGTACTCAAGAGCGGCGACGTTCTTGCCGTACCGGATGTGCGGCGTCACGCCGTACTTGTCCGCACACGAGCGCAGGTAGGCCTGGATCTCCTCTCGTGGCGGGAACATCCGGGACCAGCCGGGGTTGAGCTCGAACGAGAAGGAGTAGAGGTGCGACGGCACATCGCACGCGCAGCCGGGGTAGGTGTTGTCACGCCAGGTGCCGCCCAGCTCGGCGGCCTTCTCCAGGATGACGAAGTCGTGGTAGCCGGCTTCTTTCAGCTTGATGGCCATGCAGATCCCGGCGAAGCCGGAGCCGACGATCACTAACCCTGGGTCGCCCATGAGGAACCTCCTATTGGACTCACCGTCCAATGTAGGTCATGCGAGGCCACCACGAAAACCCGCCACGGCGTCGTGGCGGGTCGTCCTGGGCTCGGGGCCTACTGGAGGAGGAGGAAGGCGGCGACGCCGATGACCACGATCACCGCGACGATCGCGAGGATGGGCAGCAGGGGCGACTTCTTGGGCTTCGCCGCGGCCTCCTGCTCACGCGCGTGCGCGAACGCTCGGAAGGCCTGGGTGTTGCCCGCAGGGTCGATGTGCTGGTCAGACATGGCCAGCAGCCTAGCGTGATCGGCTGTGCCGTTTGTGCTGTTTGGCGGGATCTGTAGACAACCCCTGATGAGGGGACCACCCTATTCGGCGGATAGCTTTGAAGCATGCTCAGGACCCTTCTCTCACCCCGCGTCATGGGGTTGCACCTGCTCACGATCGGGGTCCTGATCGCATTCATCCTGCTGGGACGCTGGCAGCTCGGCGTTTTCCAAGATTCGGGAAAGCCTCAGGCCGCCGCGGACCCAGGGCCCGTCACGGTCGCCACGCTCGCCCCGGTGGGCGCCCAGATGAGCGGAGAGGGCGTCGGCCGCAGGGTCACGGCGGAGGGCGTTTACGAGGCCGATCGCCAGCTGCTGGTGGCCGACCGGCGGGCCGACGTCGACGCCCCCGGCGGCAAGGCCTCGCAGGGCGACGGCTACTGGGTGCTCACCCCGCTCAGGCTCGACGACGGCACGCTGATGCCGGTGGTGCGGGGCTGGGTGGCCACGAGCGACGACCCGGCGGTGTCGGCCGTCCCGCAGGGCAGGGTCGCGGTGGCCGGGCGGCTGCGGCCGCAGCAGGGCACCGACAGCGTGCAGCGGCGCTCCGAGGGCCTGCCGGCCGGTCAGGTCCAGACGGTGTCCACGGGCGAGCTGATCAACCTGTGGACCGGGCAGAAGGTACGCACCGGTTATGTGGTGGCGCAGCCGCCGTCCGGTTCGCTGGCCCAGGTCAAGGTAGCGCCGCCGGAGGTCGGTGGCACGCTGACCTGGCGTAATCTGGCATATGCCGCTAACTGGTGGATCTTCGCGGGATTCGCCGTTTTCATGTGGTTCCACTTCGTCCGCGACGCCGTACGGGCGGATCGGGACCGCGCCAAGTCCCCTCAGATGGCTCTGGAAGGTTAAATCGTGGAATCGGCTCTGAAGCCCTTCCGGGTGCTCGCCTACGTGGTCGGCGTCATGCTGCTCGTGCTCTGCCTCGCCATGGTGCTGCGTTATGGTTTCGGCGACGCGGCCATGTCGAAGATCACCGCGCCGATCCACGGCGGGTTCTACATGATCTATCTGCTCACGGTCATGAATCTGGGCATGAAGGCACGCTGGACGTGGCAATACATGCTCGGCGTCATGCTCGGCGGCACGGTGCCGTTCCTGTCGTTCTACATCGAGCGCAGGGTGACCCAGCGCGTGCAGTCGGCGCTGGCCGCGGCGGAGGCCTGAACGACCCCCGCCGATCGGGACTCAGCGGCCGATGCCGCGCCTGCGGACCCTCTTGAGCCGCTCGCGCTGCGACGGGTCGAGCATGAAATAGCCGACCACCGGGGCGGCGATCAGGCCGAGGACGACCAGCAGGGTGACCCATCCGGGCAGGAAGATCAGCGAGATCAGAACCGCGGCGCCGGCGCCTATGGCGTACTTCTGGACTGGCGACATACTCAACTTCCTCCGAGCTTCGTCCGAGCACGGAGCGCGTGCCCCGCCTCTTCCCCATTCTGCGTCGTGGATCCAACGAGTGAGCCTATTGTCTTGGTTCCCACTCGCGATGTATCTCAATGACGCGCCACGGTGTGCAGGTCCCGGCGCAGCTCGTCCAGGGACGGGCGGTCGGCCGGATTTCCCGACAGCAGCCGGGCAAGGATCGGGGCCAGCGGGCCTGCCCTGCCCAGCGAGGCGCCCGGAGCGGGCGGCGTCCCCTCGACGGCGGCGAAGAGCGTGGCCCCGAGCGACCACAGGTCGGCCGCCGGACTCTGCCCGCCCTCAGGAGCCGTGTAGGCGGGCAGGGTGCCCGAACGCAGCGACGGGAGCAGGGTCGCCCGGCCGTGCGCGTCCATGAGAACGTTCCCGGGCTGCACCCCGCCGTGGATCCCTCGCTCGAGCCGGTCCAGCGCGGCCAGCCCGATCGCGGCCACCTCGGCGGGCGGCAGCGGCCCCAGTGACTCGATGAGCGAATCCAGCGGCTGGTCCAGGGCCAGTCGTTCGAGCGTGTCGCGGATCACCTCGACCGGTGGCGGTCCCGTGGGGTGCAGCGTCGCCCTGATCAGCGACCTGAGCGGGTCCGGGCCCTCGGCAGGCGCCTGGCCCGGCGGCCTGCCCTCGATCGCGAAGTGCAGCGTGGCGCCCAGCGACCACAGGTCCGCCGACGGCCATGTGCTGCGGCTCGGCAGCCCGAACCCGGTCAGCACCGCCCGGCCCGTCCTGGTGAGCAGCACGTTGCCGGGCTCGACGTGCCCGTGCACGATCGCCGCCGCGTGCGCGGCCGTGAGCGCGGACAACACGCCGACGCCGGCCCTGGCCGCCTGCATGACGGGGAGAGGGCGGCGCGAGCGCACGGTCTGCTCCAGCGACGACCCCGAGACGAACTCCATGATCAGCCACGGCGTATCGTCCTCGACCACCACGTCGAGCACCCGCACGATCGAGCCGTGCCGGAGCGCCATCGCCCGGCGCGCCCGGTGCAGCGCCGCGTCACGCAGCTCGGGCTGGATCCGCAGCTGCCTGACCGCGACGTCACGGTGCCCGTGTTCGTCGAAGGCCAGGCGCACAGAGCCCGCGCCCAGGGGGTTGAGCAGCCGGTATCTCCCGGCTAGCTTCCTGGTCTCTCCCATTTCGAGGTGCACGATAGCCTCCGTCCGCACCCCGTGGCCATCACGCCCTGTTCATGGCCTCACTTCGTGAGGCGGGTTCGGTCGCCATACGCCGCCGCCTTCCCCCGCTCTGGTCGCTACGCTCCCGCCGCTCCTCCAGGCGACGGCACTCCCTCACCGCCGGCCATCCAGGCTTCGTGCGCGTCGTGCAACCTGCGCCAGAGCTTGTCCTTCTCCTCGGCACTCACATCGTCCAGCGGCAATGAGAACACATCCGCCAGCGCCGCGTAATAGTCGCGTGCCGTGCTCAGCGTGACCGCGTTGGCGCCGACGCCGATGCGGGACAGGACGAGCCCGCGCAGGCTGTCCACACCCCAGGCGTCCCGCCGCTGGACCGCGGCCACGCGGACGAAGCCGGACGTCGGAGACGTGGTCAGATGGCGGTGCATCTCCACGAACGCGGACATGTCCGTGGGGGCCGCATCGAAGTCCATGCCTTGGAACGAACCACTGGGATCGTGGTCGAACCGCCAGCCGCCGGGCGCGATCTCCGACGGGCGCAGGACGTACTCGAAGGGTCCTTGCCGGTACGTGCCCGCGACCAGCGGCAGCGGCTCGTGCAACGCGTCACCGAGACCGAGGTCCACCAGCCACTCGCCGCCAGGATTGTCATCCGACGGCAGGCCGCGCACAGTCAGCACCAGGTGGTTGGCGTCGATGTTGGCCTCGCCGCCGCGGGGCTGCACGCCGCCGACGTGCCTGGTCACGTCGTAGCCGAGCGCCATGGCGAGCGCGGAGAAGGCGCCGTTGAGGTGGAAGCAGTAGCCGCCCCGGCCCCGGATGATCCGCTCGGCGGATTCGAGGGGGTCGACGGTGGTGGGGCGGCCCAGCCAGATCTCCAAGGCCTCGTAGGAGACCTTCTCGATGTGCGCGACGTGCAGCGCGCGCAGGTTCTCAGCGCTGACGGGGGCGTTGAGGAGATGGGGCAGACCGATGCGGCGGAGGTACCCGGCAGTGTTCACCCGCCAAGTCTGCACCGTTTATGCACGCTAAGGAGGTAGTCGCCTGCACAGGGCGCTTCTAGGCTTTCGTACGTGGCAGAGCAGCGACGCATCCTCGTGGTCGAGGACGATGAGACGATCGCGCTGGCCGTACGGAATCGGCTGGCCGCCGAGGGCTTCGACGTCAGGGTGGCCGGCGATGGGCAGGATGCCCTCGTCCAGTACGGCAAGGCGGATCCCGACCTGGTGATCCTTGACCGGCTGCTGCCGGGCATCGACGGGCTGGAGGTGTGCCGCCGGATGCAGGCGGCCAGGCCGGTGCCGGTGCTCATGCTGACCGCGCTCGGTGAGGAGACCGACGTGCTGGTCGGCTTGGGGGTGGGCGCGGACGACTACCTGGCCAAGCCGTTCAGCATGCGCGAGCTGGTGGCCCGGATCCACGCGTTGCTGCGCAGGGTGGAGCGGGCGGCCCAGCTCGCCGTCGAGGACACCGTGATCAGGGTGGGCGAGGTGGAGATCGACACCGCGGCCCGCCGCGTGTTCGTGCGCGGGCTCGAGGCGCAGCTCACCAGGACCGAGTTCGACCTGCTGCGCCGTCTGGCCGAGCGGCCCGGACAGGTCTTCGAGCGCGACCGGCTGCTGTGCGACGTGTGGGGTTTCTCCGAGGCCGCCGCGACCAGGACCGTGGACAGCCACGTCCGGGCGTTACGCCGCAAGCTGGGCTCCGACGTGGTGCGGACCGTGCACGGCGTCGGCTACGCGCTGGTGCGGCAATGAGGCCGCTGGACTTCCTCGGCCGGATCAAGGTCAAGCTCGGCATCGTGATCGTGCTGGCCGTGGGGACCGCCTTCGTCGTCAACGAGGTCGGTCTCAACTCCGGGTTGTCCCGCGAGGTACGCATCGCGGTCGCCGTCGTCCTGGCCTTGATCATGGTGCAGGTCCTGGCCATGGGGATGACCAAGCCGCTGCGCCAGATGGCCAGCGCCGCGCAGACGATCGCCAAGGGCCGCTACGGGCTGCGGGTCACCGCCACCTCGCGGGACGAGGTGGGCGAGCTGGCCAGGGCGTTCAACGCGATGGCGGCCGACCTCGGCGAGGTGGACAGGCAGCGCCGCGAGCTCGTCGCGAACGTCAGCCACGAGCTGCGCACCCCGATCACGGGGCTGCGCGCCGTGCTGGAGAACGTCGTGGACGGCGTCTCGGCGCCCGACCCCGTCACCATGCGGACCGCGCTCGCCCAGACCGAGCGCCTCGGGCGGCTCGTGGCGCAGCTGCTGGACCTGTCGCGGCTGGACTCGGGGGCACGGCTCATGGAGCCCGAGGCCATCGAGCTGGCGCCGCTGATCGAGCAGGCCGTGCGCGAGGCGGCCCTGGCCCGCGAGGATGTCGTGATCCGGGCCCAGGCGCCGGGCGATCTGGCGCTGAGGGCCGACCCCGACCTGCTCGCGCAGGTCCTCGCGAACCTCCTCGACAACGCGGTGCGGCACAGCCCCCTGAACGGGGTGGTGACCGTGAGCGGGGCGGCGGAAGGGGCCGGCGTGCGAGTGGTCGTCGCCGACCTGGGGCCGGGGATCCCGGCCTCGGCCAGAGGGCGGGTCTTCGAGCGCTTCTCCCGGCTGGACGCGGGGCGGGCGGCCGACTCCGGGGGCGCGGGGCTGGGGCTGGCCATTGTGAAGGAGATCGTCGAACTGCACGGGGGTTCCATTCGCATCGACGATGGTGCGGGGTGCCGCATGGTCGTCGATTTACCAGGGAGGACGACGATGGCTGACGCGCCGTTAGAGGCGGAACAGCAGCAGCCGGCGCTGGACACGCGGCCGGATCCGGCCGCCGTGCCCGCTGAGGGGGGCGTCGTGACAGGGGTCGGTGCTTCGGTGACCGGCCGCTTCGCAACCGCACCCGGCCCGATGACCGCGGGGGCTGATCCGGACGGGCTTGTGGCGGCAGGCGCCGGGCCTGCCGGCGACGGCACCGTCGCGCGTCTGGCCGACAGCGGCCCGGCAACTGCCGTCGGCGCTCCGTTCGACAGGGAAGCCGCGATCGCGGCCGGCGCCGCGAACGACAGGCGTCCTGCGAACGTCGCAGGCGCCTCGACCGCCGGCGGGAACACCCCAAGCGACGGTCGTGCCGTGGCGGGCATCGGTGCCGGGGTGGGCGCCGGTGCGCTAGCAGGCGGCAGTGCCCTGGCGGGCAGCAGTGCCCCGATGGGCGTTGGTGTCCTGGCGGGCGGCAGTGCCATAGCGGGCGGCGGTGCCGTGGCGGTGGGGCCGGGTGCACTCGCTGGAGCGGCGCTGGGCGCACCGAGTCCGCCGTCGCCGGGCAGCGCGTTGGCCAGGATGATCGGTGGTGGCGTGGTCGGGGTGCTGATCGGCTTCCTGGTCGGCATGTTCGCCGCCGTGCTGGTCAGCGTGACCGCCGGGGATGCGATGGCGTTGGTCACGCTCGTCATGAGCACCGCGGTCATGGGGGCGATCGGCGCGTCCATGGGCGTCGGCTCGGCCCGCCGGGCGGCGGCCACGGCCTACCAGTCGGCGTACCATGCGGCCACCCATTCCATGGCGCAGGCAGGCCAGGCAAGGGCACCACTGGCAGCCGCGGCGGCGGGACAGGCCGCAGGCCAGGCAAGAGCGCAGCCCGCAGCCGCGGCAGCGGGAGCGGCCGCAGGCCAGACAGGGGCGCAGCCCGCAGCCTCGGCGGCACCGCAGGCCACGGGCCCGGCAGGAGCGCAGCCCGCAGCCCCGGCGGTACCGCAGGCCGCAGGCCAGGCAGGGCCGCAGCCCGCAGCCCCGGCACCGGCACCCGCGCAGGCGAAGGCGCAGGCGCAGGCCGCAGGCCAGGCAGGGGCACAGCCCGCAGCCGCGGCGGCGGCGCAGGCCACAGGCCAGGCATGGGCACAGGCCGGAGGCCAGGAGGTAGGCCGGGCGGCCGGTCCGCCCGGGACCCAGATGGGAGGGCGGTTGGTGCCGCAGGCAGGGGGGCAGGCGCCACCGCCGCCGTATGTGCCGCCGCCGTTGTTCCCGAGGCCCGAGTTGCCCGAGACACCCCGATGGTTGTTGCCCGCCGCGGCCGGAGCAGGCGTGTTCGCGGCGGTGGCGTTGCCCGAGGCACAGGTCGGGCTGGGCATCGTGCTGGTGTCCATGGTGCTGGGCGCGGCGGCGCTGCCGGCGGTGGCGCGGCGGATGACGCCGTGGACGGTGGCGTTCGGGCTGACGGCGTACTGGCTGATCGCCATGGCGGCGGTGCGCGACGCCGACTGGCTGGTGGCGATTCTGCTCGTGGCGGGAGCCGGGCTGGGTGCGCTGGCCGTGTCTGGGGCGGGCGCCGGGTGGCTGGGCGTGATCAGGGGCGGCGTGTCCGTGCTGCTGGCGCTGGGCCCGGTGCCGTGGTTCCTGGCCGTCCCGTTGAAGAAGCTGACGGCCAGGCGGCGCGTCATGCCGATGCTCGCCGCACTCGGCATCACGGCGGTGCTGCTGCTGGTGTTCGGGCTGCTGTTCAGCTCGGCGGACGCGGTGTTCGCCTCCTACGTGGAGCGACTGACCACCGCACCCGCCTGGGCGGAATCGGCGCCGATGCGGATCTTCCTGTTCGGCGTCTTCGCCGTGGTGCTGGCGGCCGTGGTGCTCGTCGCGCTCCGGCCGGTGGTCGACCCCGTCGGCCCGGACACGAAGTTCACGGTGAGCAAGAGCATCTGGGTCATCCCGCTCACGGCGGTGAACCTGCTGTTCGCGTCGTTCGTTGCCGTGCAGATCACGGCGCTGTTCGGCGGCAACACGTGGGTGCTGAAGACGGCGGGGCTGACCTACGCGGAGTATGCCAGGGAGGGGTTCTTCCAGCTCGTGGTGGTCAGTGTGTTCGTGCTCGGCATGGTCGCGGTGGCCGGCGGGCTGCTCAAGACCGAACGCCGCGAGCGCTGGGTGCTGGCCTGCCTGCTGGGCGTGCTCTGCGGGCTGACGATGGTGGTGCTGGCCTCGGCCCTGCACCGGATGAACCTCTATACCGAGGCATACGGCCTGTCCAGGCTGCGGATCACGGTGCAAGCCACGGTCTGGTGGCTCGGCACGGTGTTCGCGCTGGTGCTGCTGGCCGGGGCGGTACGGCTCGGGGGCCGCGGCTCCGGCTGGCTGCCGCGGACGATCGTCCTGATCACCGGCATCGGCCTGGGTGCGTTCGCGATCGTGAACCCCGACCTGCGGGTCGCGTACACGCAGGTGGAGGTGCGCGGCGTCGCCAAGATGGACTCCGACTACCTGGGGAACCTCGGCGCGGAGGCGGTGCCGGCCCTGGACCGGCTGCCGGAGCCGCAGCGCAGCTGCGTGCTGGCCGACGTCGTCAGAGCCAACGGGCTGGATCGGCCCGACCCGTGGAACGGCTGGAACATGGCCCGCGCCGAGGCGCGCGAGCTGCTGGCCGTAAAACCGATCGACAAGTCGGCCGTCTGCGCGGAGGTGTCGTCGCGCTCTGATTGAATCCTGAGGTGAGGTTCGACGTAGTCATCAGCGGTGGGCGGGTGCTCGACGGCACGGGCGCCCCGCCGTACCGGGCGGACGTGGCGATCGACGGCGATCGGATCGCGGCGGTCGGCCGGCTGGACGGCGCGCAGGCGCAGACCGTGATCGACGCCGCGGGGCGGTTCGTCGCGCCTGGCTTCGTGGACTGCCACGCCCACGGCGACGCGGCCGTCTTCGACCCGGCGGTGCAGCAGGCGGCGCTGCGACAGGGGGTGACGACGTTCGTGCTGGGGCAGGACGGGTTGTCCTTCGCGCCCGGGTCCGCCGAGACCGTCGCCTACGCCTCACGCTACTTCGCCGCCGTCAACGGCCCGCCGGCCAAGGGCTCCCACTCCGGGGAGCATGTGCCGCCGTTCGAGGGATCCCGCTCCGGGGAGCACGTGCCGTCGTTCGAGGGATCCCTCTCCGTCGGCGAGTTGCTCGCCTCCTATGACCGCGCGGTGCCGCTCAACACCGCATACCTGCTCCCCCACGGCACCATCCGCTACGACGTCATGGGCCCGTCCCCCGATCCGGCCACACCGGACGACCTGGCGAAGATGCTGCGGCGCGTCGAGCGCGGTCTGTCGGAGGGCGCGGCCGGGCTGTCGAGCGGACTCGAATACCTGCCGGGCCGATATGCCACCGCCGAGGAGCTGGCCGCGTTGTGCGAGCCGCTCGGCGCTCTCCCCTATGTCACCCACATGCGGGCCTACGGTGCCAGGGCCGGCGTGGGCATGGCCGAGGTCGTCGAGATCGCCGGCCGCTCCGGCGCCGCCGCGCACGTCTCCCACCTGCACGGGCCCGCCGACGTGCTGCTGCCGCTGGTCGAGGACGCGCTGGCCAAGGACGTCGATTTGACCTTCGACACCTACCCCTACCTGCGGGGCAACACGATCTTGGCGATGTACGCACTGCCGCCGTCCGTGCCGGGCGCCGAGCCGGACCGCGCGCTGGAGATGATCGCCTCCGGGGAGTTGGACGGCTGGTGGGCGACGCTGGCGGAGTCGTGGCCACGGCTGACCATCTCGCATGCCCCCGGCATGGAGTGGAGCGAGGGTCTGACCATGGTGGCGGCGGCCGAGCGGGCCGGAGTCGAACCGGGCGAGCTCTGCCGCCGCCTCCTGACAGAGACGCGCCTGGAGGCGGGGGTGGTGTTCGCCCGCCCCGACGAGGGACCCGAAGGCGAGGAGTCCGTACGCCGGATGTTGCGCCATTCCTCGCACACCGGCGGCTCCGACGGCATCTACGTGGGCGGGCATCCGCATCCGCGGGGCTACGGGGCGTTCGCCAGGTTCCTCGGGCGGCATGTCAGGGAGCTGGAGGACTGGACGTGGGAGCAGGCCGTCGTGCACCTGGCCTCGCATCCGGCCAGGCGGTTCGGGCTGGCGGAGCGGGGGCTGGTGCGGGCGGGGTTCGCGGCCGACGTGGTGGTGTTCGACCCGGCCGCGGTCGGGGACCGGGCGACGTACGCGGCGCCGCGCATGCTCGCGGACGGCATCGACGACGTGCTCGTGTCGGGCGTGCGCGTGCTGGCCGGGGGCGAGCTCACCGGTGCCACCCCCGGACGCGCGCTCCGCTCCTGACCGCCGGCGCCCTGGCGAAGGCTGACCGCCGGTGCCTGGGCGAGGGCTGACCGCCGGCGCCCGGGGCTGCGCTCGTGGACCTTGGGACGTGGGCGTGGGATCCGTTCCTGGTCATTGGGATAGGGTCGGACCGGGATGAAGGGGGTGCTGTGCAGTCCGTCCTCGAACAGGCCATCCTCCAACAGGCCGACCGGAGACTGTCGATCTTCGACGGCGGGCTCGGCTTCCCGCTGATGGTGGTGCATCGGGACGCGCTGGAGCACAACGTCGCGACGATGGCGGCCTTCGCCGGTGACCACGGGCTGGAGCTGGCCCCGCACGCCAAGACGCACATGTCAGCCGAGATCGCCGCTCTGCAGCTCGCGGCGGGCGCCTGGGGGCTGAGCGTGGCGACGCCGCGGCAGGCCCAGGTGGTCCGGGGGTTCGGGGTCGATCGCATCATGGTGGCCAACCAGGTCGTGGATCCGGCCGGGCTCGCCTGGGCGGCTGCCGAGCTGGAGCGGGATCCGGCGTTCGAGTTCCTGAGCTTCGCCGACTCCATGGCCGGCGTGCCCGGCGGGAATGTCCAACCCGAA